>BNWJ01000025.1 GCA_025998735.1 Alphaproteobacteria bacterium | reverse complement strand
TTCAATGCACTTTGACAAATCCGATACGCCCCCTGTTTTTCTAAGATGCATAGCTCCTCATTTGGTTAAATACATCAACAGCTTAGCACATCTTATTTTGAATGAAAAGACGAGAAGGGTGGTAAGGGTAATCAGAAATGAGAGAAAATCACATAAAAATGACTTTATGCTGAACGGATAAAGAAAAGTAGTACAACAATGGCGCTTCAATTCCTAAAAAATGAGGCGCTTTACGGCATAAAGTAGCACAAAGGTAGTAAAAAATGCAAAAAACAAAGATTTTAGAAAAGGCAGGAATCGCTCTTCGGTATTTAGATTATCTAGAGATAGGCATTTTGGGATTTGAAGCCACAATAAAGGCATGCTCAGATGCTATTAATACAGCCGGCCACCGGAAATATCAAGAACTAAACTTAATTACTAATAACTCCAACTTCGAAAAAAGTAGTAAAATAGTAGTAAAAAATCGAGAAAATGAAGATTTTCGAAGTGATGCATTTGGGCATTTTTCCCTGAAATTTGAGTGGTGCACCCAGCGGGATTCGAACCCACGACCTTCTCCTCCGGAGGGAGACGCTCTATCCAGCTGAGCTACGGATGCAAGTATTTACTTAGAGGACTGGCACAATTGCTCTCCACCTAAAATATGAACATGGCAATGAGGTACTTCTTGTCTAGAATCCTTACCAATATTGCTGACTATTCTATAGCCGCTTTCATCGACTTCTAATAGTTTGGCAACCTTGGCGACTGCGCCAAAAAATGCGCCTACTTCTTCTGGTGATGCCTTGGATACGAAATCATGGAAATCCACATACAACGCCTTCGTAATTACTAAAGCATGCACTTTACATACGGGATTTATGTCATAAAAAGCCAGTGCTACACCGTCTTCATATATCTTCTTGGAAGGGATTTCAGACTGAAGAATCTTATAAAACACATTATTTTTATCGTACATCATCAACTCCATTAACGCACGCAGACCTGAGAACCGTGGCCCAGGATCTTCGTGTGGCCAGATCCCAGGTGGGCACCATATATACCGGCCACGACCGATACAGCGACAGTTCCCTTCATAAAAATAGGCCACAGAGATTACATTGCTCACGTGTTCTCACGCACTGCGCTTTAGAGTCTAGTCGATGTCGCATACTAAAGCAACGATAAATCTACATTGTAGAAATAGTGTTGTATAATTGTTGGAGAATGCGAAATTACTTGATTGATTTTCATATGTTAGATTTGTTGCGTAGATCGATTTTTGGTCATGATAATCAGCGGTTCCAGATCTAAATTTGGCCCACAACTTTAACCTTTATAATGAGTGATTTCTTCAACAGATGTGATTTGTTGTATTGTTCAGCACTTGAAAAAAGAAAAAAAAGGGATTATATACCTTCTATGAGAGTTATTCGGGCGTATAGCTCAGCGGTAGAGCACTACGTTGACATCGTAGTGGTCGTAGGTTCGATCCCTGCTACGCCCACCATTAATTGTTGGCATTGGCTAAGAAGGAGTGTATGTGTCTCAGCATCTTAAGATAGATCCCGATGCCGTTAGAGCTTTGGCAGAACTCCTCAGAGAGACAGATTTAACCGAAATAGAATATCAGGTTGATTCACTGCGAATAAAAGTATTGCGCACCATTCCTCAAACCGTAGTTCCGGTTTCCGCTGTCAATAATAATGTTATTTCATCAAGCCCAAATATGGTGGCCAATGGTGGAATAGCCGCAAATCCTGCCATCGAGCCAGAGACGAGGCTAGAAAATCATCCGGGAGTCATAGAAGCCCAAATGGTTGGAACGATATATCTATCGCCGGGACCAGGTGCCGAGCCTTTCATCTTCGTTGGAAGTACTATAACTCAAGGGCAGACTTTATTCATCATAGAGGCGATGAAGGTTATGAATATGGTAAAGGCTCCGCGTTCGGGAGTGATCAAGCATATTTTTGTGAGAGATTCGCAGCCGGTTGAATACGGTGATCCGGTCGTTATTATTGAATGAATCGAGTAGTGTTTTTGAATGATAAATAAAATATTGATTGCAAACAGAGGTGAAATCGCTGTTCGTATTCTGAGGGCGTGTAAAGATCTCGGAATCCAGACTGTTGCCGTGCATTCCACAGCAGACGCCGAAGCTATGTCTGTCCGTCTTGCTGATGAAAGCGTTTGCATAGGACCTCCACAACCGCGGGAGAGCTATCTCAACATTCCGGCCATTATTTCTGCGGCGTGTATTACGGGCGCAGATGCAATTCATCCGGGATTCGGATTTCTAAGCGAAAATGCAACATTTGCCCACATGGTGGAAGAGCATGGCTTGAAGTTCATAGGTCCCAAGGCCGATCACATAGCCATGATGGGCGATAAAATTATGGCCAAGAAAACCATTGCAAGATTCGGATTGCCGACGGTTCCGGGATCCGAAGGCGCAGTCACCTCCATAGAGAAAGCACTTCGTCAGATAGAGGCAATCGGATATCCCGTCCTAATAAAAGCGGCCGGTGGCGGTGGTGGACGTGGCATGAAAGTGGCCAGATCCAAAGCTGACTTTGTAGAAGCATACGAAACTGCCAAAAGGGAAGCGGGAATTTCCTTTGGTAATGATCGGGTATATCTGGAAAAATATCTGGAAAGACCTCGACACATCGAATTTCAAATCATAGCCGATAAGTATGGAAACGCCGTTCATCTGGGTGAAAGGGACTGCTCGCTTCAGAGGCGAAATCAAAAAGTATGGGAGGAAGCTCCAAGTACGGTGTTAACTCCGGAATTCAGAGACGAATTCGGGCGGAAAATCGCAGAATCCATGGCAGAACTAGGCTACGTCGGAGTGGGAACGCTGGAATTTCTCTACGAAAACAAACAACTGTTCTTCATAGAGATGAATACCCGCATACAGGTGGAGCATCCGGTAACCGAAATTATCACCGGAGTCGATATAATAAGGGAGCAGATTCTGGTGGCAGATGGCCAGAAACTTTCCGTCACTCAGGATGATGTCAGCTTCAGGGGACACGCCATCGAATGCAGAATAAATTCAGAAAATCCCAAGACATTTATTCCGTCAGCGGGAACTGTTACCAATTATCATTGTCCTGGAGGACCTGGAGTCCGCGTGGACAGTGCTCTCTATGACGGGTGCAAAATCCCTCCATACTACGATAGTCTGATCGCCAAGCTCATTGTGCACGCAAATGACCGCGAGCAATGTCTCGCAAGATTGCGTCGTGCCCTGAGAGAATGCGTAATCGAAGGGGTGGACACGCTAATTCCTCTCCACATCGAATTGGCCGACGATGCAAATGTCATCAACGCAGATTTCGATATACATTTTCTAGAAAAACTCTACGATTTGCACTGAAGTATCGCCCAATCGACAAACGGAGAGCATCTTGTTGACGATTCTCAAACATCCACAAGTCCAATTTCTCAACTTGGAGAGATATAATGCATTGAGAGTGCATTTTTTTCTTGATTTTTGCGGAAAATTTTTCTATGCTCTATTCGTGACTTTAGCTTTCGTTAAGGTGATAGTGTAGAATGGAGTTGTTTTTTTTTGAAACAGATGAAGTTTCGGCAATTCAGGTTGCTGGAATTTTAAGGTGCTCGATAAAATCAACTCATGTCTACGCTATCACCTTCGTTAATGGAGAATAGATAAATGAAAATAAGCAAATCAATGATCATCTGTGCGTCTGCAATGGTAGTAGCAACTTTAGGAATTGCAGAAGGATCGCTTGGCGGTGGTCAGCAAATGGTGAATGAAAACGACAATAAAATAAGAACGAAACAAATCGAAGGTATCGGTGTCTATGTTGGCCAATTGAAGGATGATCGCCAACATGGAAAAGGAAAGATGTGGTTCGACGATGGCATATTCTTTGATGGAGAATGGAAAGATGGTGCGGCAGAAGGAGCGGGACAATGCAAATCGAACCACGAATTCCAATGTGAGGGAAACTGGCGGGATGGTAAAATGGACGGAAATGGAAGATGTGTTTTTGCCAATGGAGACGCTTATGATGGAAATTGGGTGAATGGTAAAATGGAAGGAAGAGGAAAGTACGCATCGGTCAATGGGGAAACCTATGACGGCTCTTGGGTGGCGAATTTGCCACATGGAAAAGGGGTGCGCGTTTTTGCCAATGGAGATGCTTATGATGGAAATTGGGTGAATGGTAAAATGGAGGGAAGAGGAACAATGAGGCGCGCCGATGGGAGCCGCTATAACGGCTCTTGGGTGGCGGATTTGGCGCATGGAAAAGGAGTGTGCGTTTTTGCCAATGGAGACGCTTATGATGGAAATTGGGTGAATGGTAAAATGGAGGGAAGAGGAACAATGAGGCGCGCCGATGGGAACTGCTATAACGGCTCTTGTGTGGCGGATTTGGCGCATGGAAAAGGAGTGTGCGTTTTTGCCAATGGAGACGCTTATGATGGAAATTGGGTGAATGGTAAAAGAGATGTATTTGGAACAATGCGGTACAGCGACGGAAGCGTTTATCGTGGAGGGTGGAAGGCTGATAAGCGAGACGGAAAAGGAGAAATGCGGTACCACGACGGCAGTGTCTATGAGGGAGATTGGCAAAATGGCATGCGACACGGAAACGGACGAATGCGGTACCGCGACGACAGTGTCTATGAGGGACAGTGGCGGAATGACATGCCAGATGGAAAAGGACAAGTGCAGTTCGCCGATGGAACTGTCTATCGAGGAGAATTGATGAAAAATAGGCTACATGGGGAAGGAAAATACACATTCGCCAATGGAGATGTCTATCTGGGAGGGTGGCAGAATAGCATGCGACAAGGACACGGACGAATGCAGTACCACAATGGCGATGTCTATGAGGGAGAGTGGCTGAATAACATGCGACACGGAAGAGGACGAATGTGGTACTCCGATGGAGGCATTTATAATGGCGAGTGGCAAGAAGATGCGCCACAGGGAGAAGGAAAACACACATTAGCCAATGGAGAGTCCTATATGGGACATTTTAAGAATGGCAAAAGAGATGGAGCAGGAACAATGCAGTACCACAATGGCGATGTCTATGAGGGAGAGTGGCGGAATGACATGCCAGATGGAAAAGGACAAGTGCAGTTCGCCGATGGAACTGTCTATCGAGGGGAATTGATGAAAAATAGGCCGCATAGGGAAGGAAAATACACATTAGCCAATGGAGATGTCTATCTGGGAGGGTGGCAGAATAGCATGCGACAAGGACACGGACGAATGCAGTACCACAATGGCGATGTCTATGAGGGAGAGTGGCTGAATAACATGCGACACGGAAGAGGACGAATGTGGTACTCCGATGGAGGCATTTATAATGGCGAGTGGCAAGAAGATGCGCCACAGGGGGAAGGAAAACACACATTAGCCAATGGAGAGTTCTATATGGGACATTTCAAGAATGGCAAAAGAGATGGAGCAGGAACAATGCAGTACCACAATGGCGATGTCTATGAGGGAGAGTGGCGGAATGACATGCCAGATGGAAAAGGACAAGTGCAGTACGCCGATGGAACTGTCTATCGAGGAGAATTGATGAAAAATAGGCTACATGGGGAAGGAAAATACACATTAGCCAATGGAGATGTCTATCTGGGAGGGTGGCAGAATGGCGTGCGACAAGGACACGGACGAATGCAGTACCACAATGGCGATGTCTATGAGGGAGAGTGGCGGAATGACATGCCAGATGGAAAAGGACAAGTGCAGTTCGCCGATAGAACTGTCTATCGAGGGGAATTGATGAAAAATAGGCCACATGGGGAAGGAAAATACACATTCGCCAATGGAGATGTCTATCTGGGAGGGTGGCAGAATGGCGTGCGACAAGGACACGGACGAATGCAGTACCACAATGGCGATGTCTATGAGGGAGAGTGGCAGAATAACATGCCACAGGGAGAAGGACAAGTGCAAGTGCAGTACGCCGATGAAGGTGTCTATCTGGGAGGGTGGCAGAATGGCATGCGACAAGGACACGGACGAATGCAGTACGCCAATGGCAATGTCTATGAGGGAGAGTGGCAGAATAACATGCCACAGGGAGAAGGAACACTCACATATGTCGAAGGATGTATCTATAAAGGACATTTCAGGAATGGTAAAAAAGATGGCGACGGGACAATGTATAGCGCCAGTGGAAATGTTGACGGCCCCTGGTTTAATGATAAGCCTAAAGTATTTGCTTTCCCTTATCTTGATGAGTCATTTACAGAGACGCTTCATCCACAACTCCCTCTGCCTTTCCCTAAGCTTATCACTTCTGATTGATATTGGAGTAACTTTGAACATTAACCATGTTCATCAATTGGGTTTTGCCACTTTTGACAACGGAGTTTGAGAAGTGGCAGGGCGCAAAAAATTAAATGTGAACATGGTTATTGATGTTTCTTGATGTTGGCTTGCATGACATGAAGACGCACCAATCGTCTTCGTCGTTCCTGCAAACGTGGCACGGCGGGAATCTTGCAGACGGCGCTGCGTACGAGCGAAGCAGTAGACGAATCCAATGTCACATTGGTACTCCACAAAAAAACATAGAGAAATTATCCACTTGTTCAATTACAGATTTTTTGTTGATAACGATACATTTTCCGGCTTCCACTGCGACTCCGGAAAAATCGTTTTTATTCAATCGATTAATAGTATCTACACCTATAGTGGGCAAATCAAGTCGACAATCCTGCTGTGGCTTAGAAACTTTCACGAGAATTCCACCGTGATCTGATTTCCGAAGCTGGGCACAGCGATCGATAAGCGCATCTGTGCCTTCAATACATTCGACTCCGAGAGTTATGCCGTCACAGATAATCACCGATTGGCCAATGTCCATTTTCCCGATGGCTTTTGCGATTTCAAATCCTTTTTTTATGTCTTCATGATCGGATTCGCTCGGATGGCGCTTACTAAGAACTCCATTTTTCACAAAGACGTCGTCCAGCAGATCCGTCCCGGCCAATATCTTGAATCCCTCTTCCTCCAACAGACTAGATAATTTTCTCAGAAGGGCATCATCTCCGGAAAAAATGGCCTTTCCGAGCTTCAATACCCATGATGCAGCCTTTTTATCCAGCGACAACCCACTGAAATTCGGCCGTTTTACTCCGCCAGCAAAAATGACTTCGGTAACTTCGTTTTCATGAAAAAAGTTCAGTGCTTTTGATATTTCTCCGAGATTTATCCTTATATAAGGTACACGTAGTTCATCGAATCCGTCCAAATCTACGCAATCTTTCAAAAGCAACAGACAGAATCGAATGTTTCTTTCAACACAAGCCCGAGCCACCAGGAGCGGGTAATTACTGTTGCCGCAGATTATTCCTACGCATCGGACTTTGTTCATCTTCTTATCCTAAATGTATTTACTAAATTGCAAGCACATCTCGCATACAATGCAACGGGTAGCGAAGCATTATCAGGATCCAACGTCACGTTGTGGCTTACAGAACGATCTATCGGATTTCTGTCTCATGAATTTGATAATTTCCTTCACGCAGTCTTCGTTTGGAAATGCATTTTCCGCAGATTCTAGATTATCCAACAGCGTACTATCGTTGGAGAAAATTATGTCGCAGGCTTTTTGTACATCATGAATCTCGCTATTGCAAACGTTCGCTCGCCGCAAACCGACAAGATTTACGCCGGATAGAAAGGCGCGCTCTCCTTTTACAGATCCGTAGGGAATTACGTCTTTTTCCACGCCGGACATTCCGCCGATTATGGCGCCGCAGCCGATTCTCACAAACTGATGAAACGCGGAAAGGCCTCCTATTATGACGTTGTCGCCGACGGAAACATGTCCCCCGAGAGTGACGTTATTCCCCATCACAATGTTATTACCGATAATGCAATCGTGGGCGATGTGCACGCCAACCATGAATAAATTTCCATCTCCAACGACGGTTTCCATGCGACCGCCTTCTGTTCCCGGATGCATTGTGACATATTCACGAATGGTATTGTTTTTTCCAATGATTAGACGGGACATTTCGCCACGGAATTTCAAGTCCTGAGGTCTGTAACCGATGGCAGCAAATGGAAATATCTTCGTGTCATCTCCCACAGTAGTAAAACCATCTATGCAGACATGAGACATAACCTCGACGTTGTCTTTGAGCTCGACGTCTTCTCCGATCACAGAATATGGGCCAATTTTCACGTTTTCTCCGATTTTTGCGTTTCGAGAAATTATGGCCGTCCTATGTATCAAAATACCTCCTATATTATTCCTCTTGAAATACACCAATTAAATTGAAAATGTAGATTTTATTCAACTGGATCCCTACATCGGTGCGCTCCGCATTGGCATTACTAAAAAAACGCCTGTGGTGCAACCACTTCAGAGGTTCGAAGAGCCGTAGGAATCTACTACGATTAATCGGCCATTGCAATAGTTTTTTCAATTTTTTTATATCTCTGTTTTCCTTTGACAAAACCATTCTTGTAACTGCTATCCAATCCACAATACCTACAGTGCATAATACTCTCCTATTTCAATACTTATTGGCATTATATCACACGCTATATTTAATTGAAAACTCTCCAATAACCGGGGTGCTAAAAATAAATCTGACTGCCTTGTCTCTGTCTTTTCTGGCGTCATTTTTTGCAACCTTTCTCATGATTCCAAATCAAATCTTGCAATTATTATAACCTAAAAATCAATCCTACGCACTCAAATTTTAACAAAAAACCGCTTCTTCAGGGGCGACTAGTTAAGGAATGCCAATGGTGCAACCACTGCCCATACGTCTCGGACCGAAGCAGAAAACGGATCCAACGTCACGTTGGTTACGAATCCAGGAAGCTTTTGAGTTTTCTGGATCTGCTTGGGTGCTTGAGTTTTCTCAGAGCTTTTGCCTCGATTTGTCTTATGCGTTCGCGAGTGACAGAGAATTGTTGTCCAACTTCTTCCAGCGTATGATCCGTATTCATGCCGATCCCAAAGCGCATGCGAAGAACGCGCTCTTCTCTTGGGGTGAGGCTTGCCAAAACGAGAGTTGTTGTTTCCCGCAAGTTGGAATTTACTGCGGATTCTACCGGAAGAGCGATGTTTTTATCTTCTATGAAGTCTCCAAGATGAGAATCTTCTTCATCTCCTATTGGTGACTCGAGACTGATGGGTTCTTTGGCTATTTTCAGCACTTTGCGGACTTTTTCCACCGGCATATGCAGACGAGCAGCTAATTCTTCGGGAGTTGGTTCGCGCCCGATTTCATTCAGCACCTGTCGAGAGGATCGAACGATCTTGTTTATGGTCTCGATCATATGAACTGGTATGCGAATTGTTCTGGCCTGGTCCGCAATTGATCTGGTAATGGCCTGGCGAATCCACCAAGTAGCGTAGGTGGAGAATTTATATCCTCTTTTGTATTCGAATTTATCGACTGCTTTCATAAGTCCAATGTTTCCTTCCTGAATTAAATCCAAAAATTGCAGACCTCTATTGGTGTATTTTTTGGCTATGGATATGACCAATCGCAGGTTGGCTTCAATCATGTCTTTTTTTGCCCGGCTGGTTTCTCGTTCTCCCTTTTGAATGCAAGCCACTGTCTTTCGAAATGCGCTAATCGACAGCGACATAGCCTGTTCCACGGATTTCGCCAATTCCTGATGCTGCTTTATTTCTTCTTCGCAACTTGCAAAGAATTTCTTCCAATTCGAAAATTTCATCAGATTGGAATCCCATTTTTCATTTGTCTCGTTGCCGTAGTAATTTTTGAGAAAACCGTCGCGACTTATACCGTTGTCCTGAGCCAATTTTAGCAATGCTGTCTCGCTTTTGATCAATTTTCTATTGAGTACGTACAGTTCTTCGCATAAAGCAATGACCGTCACCTGATTCAATTTCAACGCATTCATCTGAGAAATCAATTCTCCTTTAAGCTTAACTGGGTTTTTCTTTCCCTTTATTTGGACGTGCAAACCAATGGCCTTTTCTAGAATGGCGATAACAGACGGCAAAAGCGCTTCCTCATCGGGAATCATTGATTCCGAATCTGATAATTCGTCTTCTTCTGCTTCCGCCAGATCATCCAATTCACTATCCTTGGATATGTCTTCGACTTCCTCAAGCCCCTCTTTTTCAGCATCAGCAGTTCCGGTATCTATCTGGATTATATCCGCCAGCATGATTTTTTTATCTTGCAGTTCATTTATCCATTGCTCGAACTTTTCGAATGTTCGTGGACTTTCGCATAAACCACGGAGAACATCCAGATATCCCTGTTCTATTTTTTTCGCAAGCTCAATCTCGCCATCTCTCGAGAGAAGTTCAACATTTCCCATTTCCCTAAGATACATGCGTACAGGATCATCTGTTCGAAGCAAATCGTCCTCTTTTGCAGAATTTTCTACCGGAGCCTTTTCGTCGTTTTCCACAGAAAAAGCTTCAGCATCTTCGGCTTCTACTATCTGAATGCCCATATCAATGATGCCGGATATGGCCACATCTATTTTTTCAGTTGAGAATTTTTCCTTTGGAAGAGCGTCGTTTAATTCGTCGTAGGTTATATAACCTCTTTCTTTTCCCGTCAGAAGCAATCTTTTTAAATCTACTTCTAAATCATCACGGTGATTATCACCATGTTTTTTGTCATCATCTGAATTCATATCGTCTTTACCAAAGTCCTCTACAGTTTTTTGTGCAAAATTCGCGCTCATGCTGTTTACCTCTTATATTATTGGTAGATTTTATTCAACTGGATCCCTACGCCACTCCGTGGTTCTGGATGACGAAAAACGCTAAAACTACTGTCATTCAGAGGAGGGTGGCGACGTAGGAATCCAGAAAAACCAAATTCTTCATCTTGAGTGCATATGGTACTCACCTTTTACCTCCGTTTTTTTACGTCATTTAATAGCGTTTCTTTTTTCAATGCCTTCAACCTTTGCCAATCACCATCTGAAAAAGTAGACTCCATGCGATTCGCCGCATTCTGCAGATCCTCAATAATTACATGATCACAAGAATATCTATCACACATAGTGCACCATTCATTTATTGCTTCGTCATCAGAAACATCTTTGCTGGAAAAATACGCATGTAGAGCCACATCCTTTGATATGTCGTCAATACTTCCTGCGAGTTCACTCATCGACGATGCATATTTCTCGATATTACCGCTCATGTAGTAATTGTTATAGCAATCAAGTACACGATCTTTCAATTTGCGCATCTGATTATCATTAAATTCCAATCCAACAAAGTGTTCGACTACTCTATCAATAATATATGGGTGATTTATCAGCGTAACAACTATAATCTTTTCTATTTTTTCTTTTACTGTTATTACAGGCCGAATATTTATTTTATTTCCCTTAGCCGTGAACTTTTTGCGATATAATAAGTCCCTCTCCCTGTCTTTTATATCATGGATATAGAGATTTCTTATGGATGCATCCTGAATGAGCGCAGCTTTTTCCCGCACCATTTTTATTATGGCGGCTTTTTGCTCTGGCGTTTCAGACGGATGCAGTAGGAACGCACCATCCCATAGCCATTGGGACATCGTCGTGGCATTTTTTATGGCATCCTCGAGGGAATCGGCGTTACCACTGGAAATCAGAGAATCCGGATCTGCCTCCTGCGGAAGTCGAGCGAATTTAAAGGATTTTCCCGGACACGCTATCGGCAGTATTTTATCCAACCATCGATAGGACGCCTTTGTTCCAGCAGAATCGCCATCCAGCGATATGACGGGATTATCAGAGACTTTCCAGCACATTCGTATTTGGGTTTCGCTTATGGATGTGCCGAGTGGAGCCACTGCACCGTCGAATCCCGCCTGATGCATGGAGACCACGTCCAAATATCCCTCTGCCAGTACCAGCTCTTTGGCTTTATTGCGTTTGGCGATCGAGTACCCGTACAGATGTTCGCTTTTGATGAACACTTCGGTTTCCGGAGAATTTATGTACTTCGCAGCATCTGTCTTTTCTATTGCTCGGCCTCCAAATCCGACACATTTGCCAGATGCATCTAGAATCGGAAACATTAATCTTCCGTCGAATCTATTGGTAATCTCGTTTTTATACTGATTTTTGAAGAAAATTCCGGTCTTTAGCAGCGTGCTTTCAAAAAATTTTTCTTTCTGTAGATGCGCTAGCAATCCTTTGCTGTTTGCCGCGAATCCCAATTGAAATTTCTTGGCGAATTCGCCGGAAATCTTTCTGGATTCAAGATATTTCCTTGCGCTTTCTCCGGATTTCTCTTTCAGTTCTTTCACAAACCAATTTTTTATGACCTCGAGAGCGGAATATATTTTTAACTTCGGATCCGCAACGTCCTTACTTTTTTGTGGGAGCGGAATGCCGTACATATTGGCGAGGTATTCCAGAGATTCGCCAAATGTTAGTTTTTCGAATTCCATTATGAAGCTGATTACATCGCCATGTACTCCACAGCCAAAGCAGTAGTATTGTCCGGTGTCCGGGTCAACCTTGAAGGAGCCACTCTTTTCCGAATGAAATGGACACAGGCCAAACCAATCTCTGCCGGTTTTGGTAAGTTTTACCTTCCGCGAGATTATCTCGAGAATCGACACTTTGCTCTTCAGAAAATCGACAAAATCTCTATCTTTCTGCATTTGGCTCACATGACAGTTGAAACATTTGGAATATATGCCGATAGATATTTGGAAATATCCGCCTTAAGTTTTATCATATCGTCGCTTGTGTTGGCCTCTGCTCTCAGAGACAGTGCATTCTGGGTATTGGACGCCCTTAATAACCACCATCCCAAATCGGAGCTTATGCGCACACCGTCAATTCCGACGAATGGAACTCTCCCGCTTTTCAACTTTGCTTTCAACGACTCGATTATAGCAAATTTTTCTTTTTCGTCGCATTCGATGCGAATTTCCGGAGTAACGAATCCGTACTCTAAATTACTAAAGGCATTCTTATCGTGACAGAGAATTTCGAAGCACCGAAGAGCTGCATACACGCCATCGTCAAATCCGAACCATCTGTCTTTGAAGTAGAAATGTCCGCTCGTCTCGCCCGCCAACAGTGCGCCGCTGGTTTTCATTCGGGCCTTTATGAACGAGTGTCCGACCCTTTCCATAATGCCAACTCCACCGCAGGATTTTATGGTATTGAACAAACTATTGCAGGATTTTACGTCTGCTATCACCTGTGCGCCGGGGTTTTTCTTCAGAAAATCTTTGGCAAGTACAGACAGCACCTGATCGTTGTAAAGCATCTCTCCGGCATTATTTACAACGCAGAGACGATCGCCGTCACTGTCGAAAGCGAATCCAACGTCGAAATTGTTGTAGGAAACGAATTTCGACAGATATTCTACGCTTTTTGGTGTCGCCGGATCCGGAGATCGATTGGGGAAATTACCGTCCATTTCCTCAAACAAAAGATGATGCTTGCCGGGAATTAGGGATGTTATGGCTTTAATCGCGTTGCTGGTGGCTCCATTGCCAATGTCCCACGCGATTTTCAGATCGTTTGAAAACTTGAAGTCGCTGATTATGTCTTTTACGTAGCTGGAAAATATGTTGTTCATCACAACTTCGCGGCCGTTGCCATCGACGAAATCCTTGTTATCGATCATTTCGGCCAGAACTTTTATGTCTTTTCCATAGAACGGATCCAGCCCGAGCATAAATTTAAATCCGTTGTATTCCGGAGGATTGTGGGAGCCGGTCACCATAATACCGGCATCAAGGCTCATTTTGTGTACAGTATAATATACCATTGGCGTATGACATACACCCAACGATACAACCTCTATGCCTGAACGTATGAGACCTCTGGTGAGTTTATTGAAAAGATTGGTAGAGCTGTTTCGGCAATCGTGTCCAACGCATACCTTTTTCAAATCTTTTTTTATTAGATACGCACCGAAGGCGCGGCCTATGTTGGTGGCGTCTTCGAGAAACAGATTCTGATCAACTATTCCTCGTATATCGTACTCCCGCAAAATGTCTTTTCGCATAACATGAGCCTTTTTATTCGATTCCTCATCCATAAAGAAAAAACCTCTAATATCTTTCCACAACTTCATCAATTATAGATCCACCAATTGAGCGTAATGCCACTACAATAGACCTGTTGCATAACTCAAACGCAGATCCAGTAATGAATTTTGATAAGGTCAGTGTAACATTATTTTATTTCTCATGCAAGTCCAAATCCATTTTTCATGTTAACAATTCCGGCGATAATCCTAAACTTTTCATTAAATTTTA
>BNWJ01000024.1 GCA_025998735.1 Alphaproteobacteria bacterium | reverse complement strand
TGCGCTAAATATTATGAGGATCAACAAAGAAAAAAATATCAGAAAAGCCTTATATTGCAATTCCATGAATTTCATGAGGTGCTTTGAAAGCTATCGGGAATCTTTAGGTCTCTAGGAAAAAGCCCTGACTTTTGGGCAAATTTAAAAAGGTATGTAAGGTCCGAGATTGCAAATTTTAAAACTCTAACCGAAGCTGTTGAGAATTACTTAAGGATGCATACAATGTGACGCGATCCTAAACCGGCTTTACTATAATCCGTGCATATTTTCCATATGCATCGACTTTGCGCTAAATATTATGAGGATCAACAAAGAAAAAAATATCAAAAAAGCCTTATATTGCAATTCCATGAATTTCATGAGGTGCTTTAGATATGCTGTCTTCTATCTTTTCTCAAATAGTTTTCTAACTTCTGCTTCCACGACGACTTTTACAATATCACGAAGATTTTCATCCAGCCATCTTTGGATAAGGGAAATCATGGTTTCTTTTACCATTTCCATTAGGATGTCGTTTTTTTCTGATTTGCAAGACTGTGCCACTTCTTCTTTCTCTGGAATTTCGCAACTGAGTGAGCATGAGATTCTGTCCGACACATCATCGGAAAAGCTTTTCTTGATTTCCGGAGTAGGTTCCTTTCGGCTTCCAGAGTCCGTGTTCTCCTGTATGAGTTTCAGGAAAGAGCTCATATCGGGATCTTTATTTCCTAGAGTCGGGCTCTTTTTCACTTTCACGATGCTGCCGTCACTTGATACCATGTCGGTCAGTTCTAGAACTGGCGGCACTTCATCGATTACCATCTTCTTGATGGACGACAGCACTTCATCCAACGACATTTCAGAATTTCTGTCTACCATGATCTACACCTACTTTTTTGGCTGCTGCTGCGGCTGACGAGTGACTTTCACACCGGCTGCAGGTTTGGCAGACTTTACGCTCTCGAGTACCGATCGCATATTGAGATTTCCCGTAAGAGCCATAATCTTTATGCCAGAGACAATTTTCTCTTTCTTGGATTTCGCGAGATTTATTCTAGCTTCAAGTAATGTATTTTCCTTCTGCCAAATGTCAGTATTGGACTTTACTCCCATGTTAACTTCTTCAATATTACTCTCGTTGCTCAATTCCGCACTCTGCACAGCCGATCTACTGGATCGTATCATGGCATTGGCCGTAATATAATTGTTCCAGTTTACAACGCATCCTTCCTTGGCCTCAAGAACCGCATCCTCTGCTTTTAATCTAGCCTTTTTGGCCTCTTTACCGACGATTGCTATTCGCGAATATGAGTTGCCACCATTACTCTTTTCAAATATAGGAACTGTCACTTCCAACGATGCTCGATAACTATTTTTAGAATTATTTTGTAGCCTTTCATCATGTGTTTCTAAATCTCGACCTGCCGAGAGTATCAAATCTGCACGCGGAGACAATGCACCTTTGGCTACGTCAAGCTCTTTTTCTGCGGCTTGTGCTTCTAGCCTTGTGTTCAGAATTTTACTATTGGACTTCATGGTTTCTGCAAACAGAATTTTCAGTGTTTTCGGAAGATTCAGTTTTATCTCTGGAAGAGTAATGTGTTTTCCAGCTTTTAGGCCTGTTAGTTTTTCAAATTTAGATTCTGCAGAGAAAAGCTCAGTTTCTGCGTTGATTCTGGAGTACATTGCGTTTTGGTACTTTGCGCTGGCATCTGCTACTTCTGCTGGAGTTACAGTTCCTACTTCCAGACAGCTATTCTGGGAAGCAAGCAATTTCTGCATGTTCTCCTCCATTTTTTTATAGGCAGACACTTTAGTTATACAAAACCATACGTCCGCATATTCTTCAAACACATCAACTATAAGCTTCTGTTCTACCATTCTTAAATTATGGAACGCGGCATCTGACGTATGTTCTGCTGCGTGTACTGTATTTAATGTTGAAAATCCATTGAAGAGATTCTGTCTAATATCAACGCGGAAACCAGTTCCTGTGTTTCTATCTGGCATTGTTCTGAGCTCACTATAAGGAATCTGCTCAATATCTTTTACGCTAGTCCTATTTCCACCATTATCTGTATTATAAGTGGTTCTTGAGTTCTGACCAGAATGAATCCTTGTATCGTCTGTGCGTGATCTAGACAAAGTCATAGTGGCGTGTACATCCGGAAGAAACGCCATTTTTGCTTGCTGTAGTTGTTCGTCAGCTTTTCCCTTATCGATTTTGCCTATAAGCCAGCCGATATTCCCGTTGTAGGCCGATATAATCGCCTCTTCTAGCGTCACGGAAGGCGCTTCATTTGCATCCTCTTCGACTACTTCAGCCGAATGCACAACATCAACGCACGCAATTACGCTCAGAGCGAACATGAATAAACGACAATTTCTCATAGAACAACCTCAACTAACTAAATTACCACCGACATTAGATCCAGCGCCGTTTTCAAGCGGCCAACACTTTCTTCTTTTCCAAAAACCCACAGCATTTCGAATATGCTAGGGGTAATTTTTTTCCCGGTCAATAGGTTGCGCAGTGGCTGAGCTATTTTTCCGAACGATACTTCAATCTCAGATGCAAGAGCACGCAAAGATGCCTCCAGTGACGCTTCCGTCCACTCCTCGGATGTTTCAAGCTTTTTTAGGACTTTTTCGAGGATTTCTCTGGACATTTCATCGATTTCTGGAGTTGAAAAATCATCAATATATATGGCAGAAATGTCACGCAATTCCAGAATAGTCTTGGATCTTTGCTTCAGGCCATTCATTCCTTTCAGCAGACGATGGCATTTTTTCTCAGATATCTCACCGATTATTTCCAACAGACAATGCAGCAATCTCTCGTTATCGGCTTCCCGAATATAATGGCCATTGAGATTCTCCAGCTTTGTGAAATCCAAGCGGGATGCTGATTTCCCGAGATTGTCTGTGGAAAACCATTTGATAGCCTGCTGTACGGAAATTATCTCGTCGTCTCCGTGGGACCATCCGAGTCTCATGAGGCAGTTGCAGATGGCTTCCGGCAGAAATCCCATGTCCTTATAGCTTTCGATGCCCAGAGCGCCATGACGCTTCGATAATTTTGCGCCATCGGGGCCATGTATCAGTGGAATGTGACCGTATTCTGGTATGTCCCATCCGAAAGCCCGATATATCTGTATCTGGCGAAAGGTGTTTGTCAGGTGATCGTCGCCGCGGATTACATGAGTTATGCCCATTTCGTGATCATCCACCACAACAGACAGCATAAACGTCGGCGTGCCATCGCTTCTCACCAGAACCATATCGTCCAATTGGGAGTTGTCGACTGTGACCGATCCCTGAACTATGTCGTTCAGCGTAGTTTTTCCATCCAACGGAGCCTTCAGACGAATGACCGGAGCAACGCCTTCTGGAGCGTCTCTCGGATCCCGATCTCTCCACATGCCATTATATTTTGGAGATAGTCCGCGAGATTTTGCACCTTCTCGCATGGCTTCCAATTCTTCCGGAGTGCAGTAGCAGTAATAGGCATTTCCGGATTCGATCAACTGCTTGGCCAGCTCTACATGTCTTGGCGCTCGAGAAAATTGGAAAACCGGCTCTTCGTCCCAGCTTATGCCCAGCCACTCCAGTCCCTTGAAGATGGCCTCGATGGCTTCCGGTGTGGATCTCGCTCGGTCGGTATCTTCTATGCGCAGCAGAAATTTCCCGCCGTGATGTCTCGCCAACAACCAGTTAAAAAGCGCCGTTCTGGCTCCGCCAATGTGAAGGAAGCCTGTTGGAGACGGGGCAAATCGCGTTACCATAGTCATTCTTAGTTTACCCATAATAAATCAATAGCTCGTATTATATATTTTAAGTTTCGGAGAGTAAATGAGCATAATGTACGAAAAATTCCTTAGTTTTG
Organism: Alphaproteobacteria bacterium; assembly: GCA_025998735.1. Classification (GTDB taxonomy): domain Bacteria; phylum Pseudomonadota; class Alphaproteobacteria; order UBA3830; family UBA3830; genus BNWE01. Next base: position 10,895 of record BNWJ01000024.1, on the reverse strand, counting down.
TGGAGAATTTCTATGAAAGCGAGAAGCATCGCCTATTGAATTTCTTTCCCGTTGGCATTGGCATTGGAATCTGCTGGTATTTTTTGCTGGATAAAGAGCCTGCTTTTTGCGTAAATTTAACGGTTTTTTCGATTGTTTTTGTCGCTTTTTTATTTTTGCGAAGATACAGAAACATCCTGCTGATTCCGCTTACAATTGCCGCTGGATTTCTCCTGTCTCAGATGAGAACGAACTACGTGGACACAGTTATGCTTTCGGAACCGCCAGAAAAGCCGATTTCCTTTGTGGCCACCATCGAATCCTGCGAAAAAACCGAAAACGGACTGAAATTCATAGTGAGTGATGCCAAACGAAAATACGACGACGAAGCAAACAAATTATGTCGAAAATTCAAGAGGTTAAATCTCTCGTGGAGGGGAAAGCAAGCCCAGAAAACGCAAAACGACTATAATCCCGGCAGCAGAGTCCTATTTCGCGCCATATTATCACCAACGTATCCACAATCGTTTCCGGGAGCGTACGACTTTCGAAAGCAGCAGTATTTCAAGGGGATAAGTGCTCGGGGATTCATAGTAAAGCCGCCGAAAACTCTTAAAAAATCAGAACCTTCTTCCTTCGGATTATATATGGAACAACTGAGACATCAGATTAACAAGAAAATCGAGGAATACCTGGGAAAAGATACAGCCGCTGTGGCGGAAGCGCTCACAACCGGTAATACCGCCGGCATTTCCAAAGAGATACGATCGCACTTCGCCAATTCTGGAATTGCGCACATATTGGCCATCTCCGGACTGCACGTCGGAATTATCGGATTTTTCGTCTTCTGGCTATTCCGGGTAATCCTCTGTTGTTTCAGCAGAATCTCGAAGTTTTACAACGTCAAGAAAATATCTGCTGTGATTTCCTGGATCATCACTTTGTTTTATCTGAATATATCCGGATGTTCCGTGCCGTCTCTGCGGGCGTTCATAATGCATACACTGATAATCACGGCGATACTTCTGAATCGAACGCCGCTGACCATGAGATCGGTGGCCATTGCTGCAACAATCATTATGATCTATACTCCCGAGGTCATATTGTTCCCAAGCTTTCAGATGTCATTTGGAGCGGTCATTGGCATTGTGGCCTTCTACGAATGCGACTGGCAACTTCCGAGATTTCTGAGGGGATTGACATCGGTCATTGCAACCACCATTGTGGCGTCCATACCAACGTCCATTTTTTCGGTATTTGTGTTCAATCAGCTGACATTGAACAGCATTTTGGCAAATATAATTTCCATTCCCCTAATGAGTTTCTACATAATGCCGGCGCTGGTTGTTGCTCTGTTTCTAATGATATTCGACATGGCGGAGCCCATTCTAATCCTAGCTGGATACGGAATCGATCTACTCATAAAAGTGGCAGACGAAATTTCTCAACTTCCAGGATCGTTTTTCGTAATGCACACGCCGTCGAACGCCGTGATAACGACTCTTGTGGTATCAATGCTGTTTCTGGCGCTCATTCATCACAAGATTCGACTGCTCGGACTGGTTGGATTTGCGTCTGGCATATGCGGATATTTCTATCAGGCGATTCCGGATATCTTTGTGTCAGTTGACGGAAAAGCAATTGGCATAAGGACAGAAGACGGCGTTTTCTTTAACGATCTTCGGCCATTTCGCTCCGCTGCAGCAAGTTGGACAAAATCCGTTGGGTTTGAAAAACGTGAGAAATTCAGTTCGGAAAAATGCAGTAAATATATATCGCGTCTGGATGACGACATCCATGTGGCAAATATTGCAGGCAAGAGAATCGTCGTAACATCCGATGAAGATTACGAAAAAAATGCAGAAGATTTTCTGGTTTTTCACGTAGGTGATGAAGAAAACAAAAACGCAGAAGTCGTGTATCTGCCATCAAAGGAAAGGAAATCAACTACTTCAATCCAACGCCCCTGGTCCAACGTGACGTTGGATCCGTTTACTGCTTCGCTACCAGACTGATGGGGGCACAATTAAAATGTAAAAATACATTGTTCCATAGCGCTGAAATTTGTGGTATGATGTTGGCATAGTAAATGTTGGGAGAATAGCATGAAAAAAGGGTCTGTGCACTCGTACAGTGAAGTTACGCGTCTGGTAGACGTTGGATTGCGCAAGTATATGTTGAATGTCTTTTCGTATATGTCAGCTGGGTTGTTCCTGACTGCCATTGTCGCGTATGTGGCGAGTTTATCGGAAGCATTTATATCTTTCTTTTTGTCGTCCAACTTAGCATTTTTTGTAGTTGCGTTGGCTCCTATTGCCGTTGTGATGTATTTAAGCTTCAAAATAAACAGCATATCCGCCGGGAAAGCAAAAGCACTGTTTTTTGCTTATGCGGCTTTACTGGGGCTTTCTATGGCTTCCATTATGGTTTTTTACACGACAGCCAGCATAGTTTCTACGTTTTTTGTGACATCGTCCATGTTCTTGTCGATGGTGGTGTATGGGTATTCCACTCAAAAAGATCTCACAAGTTTCGGATCTTTTATGTTTATGGGCCTGATTGGAATATTTGTCGCTGGAATTGTTAATATGTTTCTGCATAGTACAGTTACGTCGTTGGTGATCTCTGCCATTGGTGTGATCGTATTTACCGGTCTGACTGCCTATGACACTCAGGTGATCAAGAGTTTTTATCTGGAATCTGATTCTTCCGACGCCAGCGAAAAGAAAGCTGTATTTGGGGCTCTTCAACTTTATATGGATTTCATTAATCTTTTTCTGCATCTTCTCAGATTTTTGGGAAGTAGAAGAGATTAGCAGCATTCGGAATGCCTTATGGCAAGAAAAGCAAGAAAGTTAGACGAGTTCAAGGGAAGTCCATCTGGTTTTTGGGGAAAGTTTAGAAAAAAAATTTCCGCTAAGAAATTGCTCGCGTATGTGGCCTTTATTTTTCTGCTGCATTCGGTGTTTTTTGGTAGTTTCGTTGCTATAGCCAGGAACCTTTTCATATCGTCTGCTGTCTTTTTCGACAAAATCAGTTACTGCATAGTCGATGGAGTTCGTGGCGTTGTATATGCGCTTTCCAACGATACTTATGGGATTATTTTTGGTCTGAAAAAAGAAAATCTGAAATTAAAAAACGAAGTTGAGCAGCTAGCTAATCTGAAAATCGAAAATGACGAATTGAGAAAAATGCTTTCCATGAAAGAACGAATTGACTGCGATGTCTGTATAGCCAGGGTTTTAAGATCTTTCTCAAACGATTACGTAAGATCATTTATTTTGGATCTCGGAGAGTCAGATGGTATATCGTTGGACGATGTCGTAATTAATAATGACGGATTGATCGGCAGAATCGTGGAAGTAGATCAGAACTGGAGCAAAGTCATGTTGATTACGGATACCAATTCCAATGTTCCAGTGCGTGCCAGCGTGACGCTGGCCCCATTTACCGCTTCGCGATCTTCTGAAACGTACGTCAGCGACATCCTCACCGACGGAGCTGCTTCAACAGGAGTAAACGCCAGTGCAGCATGCACTGTCACGCTGGTTAATGCGATTGCAGCTGGCGATAACACAAATACGCTAAAAATACCAATGGTATATGAAGATGTCTCTCTAAAAAACGGAGACATTGTTGAAACATCTGGATACGGCAATGTTTTTCATGATAGAATTCCAGTCGGAAAAGTCGTTGAAGAAGAAAACGGCACATTTTGTATCGTCCCATTTGCTGATTTTAACGCTGCAGAGTATGTGGGTGTTTTGAAAAAGAACAAATGAAATACAATGTATCCATAGAATTAAAAAGAGCAATCGCAGTTGCGCTGGGTTTTACGATTTTTTCATTTGTTTCGTTGGATTTTTCCATTGGCCTTTTCTTCTGCTTTATTTTTATTGGAGCTTTATCGCATCCGAATATTGTTACCGTGAAAACGATATTTGTTACATCTGTGTTGCTGGATATATACGCCAATCAATTTATTGGAGTGCTGTTCTTGCAATATCTTTCGGCATATTTATTTGTCGCCAGATTTCGTTTGGTTCTGCTGAATTCAAGAATTTTTTTCGGAGGTTGCTATCTGTGTTTCATATTTTGCACATCTGAATTGATATGTTTTGCGTTGACTCCAATGCTTAGCGGTAGCTTCAATATCCGTTATCATTTTATGAGATTAATTATAGTAACGTTACAATGCGCTGGATGTCTCCTAATTGCATTTGTTATCAGAAAAATTAGAGATATATATGCTTCGTAATGACGACTCCAAAAAAGAAATTCAACGGCGCATAATAATTGTCTTTTCGGCGATGCTGTTTCTGATGGGATTGCTGATATATGAGCTCTATTACCTGCAGGTGGATTGCCATAATAAATATGCGATGCTCTCGGAAAAAAACAGAGTAAGATTATCTCCGTCGTTACCGAAAAGAGGGCGCATATTTACGGCAGATGGAAAATTAATCGCCAGCAATAAGTATAAATACAAACTTACAATAGAATCCTGTGCGGAAAATATCTTTCTGAAAAACATAGAACTACTGGAGACATGCATCGATCTGTCCGAAGAAGAGAAAAACGATCTCTTGGAGATGAGAAAAAAAGTACCGCGATATTCTCCCATAACCATAAGGGATGGGCTGTCCTGGGACGAATATGCAAAATTATCGCTCATCTTCTATAAATTGAATCATGTGTCCATAGATAATGTATATGTGCGGGAATACAGCTTGCCATTTGAGCTCAGTCATGTGGTTGGATACACCTCCAAAAGCGAAAATAGTCTGCAAATTCTAAATGGAAAAACAGGAATTGAGGCATCCATGAACGCAGAACTAATCGGAGAACTTGGGAATGTAAAAACGGAAATCAATGCTGCCGGCAGAAAAATGCGTATTATTGATTCTGTTGATCCCATAAGTGGAAAAGATGTTACACTTACCATAAATTCAGAAATCCAAAAGTACGTTTTTGATTTGATCTCTGCGGAAAAAGCCGGTTCCTGCGTTGTGCTTGATCTCACCGATGGAAGCGTTGTGGCGATGGTTTCAGTTCCTGGATTCGACACAAATCTAATTTCCTCCAAAATCAATCGAACCCAGTGGAACGAAATGATTAAAGATCCGCTCACTCCGCTGATGAATAGAGCAATTACCGGAACTTATCCTCCAGGATCCGTATTTAAACTTGTCGTAGCATTTGCGGCTCTAAGCGAAGGTGTTATTACTCCCAAAGATACGGTGTTTTGCTCTGGAGGAGTTACTCTGGATGATGCTACTTTCCACTGCTGGAACAGATATGGACACGGCAGAGTAAACGTGTGTGACGCCATTCGGATGTCATGCGATTGCTTTTTCTTCGAAACATCCAAAAAATTGGGCATAGATAAAATTGCAGAGTATGCAGAAAAATTTGGTCTTGGAAAACAGACCGGCATAGAGCTTCCCAACGAAAGTTCCGGATTGCTTCCGTGTAAAAAATGGAAACTGCTGAAGTATGGAAGATCATGGAAACCGTACGAGACCCTGATTACGAGCATAGGACAAGGCGCTTTGTTGGTCACTCTAATGCAAACAGCAACGATGTTTGGAAAATTGTACACCAACAATTACGATTTTGCTCCAACCATAATAAAAAGTCCGAAAAATGAAGGATTATCAGGAAAAGAAACCAATCCCATTGATAATAAGCATGCCTCTGTCATTAAGGATGCGCTTCATCAGGTGTGCAATTTCTGGAGCGGAACAGCGGTCAGATCCTGCAAAGCCGACTATGAAATTTCCGGAAAAACCGGCTCATCACAGGTTCGAAAGATAAAAAGCAACGAAGCCGGAGTGAGTCAGAAAAATTTTCAATGGCATCTAAGAGATCACGCTTTTTTTTTGGGAGTTGCTCCACAGAAAAATAAAAATCCTAGATATGTTGTGGCGGTTTTGATAGAACATGGTGGAGGCGGATCCAGCGTTGCGGCTCCAATCGCACGCAAGATATTCGATAAATTAATACTGACGGAAGAAAATGGAAATAGATAAAATCAAAAAGAGATTTTTGTTTCTAGATGAATTCAAAATTTTGTTTTTGATCATGTTTCTGATACTTATTGTCAGCATACTGGGACAATTCAGCTCATTTAATGGTGAATTTTCCGCATCTGTTCAGAAACACATCGTTAGAATTGTCGGAGGAATTGCGGTGATGTGTTTCATATATCTGTGCGATTTCAGAATATGGAACCACTTTGCCTATGTCTTTTATGCAGTTACATTTTTTGCTCTCGTGGTCGTCGAACTTCTCGGAACCATAAGATTAGGAGCGCAGAGGTGGATCGATCTGTATTTTTTCATCTTTCAGCCGTCGGAATTAATGAAATTATCGCTGATTTTGGCGCTATCAAGGTATTATTCCACGTTGTCTCTGGCAGATGCGCAATCATTGAAAAATCATGCTCTCCCCATTGCTCTGACGTTATTTCCAACTATTTTGGTACTAAAGCAGCCGGATCTTGGAACGGCTGGTGTTATGTTCATTGTTGGATGTGGAATGATCTTTCTATCCGGATTTCCCATAAAAACGTTTATGCTTGGCATAGTTTCCGGACTTTTATTATGTCCGTTTGGCTGGCATTTTCTTCGCGATTATCAAAGAAATAGGATCCTCACGTTTATGGATCCGGACAGAGACCCCCTGGGAACCGGCTACCACGTGCTGCAGTCCAAAATAGCCATTGGATCCGGACATATTTTGGGAAAAGGATTTCTGCAGGGCAGTCAGAGCAAATTGAATTTTCTCCCGGAAAAAAATACGGATTTTATCTTCACCACCATTGCCGAAGAATTCGGATTTGCCGGATCTACTTTCATTATTTTGTTATTTCTAGGACTAATTCTGTATTTTTTCTGGTGCGGATCCGAAACCAAAACTGTATTTGCTAAATTTTTGTGCTACGGACTGGGACTGCTGCTGTTTTCACACGTATTCATCAACATTGCCATGGTCATGGGAGTACTTCCGGTCGTCGGAATCCCGCTGCCTCTACTATCATACGGAGGAAGTTCCATGATTACATTCATGATCAGCTGCGGATTGATCATGTCATCTTTGGCCAATAGAAAAGTCCAATGACCAGCGCTGGATCCGTTTTCTGCTTTCACTACCAGTTGAATGGTATGCGAGATGTGTCTTCAAAATAAGCGGTCCATGTTGCGTTGATCAGAAAAACCCTTCCCCATGTAGTCTATTATGCAAGAGTCCTAAGTGTTCACAAAAATAGATTCCTCTTGATAAAAACACTTGCCTTTTTAGTTGGGATGCGTTATACACAGTGTGTGTCATATGTTTTAATTGAGAAAAGGAAAAAGCATGAATAACAAAGTTTTATGTGCAATAGTGTCTAGCATGGCATTTGCGTTTTCGTGTGGAAATGCAGTTCGTGCTATGAGGCCTGGTCCACAGCTGATGTATATGGTTAATCATCCCCAAGATCACCGCGCCCACGCTATTGATAAATATTTGAAAAATAATCCACAGTCTTTTGATGTGCTCCATAAAGCGAGTGTGAGAGCCGTGGAACTCAAACGACATAAGGTCACCGCTGTTATAGCGAAGCATCTTCTTTATGCCGCAGTTGATACACGCGGGTAAGCTATTGAATTTATTATAGAATTCTTTGGAATTCCTATGGGAGTGCGCAATGCTGCGTTAGCAAAGGCTAATCAGCTTAACCATCCTGTGACTGCCGCGATTTTAAGGCGGTATGGAGTGCAGTAAATAACTGTCGAGCTTCATTAACGGCGATTTTGGCATTGTAATGTGGCGCTTCGACAGTATGGAAGGGGTTATTCAATACCAGTGCCTATGTTACTTTTGGCAAAAAGAGGGGGCCGATGGCCGTCGTGACGTTGGGCCTGTTTTCTGCTTCGCTACCAGTTGAACTGTTACGTGATAGCATACTCGCTAATTTTGTCAAGCAATCACGCATGACGTTTTTGCTCAAAATTTAACGCAAGCCGAACTGACGCCAATGCGTCACCTCCGCTTGATATGTGGGCGCAATCCTTGGAAGTTTCAATTTTTCTACAATGCTGCGAGCGATGCTTGAAGATCTTTAATAACAGCATCCATCTTTTCGCCTTCTGCTTCTGCTCTTTCTAATGCTGTCTGCATATCCGCTAGTTCAGAGCGCATTGCTGCAATTTCAGCATCTTTTTGTGCGTTCTGTCGTTCAGCAAGAATCACTTTACCTACTTCAGTACGAATCACTTTATTTACTACATCATAAACCTTAAAACTTGGTAGAAGATCCTTCGAAACTGTCGACCACATAGCAGGATCGTAGCATATATTACGACTGCTGTACTTAGTTCTGCCCATTCTTGCATGATCACAGAATGACATGTTTTCCAAAACGGAGTTTGTACCATATGGCATTACTCCCAGCACCTGAAATACCTCTCCTATGGAACTCCACTGTGTGCAACATGCTATATAGGCCAGTCCGTGGAAAAAGTTATGACCGTTTTCAGCTGCTAGCTTTTTTACAGTATCGAGATCAGCGATACACCTATCTTGCACAGATATATAAAACATCAGATTCTCTTTAAGAGGGTTCCAAATTGCATTTATAATCTTGTCTTTTTCGCTACCGCCAGAACTTCCATCAATAAGATAAGCTCTTACGTCATCTACGATGTTGCCAAAACCAATGTCGTCGTCCAGGTTGTCTCTAATGGTGGCAACAATTAGCCCCAGAGTTATATGCTCCAATAACTTAGCGGATACATCAACTTCCTCTGGTGGAACAATGACTTTCAGCAAGGGATGGCTATCTCTTATTGCAGTAAGTGGCGTCATAAATTTATCCATCGAACAGCCTAACAAATACAAGATTCCATGGCCCAATTCATGCAGTAAAATACTACTTTTATCAAGAGTTATGAGAGCACCATCCAACCCCAACGGTTGTTCAGGACAATCTTTCTGAGAAACAAATATATTAATGATCTTATTTTTTTCATCATGGAATGCATAACTTATCGTATTGCTTTTCGTAAATACGACTGTATATTTGCGCTTGTTTGCCAGTGTAATGAAAGCGTCCAGGATGATCTTCCCATAATCACGGTCTCTAGATATTTCCGAGAGCAAATTCTCCAGATCACTTTCAAATTTTTCATCATCTGGTGTTTGTATAAAATATTCTGCCTGATCAATGCCGTTTTTCAATCTGTCTGTGACAGTCTGAGGACCTCCCAAAAAATCTATAATATCTTTAATCATTGGCAATCGGCAAAACGTTGGCACATATCCCTCGTAAACATAGTCAATCAAGCCACTTGCATTTAAAAGAGCTGGTTCGATGCAGTCTAGAAAATAATTGGTCTTATCGGCCAATATCTTGTACTTATCTTTCATACGACTGAAATTCGTGTCCGAACTTTTCTTTGAGAACATAGTACGGATACATTCTAATACAGCAATTGCGTGATCATGGCCATTGAATTCTTTTGGAGCACTTATCACTTTATACTTTTGCAATCTCGTTAAAACTTCACCCGCTGCTGCAGAAGATTCAGCGCTGATTTTTTCTAAATGTACAGATCTTACATTTGCTTCAACTCCGAATACAACTTTTTTTACGGCCGGATCAATATATCCTGGAGCCTCTTCCATTGCTGCATGTAGCCAAGGTGTAAACAAAAACAAAGCTAAAAATTTTTTCATTTTTTCTCATCCTGTCGTATATATTTTATATACACTAAAAGTGATTAATTAGCAACCCTTCGCTTGCATTTTTTTTAATATTTGGAGATTGTGTTGCTTTTGGACAACAGAAAGGTCCAATGACATCGTCATTGGGGTTTTTTTCCTGAAAAAAGCCCTCTGATAAACATGGCCATTTCCTGTGTGTCCAGAGAAGCTGCTGGACGCACAATGAGGCAGTCCTGGAGTTTTGATGATTTTTTTGTGGATGGACTTTTGGGTGGATATCAAGTAGTCTTTCCTGACTAACGCAAAACAGCCTTCATTTTGCCAACAGTTGATCCGATTATGATTTTCTTGGAGTAGTCGAAGGGAATAGAAATGCAATTTTGGATAGTTGGAACAGACACAGACGTTGGAAAAACAACTGTTTCCGCCTGGATATGTCTACACACCACCTGCAGCTACTGGAAGCCAGTGCAAACCGGTTGTTTTGTCGATGAATCTACTGGAGTCAGCATAAATTCTGATTCTTCCTATGTCAAAAATCTTACGAATACAAAAATTCATCCCGAATCATATGTATTTAGAGATCCGCTTTCTCCGCACATGGCTGCTGCTCGAGAAAATACGGAGCTTGATCCGTCGAAGATAATCATTCCTCAGGAAAAGAATCTGCTTATTGAAGCCGCCGGAGGACTGTACGTTCCTTTAACCGATGACATGTTTTATATCGATTTTATCGAGAGCACTAAATTGCCGGTAATTCTAGTAGCGAGAAGTGGACTGGGAACCATTAACCACACCTGTCTCAGTGTGGAAGCTCTTCGCGGAAGAAACATTCCGCTATTCGGAGTAATTGTAAATGGAGAAACAAATCCAGACAACATCCGGGCCATTGAAAAATTTGCAAATGTCCGAATTCTGGCAGGACTTCACAAACTAGAAAAAATCGAGACGGAAACATTGCGCAGCGCTACGTTTCCGCTTACCTTAAAATGCATGTTAGAGTCACCAGCGTGACGCTGGACCCAGCGATTGTATAGTGAACTCGTTTTTAGATTGCGTCATTTTATGGTAATCTGCAAGATATTAGACCTGTTGCATAACCCAAACGCAGATCCAGTAATGAATTTTGATGAGGTCAGTGTAACATTATTTTATTTCTCATGCAAGTCCAAATCCATTTTTCATGTTAACAATTCCGGCGATAATCC
>BNWJ01000023.1 GCA_025998735.1 Alphaproteobacteria bacterium | reverse complement strand
TTTCCGTTAATGGTTGAAAATTTTTGTGATTTTGGCGATTTTTAACGCTTTTGTGGGAAAGTGGCATCTGGTGGAAGAGGTCCTGCGTGCATCGGGAAATCCCAAAACTCGAAAATTTCAGGGTTTCCACAAACTGCTGGGGTGGCAAGGTTTTCTTGATTGATTTTCTACGCTGTTAACCATATTGTATCAAAGTGACTAGTTTCGATGTAAGTGTTGTGGTGTTTTAATATGAAGAATGTTATTTTTTCTACTGTTGCTTTTGTGTCTTTGTGTTGCTTGATGTCCTGTTCCGTTAATCATCAGAAAAGCGATTCTCGCATTTTAATTCCGCGCAGTGTGCTTTTAGCAAAACCAGATAGATGTTTCGTACAAATGAACAAAGCTGGAGATAAAATTTCCTATGTATCTCGATGCGATGGTGGTGTTTCTCTAAATGTCGCAGATTTAAACGGGAAGATCATTGTTAGCGTGAAAGTAAAACCAGTACGAGATCTCAGCTATTATCGATGGGCATCGACTGGTAATCACATATTATTCCCACAGGACACCAACGGCGACGAAAACAATCACATCCATTGTCTGGATATTCAAACGGGAAAAGTAAAGGACATCACTCCATTTCCAGGAGTAAAGGCCAATATCCTACAAATCAGCAAAAAGCATCCGAACGATATTCTAATTGGTCTTAACAAAGAATCACCGGAATGGTACGATCTGTATCGCCTCAATATACTAACCGGCGAAATGCATATTGTGTACCATAATCGAGAGTTTTCCAGTTTTTTCTGTTCGCTTGCTCCATGTATTTTGTGTGATGACGATTTCAACGTGAAATTAACTAGAAAGGCCATGGAAGACGGCTCTGCAGAATATCAAATCATGAAAGATATCGCATGGCATCCTAGGTTGCATACATGGCAGAGGGTTTTGTTTGATGATTCGAAAACTACAGAGTTTTTGTCGCTATCATCAGACGGAAAAAAAGCCTATAAACGAGATAGCATTGGCAGGAATCACGCCTGGCTGGTGGAGCAGGATCTGCAAACCGGAAAAAACAAAGTCATATTCAAGCATGATCTTGCGGATGTTGGGCAAAACGACACAATTCTCTATGATAAAAACGGACATCCGCAGGTTATTGCAATAGAATACACAAAAACTGAGCTTTTCGGACTGACGAAGGCGGCGCAGAAAACCGTGGATCAATTGAAAGAACGTTCAGACGGGAAAGAAGTGCGCATATTAGAGAATAATTCTGCAAATTCGCTTTGGCTCATTGCTCTGACATCGGATGTGCAATCTCCGGAATATTTCTTATGTTCTCGCGATGCGAAATCCGGAACAATTCTTTCGTTCAAGAAACTGTTTTCTGCTCAGACGGAATTGGATAAGTGTAAATTGTATCCAATGGAACCGGTTGTCATAAAATCGAGAGATGGATTGGATTTGGTGTGTTATCTGACAAAAGCGAGGAATTTCCAAGATGGAACGCCGTCAAAGTTGATTGTTTTCCCACATGGAGGTCCTTGGTACAGGGATCATTGGGGATTTAACAAGGCAGTGCAGCTGTTGGCCGACAGAGGATATTCGGTAATTAATGTAAATTATCGTGGCTCTGTGGGATTCGGGAAAAACTTCATTAATGCCGCCAACGGAAACATGGATAAGATGCACAACGATCTCATCGATGCCGTAAATTGGTGCATCGAAAACAAAATAGCAGATAAGGAACAGATCGCGATTTATGGCGGTAGTTACGCTGGCTATTCCGTTCTTCGGGGACTTACTGAAAATTCAGAGCTGTTTCGCTGTGGCGTAGATGTTGTTGGTGTATCAAACTGGATGACTGTTTATAAGTCGTATCCTGCCTATTGGGGACCGGAAATGCAGCATTGGTATCGGTGGTTCGGAGATCCTAGAACAGAAGAAGGACGTCGCAGTATGTTGGAGAATTCTCCAAGCACTCATATTCACAAGATATCTAAGCCGATACTTATTCTGCAAGGACATCACGATCCGAGAGTTGCCAGGACGGAATCAGATCAGATAGTGAAAAAAATAAAAGCCAACAAAGTGCCTGTAAAATATATTTTATATCCGGACGAAGGACATGGATTCCTCAAGGAATCGAATGTGAAATCATCCTTCTATTTTACAGAAGAATTCTTTGCCGAAAATCTTGGAGGACTTTGCGAACCAATGACAGAGGAAGAAGCAAAAGAGTCAAGTCATAAGGTGCTAGAAGATCAACGTGGCGTTAGATCCAACTAAGGAATTGTTACCAATAAACTGGATGCATTACTTTCATATATACACACGATTTTCTTGGATTTACGTTTTATTGTAGCGAAAGTTATCAAACAGGACGATTTGTAATCAGTAGGTCGTTGGTTCGATTCCGACGTCCGGCACCATTGAAATTTGAGGGGAAATCGAGCCTTCCAAAACCAATCTAACTTTGTATAACCTTGTTTTTGTATAACTCCTGTATAACCAATAAAAAAGAGTGCCACTAAATACAGCTAAAAAGCATTGAATAAATTTATTGGAAGCGTAGCATATGTTGTTCTGCGTTTTATGGAATCGTCTGTAATTATGTTGCAAAAAAAGAGGCTGTACAGTAGCTGTTCGAGAGCGTAGCAAGCCACGCTCCATATCCTCGAAAGTTATACAAGCGGTTATACAAAGTTTTATCTTTGCAAAAGCACATCGTTTTGTCCTCGACGCGGTGCTCCTCTAGTTTTCTTGGCTGACTCTTGTTTGCTTATTCTGGAAGCAAGCCAATTGATCACATCTTTTTTGGTATACGCTATTTTCCCATTTATAAGGATATTGGGAATTCCGTGCCCTTCACAATCGAGCGTCCCCATTGTTTTAGTAGTTACCAGTCCACAAGAGAACTTGGCTATATCTTTTCGCAACACGATTGGGTCTGGCCATGCCTCATCAATTTTAGCCAAAATTTCGCATGCAGTATTATTTATATTTGATATATCAGTCATTTTCGTCCTCCTTTTCTTCTTGCTCTTGCGCCTCAAAAATCACTGCACTAACGTCTGACAACAAATAAAGTTGTTTAGTCAAAATGTGTGCCATAATATGCATGTTGATTCTTATCTTCTTTTCGTTTTCGGGCATTTCGCTTAAGGCGTTCTGGATTGCCTCTCTCATATCAATAACGAGCTCAATAGTTTCATGTATTTCCTCAGATAATTTCTCAAGCAATTTTTTTATTTCTTCAGTCTTCGATTCCATTTTTCGTATCCTTTCATAATTTATACTCGTAACTAGCATCGTATTTTGGGTGTAACGCCATTATTGGCAACTTTTCTGCGCTTTGGGAGGCGGATGTGAGAACAAAAAAGATTTTCTGAACGCCATTTTGGAATCCAGAAAATTCCTTCGTCCGCTTTTCGAACGACTTTTGACATTGGTTTGTGGCCTGATTTTTGAGGGGGCGGCAGCATGTTTGCGATTTATCTTGTATTTTAGATACTTGGGTCCGCCGGGTCCATACTTGGGTCCAAAAACGGCATCTAACTCATTGATTTTATTGAATAGACCCAGAGACCCAAAAGACCCCGCAAAAAACAATAGATTTAGGCATTTAATTTTTTTGAGAAAGAAAAAAAATAAAAACCTGTCAAAAGAGTTTTCCTCAAAAGTCTCATATATAAAAGAAACCAAAGGATAATATACTATTATACCTTTAGGTATACTCTTCTCCAAAAGACATACTATATAATATGTATCGCTTTGTAAACTGATTATTTTAAAATTCTCAAATATATTTTTCTTCATTTATTTATGCCTCAAAAATTTTGCTGTTAATGACGTACATTCTCTGACGTTTGCCATTATGGATATGCAGTGACACGATCTTTATCGCTACCGGGTTCCATGATTCCAAGAGCAACCAATAATCTTGTGACCGCTTTCAATGGAATGCCTTTTGCGATGGTGTTTTTGAAATATTCCGGAAACACGTAATAAACATCTTCTAAATTTCCATATGCGTTTATTTGTTCTTCCACATATCCTGCTCGTTCACCCAAAAACGTATTGTCGAAGGTTTTGTGATTCACAATCCGTTGAAAGCGAATTTGAGCATATGTTTCCAAGTAACTTTTGATTTGCGCAAGCCACTGTTTTTCTTCTTGATTTCCGTAGCCGCCTTTGTCCTCGATCCAGTCATTGAAACATCGCAAAGCCGCGTTCATTGCTTCGCCAACTGGCCATCCGGTAATTCCGTATCGTGTCGCTAATTCGCCAGCGAATCCAAATGTAAAAAATATGTCGAAAACTCTGTGGTCTTGTCCTTCTGCGCTAATTGGTAGATGATCTTCTTTGGCTTTTTCGAGTTCGATGTCGAATCGTCTTTTGATTGCGTCCTCCTCCATAAGTGATTCGATGAAAGTGAGCATTGGGGATCCGTAATATCGTCCAGTCGCAGTTTTTAGATGGTTGGTTAGTGCGTTGTAATTTGGAAAACCATTGAGTCTTTCAAGGAGTCCTTTGCTTTCCGGCGTAGGCCTCGCAGGAATTGTGAGCAAACGAATGCCCTGACCTGCGTGCATTTTTTTATTGGATTCCGCCATGTGCGTTGCCAGATCTTTTTCGCCGGAAGAAAGCAGACCTAGCCGCCAAATTTGTGATTTGCGTGCAGCGCCATGTATGTTAGCTCTGGTTTTTCCCATGCCGTTGGCCAACATATAAATGGCCTCGCCGATTTTCTTTGAGTCCATCAATGCGATTTCGTCCAGAATTAGCAGCATGTCGTTGTGAGTGACTGCCACGCCTTCGAGTCCGTTGTCGGTTGCCTTCCACGGCTTAATATATTTGTGGCTGCCGAAAACCGATGCAGCCACATACAACGTCGTGGTTTTTCCTTCGGAGCTTTTTCCGACGAAATTCAGACCGAAATTTTCTCTGTCGCACGACTTTAATAAAATGCTGGCGAAGGCGGAACTAATGGCGAGCACCAATCTCGAATTGCCTTCACATGGTTTTGCAATGTGTTGCTTCCATTCTTCTACAGTGCCACTCGTTTCCACGAAAGACGGATCGGCATCCGATTGATGTATGACTAATTCTTTTGGTGGTTTTCCGATAAAGCCGTTTTCGGTAATGAAGCCATTTTCGTACCAACCGCTAATCTTGATAAATTTCGCAAAGACAGCCGGATCGCAATTATTGATATACTCGTTCAGCATTAATTTCGCTCTGCCGTTGGTGGATATTTTGAGTCCGTTTTTTAGAAGAAACTCTCTCATTTTATCTCCGTCTTTGGACAACCAACAGTTGAGAACGCGAAGGCGGCGCAGTTGCCCACGACGCGTTTTGAACTCAAGTAATTTTCCAGTATTTTCTCCGTCTGAATCTTCTGTTTGTGCGATGACTTTTACGTAACCAGAAACAAAAATATATTTCTCGCTGCGTTCGTCATAGTAAAACAATTTATCTTCAGTAAGGCGGAAGCCGTCAAGCTCGCAATCACAAGCCGCGTTTTCTTGCTGACTTTTTTCGAAAATTTCTCGAACTTTTTCTGTACCTTCGAGAACGAACAAATCATTGAAATCGGTGGGTTTTTCTGAGTCGTTTTCAAACTCCGGAATTGCAACATTTGCATTGATATTAATTGCAGCTTCTTTTGCTTTGTTTAGGCCTGGATTATGCCCATCAGAATTAAATTGATCATTGTCGGCTGCAATTGTAATTTTTGCATCCGGATATTTTTTTCTTATGGTTTTTGCGACCTCCACCAAATTGTTGGAATCGAACGCGATTACAACGGGTTTTTCGATACACTCATGTATGCTCGCTCCGGTTGCATATCCCTCACAAATTATGACTTCGGAAGAGATGTTGCCGATCGCAAAAAAACAGCCTTTTTTACGAGCTCCTGCAAAGAATTTTTTGAAAAACTTTTGGGAATCGACCTGCCATATGGATTGCATCGAAACCAAATTATCGTTTTCGTCGAAAATCGGAATCAAAAGTTTTTCGTTTTGTATTTTTAATCCATATGCTTTCACTTTCTTTGTTTGCAAATATGGATGCGTTTCACATGTGGTGGCTTCGTTCCAAATTTGTTGCACGGCAACGGCGGCTTTTGCTTGCTCAAACTTTTTTTCCTCGCTCATTTTTTTCTGGATTGTGCGAATTTCGTTTTTGCATTTTTCGCGATCGTAATTTTCTTCGAATGCTTCCCAATGTTCGCCACTAGAAAAATCACCGAACGAATATCCGCCAACGAATTGTATCGCCCAATATCTAAACTTTTTTCCCCACCGTGTGAACTTGTCCGAGGTCACCTCTTCTTTTGGAGATGGAATTCCACGAGATTGCAGAGCTGAATATAGGACTGAATTCATAGTACATCTCCTTTTTTGCTGAGGAAATAATTGATGAAATAGCGCTGCCCCTTTCCGGTAACTCTCGACGTTTTGGAAAGTATGATTTCTCCAGAAATACGTTCAATTACATTTTCTGTTAGAGTGAATAATCCAAGTTCCATTGATTTCTGCGTTGGAGAATTGAAATCAGCTCCATCTTTTTTGATCAAAAATCCACCTCGGCGAAGCTGTTCGAATAGACGTTTTTCGCCTATTTCAATGCCGTTGCCCTTGAGAATTTTTGCAAGATCTCGGATCAAAATGGTATCTTTCGTCGCTGAGACTGCGTTGGCAAATACAACTTTTGGTTTATCATCGTCGATTTTGTTTTGCAGCTGCTCTTTTTCCTCGCGCTCTTTTTTTATCGCGTTAAGCATATCGATCAATACATCGGGATCGTTCAAAAGCTCCTCAGCTTTTTCGTGTGTAATATATGCGCCATTTTTGCGGATGGATGGTAGCACTTCGTGAGTGATCCAATGCTGGAACTTTCTGGCTTCCGGTTTATCGGAACGTAATATTACTTTATAAAGTCCGTACTCATTAATTATTGTGAGTTTTTGCCTGCCGCCAAGGGTGTCGATTGAAATGACCCCCTTTTCATCTTCCTCGAGGCGTGCGGCTATATCTCGGCTGTTGCTAATTCCTAGCACTTCGCATATATCTTTTAGCACCCACCATAATTCTCCGTCTTTCCAGCTGGTTCTTACATTTTTTCCACAGTAAGAAAATATCTGTGGTTCGTTCATATTAGTCATTTGCATATACTCCTTTTTGTTTTGTTTTTGATCGTTCGTTTTTCCCAAATTGTCGTTAATTATTTCCATCTTCGGCCTCCGAATCTTTTTCATCTAATTCTGCTAAAAACCCACACATTTCAAGAAAATCTCCAATTGTGAGGTCGCCTATATGTTTATCGTTCTGATGCTTCATACTCACGAAATTGAATAAAGCGAGGGTTTTACGCTTTAAAAGCGCAGTATCTGTAGTCATTTTTTTATCCTTTCTAGTTAAATATTTCTGTTTGCTTTACATATTCTTTTTTTCAATAATTCCATTCTCACGGCATTTGGTGTAACGTTTGCACAATCGCACGCACGCTCGAAATAGCGACCTCCTTGACAAATCCAATCGAAGGCTTCTTTTCTTTCGCGTTCTCTCACGTTACTGTCGATCACATCTGCGATTGCTCTTTTTATCACCGCCTGCCACATTTTTACTTCTCCATCACACATCAGCTCATATGCCCCAAGGAATGTAGTTGGAATTTTTCATATGCTCTTTGTATGCAGAATTATCCGGAGTAATTATCGACACGACTCTGTTTTTGTCTTTATATACACCGCCTTTGTCGATTTCGATTCCGATTTTGATTACAACTTCAAGTCTGTTTAGGTCATCAAACGATTTGATTTTTCTTGCCGCCATCGCAGTTTCGGAAACGTCCTTCGGATTGATGTTTTTTGCCGATTCAAGAATCGCGCGAATTCTGGACCTTCCGATGTTGACCCAAGCGTCGCTGCCCTCGACTCCGATTTTGTCGAAAATTTTATGCTTCGCATATCGACCTTCGATAATCGCATATTCACAATCCAAATATGCGGAATCGCTGTATTTACTTTTGGTTACAAACGGATCCGAAAAATCGTTTCCTGGTTTTACGACCAATATTGCTTTGGCAATCGTTCCATCTGGAATTAATCCAAATTCCGTTTGTGCTTCTGCTGTATTAAAGTCCATTGTTATTCTCCTCTTTGTTTGCTTCTTTCATTCTCTGTACTAAATCTTTGACCTGTTCATCGGACGCGCCTAAAGTCCTTCCGATAGTTTCCCACAATTCATCTATCGTCATTGTTTCGTATTGCTCTCTTTTTAATATGCGCTTCATTTTTATTCTCCAATTGTAATTTGGAAGCGAGCTTTGCCAGGTGTGATTGTTCGCGCTTCCCCAAACAATTCCTGATACTCACGCGGAAGTGCCGAGTATTTTTGTTCTTCTATTGAATAAGCAACTTTTATAAATGCTTTTCTTTTTTCTTCTGGAAGTGCGTGCCGCACGCGCATTTATAATTCATGGATCCAACGTCACGTTGGTTTCGGAACGTCCACAACAATTTGAAAAGCTCCATCGAAAAACTTCACTGCGCCAGTATCTTTGTTTTCTTTTTGCAAACTGTGTTTTACAGTTTCTGCAAAACGTAAATTCAAACCATCGTCAAGTTTTTCTTTTAGCTCTTTTGCGTGACTTGTTAATTTTGTAACCTGATCGTGTAGATCCATAAGATCGTATACGTCCAACGCGCTTATTTCCTTCGCGCTTAAAGTTTCCAATGTTGCCAAATTTTTCATATTTACTCCACTAAAAAACATTGCCCAAAATTGATCTTCAGAATTGTTACGTTGGTTTACCAAAAGAGAAATGCGTTTCAAATCCCGATACAAAGTGCCGCGCGATTTTCCGGTAATTTTTGATGTTTCCGTGATGGAATGATTCATCAGTAATTTGCAAAGCGTTTTATATTGACTCGGCAAATAATCCATCAAGCAATTAAGCTCGGCGCAATGATCCTTCATCACATTTTCATCAAAATTATCGTTTTCGGCGTATTCTTTGAAACCGACAAATGGCCCGCGTTTTGCACATGAAAAAGATCGCAATAAATTTGCTGCACATCGTGCCAACACTTTTCTGATGTAATGCTCAAATTCACCAAGCTTTTCATCAAAATTATAGCGTTTGTTTGTTCTTTTAATAACATTTTGAAAACAAACAATAATGTTTTAGCGTTTTTATTTATGATTTTAACATTTTTTAGGTATATCCCATCTGTTCTAACTGAAATGAAAAGGCGTTCTTCTTCTCGTTTTTCAATCTCAGCTTCTCGCTTTGCGATCTCCTGCTCTCGTCTTTTAAGTTCGTTTTCTCGTTCTTCAATTAGTTGCACTTGTTTGTCTGCATCTATTCTATCGCAGATAGCAAGTAAATCTCTTTTAATCCACGAAAACTGACACTTATCTTCTAGAGATATTTTTTTTAGACATATTCGATCCCTTTCATTAGCTACCGAAACAACAAAAAACACGTCAAACCATTCGACGCATTGACTTAAATTAATTTAAAAAAATAATAAAAGCTTAATAAAGCATAGCGTATGAGATGGATACACAAAACATAAAATTTTCAAAAAGTATGTGAACGAAAAGCCTTTAAAACTCAAATATATATGTATGTGATGCTGTCGATTGTGATTGTTGAATATCGCCGAAAACAGCCTAGGTACTTCCTGACGTTTGAAACATGCGGGTCAGCGAGCCGCGTTATTTCGCTAGCGTCAGAAATTTTTCGAAAATGGTAGTAGATGTGTAAGAAACCAGACAATTCAGAGCGGCAATATGCGTTGGACTTAGATCCTGATGATATTTCCGAAGATGACACTGGAAATGAAGGAGAATTGGAGTGTCTTAAGGCCGAATATGTGAAGGCAAAGCTAGAAACCGAAAAAGAACGTTGCAAATTTCTTGAAATCCGCGTCCAAACGGCTTTGGGCAAGCTAATTCCGGCCGATGAAGTGAAAAGTGCAATGTTTGCGAAGGGACGAATCATTCGCGATGGCATTCTGAATATTCCGGATCGCGTTGCGCCGCTGCTAATAAATAAGTCTGACGCGTCGGAAATCCACGGCATTTTGATGCGCGAACTACGCGATGTTCTAACGGAATTAAGTAGGGATGACCAAAATGGTTGATCTATCGTCATACAACGCAGGGTTGCGACCTGATTCCATTTTAAAAGTTTCGGATTGGGCAGACGAGCATCGTATTTTGTCGCAAACGGCATCGTCGGAGCCTGGAAAATTTCGCACAGATCGCACTCCATATTTAAAAGAAATAATGGACGCATTGTCGCCATCGTCTCCAATTGAAAAAGTTGTTTTCATGAAAGGTGCACAGGTCGGTGGAACTGAGGCAGGCAATAATTGGATCGGATACATTATTGACCAAGCTCCTGGCCCTATGCTTGTTGTTCAACCTACGGTTGAAATGGGAAAGCGCTGGAGCAAAGGCCGTCTTGCTCCATTACTTGAAGATTCTCCGTGTTTGCGCGACAAAGTAAAAGATCCACGTTCGCGCGATTCCGGAAACACAGTCCAAAGCAAGGAATTCGCTGGCGGCATTGTTGTTGTTACCGGCGCAAATTCGGCTGTTGGACTTAGATCAATGCCAGTGCGGTATTTATTTTTAGACGAAGTTGATGCGTATCCGCCAGATGCAGATTCCGAAGGTGATCCGTTAACTTTGGCCATTCAACGAACATCGACATTTGCTCGTAAAAAAATCTTCATCGTATCTACTCCAACAATTCAAGGGCTTAGCCACATCGAAAGGGAATTTAAAGAAACGGATCAGCGATACTATTTTGTCCCGTGTCCACATTGCGATTTTTTTCAAGTCTTAAAATGGGAGAACATAAAATATGATTCAGATCCTCTTCAAGCTGTTTATGTTTGCGAACACTGCAAAAGAAATATTGAAAACCATCACAAAACTGAAATGCTCCGACGAGGAAGATGGCAAGCAACACGACGTGACGCTGCCACAGAAGAACAATGTGAAGTTGAATCAACAGCAGCAATCTCAATCAAAAATCCGAGAGTAGTAGGGTTTCATTTGTCGAGTTTGTACTCGCCTGTCGGTTGGCTCAGCTGGGGAACCTGCGCACAGAATTACGAGCGCGCCAAAGACGATGACCAGCTACTCAAGGCTTGGACCAATACAACTCTTGGTTTGCCATGGGAAGAAAAAGGCGAAGCTCCAGACTGGGGAGTTTTGTTCGATCGACGTGAGCCATATCGCATTGGTTCGGTTCCAAACGGCGGTTATGTGCTTACGGCAGGTGTTGATGTGCAAAACGATCGTCTCGAAATTGAAATCGTCGCTTGGGGACCGCGCAAAGAAAGTTGGTCGGTGGATTATCGCATTATTTACGGCAGTCCGTCCGAGCAAAAAACTTGGGCGGGAGTGTCTCACATTCTACAAGAGGAATTTGAATCAGAAGATGGAACGCATCGCAAAATAAATATGATGGCCATCGATGCTGGATTTTCAACGCAGGAAGTCTATGGCTGGGTTCGAACTCAGTCGATTCATAATGTGATGGCCATAAAAGGTGTCGATAATTCTTTGGTTCCACTGAATGCGCCAACAAAAGTCGATGTAAATTTCCAAGGCAAGAAATTGAAGCACAGTATTCGGCTGTGGAAAATCGGAGTATCCATGATCAAGGGCGAAATTTACAACTCGCTGAAAAGTCGTAGAAATGAAGGCGCATGCCTGATGCACTTTCCTGAGTACAATGCCGAATATTTCAAGCAACTCACTGCGGAACAACTCGTGACAAAAATTGTAAAAGGATATCCAAAACGAGAATGGCAAAAAATCCGAGATAGAAACGAAGCTCTCGACTGCCGCGTATACGCTCGCGCCGCTGCAATTGCACTCAGCATCGATCGCTGGTCAGAAAGCAAATGGGAACAGCTGGCAGGAGCAAAAATACAAAAAACAGCTGTAGAAACTCCTATAAAAGAAAATCGCGTGGCACAAGTTGCTCAATTCTCAACTCAAAGACAAATGCAACCACAGCGTTCAAGAATAGTTAGAAGTAGTTTGATGTAAAAAAGGAGTAAGAAATGAGCAAAGAATGCGGAATGAAAGTTGCAAAAGAATTGGCTGACAGGGCATGGAATCTTCGTGATGCTATCAAAAGCGTCATTAATCCAAAATCTGGAGAATATAAATTTGAAACGTTGCGTGATGGAGCGCTGAAGAAACTTGGCAATGTTTCAGTAGACGAATTGTGTTCCATATACGCGCAAGTTATTACGTATATAAAATTTATGGAGTTTGTTAATGCAAGAAATAATGAAAAATGTCGGTGACGATTTCGCGGCGCTATATGCAATTCATTCCTATGATCTTGAATCAGCAATAAAACAAATTGACGACGTTTTTTGCAAAAGGGAATTTGTTTCTGATATCGATGCTTTTCTTGAAAAAAAATCAGAATTTGATCATGTGTTTGATTTTTTTGAGATATTTCTAGCGCAATATGATGCTGAAAAGCGCAAGTCTAGCGGAGTTTGGTGCACTCCAAAGCCAATCGTCGATTTTATCGTTCGAGCTGTCGATCAAATTTTGCAAAAAGAATTCGGCATGCCTGAAGGCTTAGGCGATGAAAATGTCCATGTGATAGATCCAGCAGCTGGTACTTGTACTTTTTTCGTCAGAATTCTGGAGTTGCTAAAAAACCAACGTGACGTTGGATCCACAAATTCACTCCGTAATGGAGAAGATGAAAAAATAAGCGCCTGTGGTGCAACAACTGTTGAAGATAATCTGAAAGATCGATTGCACGGATTTGAACTAATGCCGACGTCTTTTATTCTTGGTTTTCTGCGACTGGATTCTGCATTGCGTAGAAGCAGCTGTGATTCAATTGGAAAAAAGCGCTGGGATTTAAGATTAAAAAATTCATTGGAGGGAGAAATAGATGTCTTGTAATGTGCCCGTAATGGTTGTGCTGGGGAATCCTCCCTATAGCGTAAGCAGCTCAAATAAAAGCAAATGGATAACTGGATTATTGGAGACTTACAAAAAAGATTTGAATAGACCTGTTGCAAAAGCCTCTTGGAGTCACTGATTATCAGGACCAAAAATAGGCCTACGCAACAGGTCTAATGAAAAAAATATACAGCCACTTTCGGACGACTACATAAAATTTATTCGTTTTGGACAGCATCACATTGAAAAAAGTGGCGCTGGTATATTGGCGTATATTTCCAACAACAGTTTTTTGGATGGTGTAATTCATAGGCAAATGCGAAAATCACTGCTGGAAACATTCGATGAAATTTACATCGTCGATCTACACGGAAATTCCAGAAAGAAAGAGACCTGTCCGGATGGCTCAAAAGACGAGAATGTTTTTGATATCATGCAGGGCGTATCCATTAATATTTTTGTCCAACGTGACGTTGGATCCAAAAAACAACATCGCATTAGATTCAAAGAAGGAGACGAAAAAGTAAGCGCCCGTGGTGTAACCACCAAAAGCAAAAAAATAGCTGATGTATACCACTGTGATCTGTACGGTAGACGGGAAGAAAAATACAATGAGTTGACTTGTAGCGATTTTGCATCGATGGGATTCAAAAAAATTCAGTATGAACATCCATATTATTTTTTTGTCCCCAAGGATTTTTCTCAAAAGAGTGGATACGATAGAGGTTTAGGAATAAAAGATTTGTTTGTACTTAATTCAAGCGGAGTTGAAACAGGTAGAGATAAATTAACGATTAAAAATACTACAGAAGAAATGCAAAAAACAATTAATGATTTTGCTTTTTTGGGAATAGAAGAAGCCAGGAAAAAATATTATCTTGGAAAGGATGGTCGAGATTGGACAATAGCTAGTGCACAACGAGATCTGAAGGATTCTGAACTAGATAAAAATCTAATCCAGCCAATTTGCTATAGGCCATTTGATGTGCGCTTCACCTATTATACTGGAAAAACCAAAGGATTTCATAAACGTCCAGGACGAGAAATTATGCGACATATGCTGGATAAGGAAAATTGTGGATTAATGACGCAAAGAGGCGTGGCAGGCAATCAAATCAGCCACATATTTATTTGCAATAAACTATGTGAAAGAAGCAGCTCCTGCATTGCGCCTCTCTATCTCTACTCAGATCATGATTCGTCGAGAACGCCCAACTTCCATCCGGAAGCCATCGACAAGTTTGCAGATGGATTAAAATTGAAGTTCATTCCAGAAAAAACAGCCGAAGCAGATACATTTGCGCCATTGGATGTGCTGGATTACATCTACGCGGTTTTGCATTCGCCAAAATATCGTAAAAAATACAGGGAATTTTTGAAGATAGATTTTCCGAAAGTTCCCTATCCAACCGATGCAAAAAAGTTCTGGCAACTGGTTGATCTGGGAGGCAAACTGGGCCGGATTCATTTGCTGGAAAGCGATGACCTCCGAACTCTCAAGATAAATTATCCAGAGTCCGGCGATAACATCGTGGATAAAGTGAAATATGTGGATAGCAAAGTCTACATAAATGCCACACAATATTTCGGCAATGTTCCAGAAATCGCCTGGAATTTCCACATCGGCGGCTATCAACCAGCACAAAAATGGCTGAAAGACCGAAAAGGACGATCACTAAACTCAGACGAAATCAAACACTATCAGAAAATCATTAACGCCCTCTATTTAACAAATAAAATCATGCGTGAAATAGATGAGACGGTGGAACTGGTTTGAAATTTACATCAAAAATATTGCCTCAAAAAAGAACTACCATCTTTCCAGAAAAATGTGGTATGATTATAAGAATGATAGACCTATTGTGAATTGAATCTCTTGCTCCTGAAGATTTTCGCAATAGGTCTGGTAATGGAACTTTAGAAGAGTAACTTAAAAGAATAAAAAGGTGAGACATGAACGGTCTATTAAAGCCGAGTTCGGATTTTGTTTTTGCTAATCTGTTTGGTGAAGAGAAGCACAAGCGTGTACTTGTATGCTTGCTGAATTCTATTTTGAAAGGAAAGCCTACGATAAAAAGCATTACGCTGATGAATCCGC
>BNWJ01000022.1 GCA_025998735.1 Alphaproteobacteria bacterium | reverse complement strand
AGGCTAACTACAGGCTGTTGGTTAGACTCTGCCTGGCCGGTCTATCTCCGACTGTATTCCAAAAGCTTCAAACTTCAGAATCTCTTCTTTCATTTGGAGTCTATGATCTGATTCACTCCTCTCATTTCCTCTCTGTTCGCCCAATCCACATTCTCAGTTAAATCGTGTTTAGCTCAAGAAAATCACGAACTGCATGCTCATCATGAACCTTCGTGGTGTCACGCACTATGTCTATGGAGTAATAGGGCTGTCCGCCTGTTGGAGGATCAGAGGAAAATACTAGACGACTTCCTTGACCAGTATTAATACCAGTTACATATTTATATGTGGTCTGAACATCTATAAGTTTTCCGGCGTCATTTGCGTTTGATATATTATTATATGTTAAGATATTGAACACGTATTTTTCTACTGGCAAACCATGACTTAACAGGAAAGGGGTATTCAGGAATCGAAGCTCATTTATGATTATTAGACCTGTTGCGTAAGCCTATTTTTGGTCCTGATAATCAGTGACTCCAGGAGGCTTTTGCAACAGGTCTATTGCGCCATTACTCCCTGAATCATTAGGGGCAATAGTGTCAATATCCAAATTATCGGAACCACTACAATGTGTAAAATACTGGGCAACATCAGCATAGGCATTCAATCCCTTCGAAGGATCAGGTGAGAGGCTCAAATTCCAATGCCATAAATTATTAAACGTTAAGCTATCGAAATGGATATTTGTGATTCCAGCGTTTCTTGCATCAAGAGTTAAAGCAAACAACGACGCAGTAGTCATGAACAACAAAGCATATATAGCTCCTTTTATCACACTCATGGTTTTATTCATTGTGTCCTCCTTATTATTTAAAACTCATCAGAGATGATAGCACATTATGAAAATATTGTCAATACTTTTGGAGGGTTTTTTGTTTTTTAGACTATGCCATAAAAACAGGCGACTCGTTTGTTGGATCGGGTGCCGAATACCATCGTTAAAAACAGCTCCTAGTAGAAAATTAACGAAAATCGTGTAAAGTATAAGATATTGGTGTCTGATTTATAATACATGCGTAATTTTAGGATTTTTGTGTTTTGATTACTTCGGCCGAATTAATAAATTTAGTGAAGACGTACGATCCTGAAGTAAACGCCGATATGCTCAGGAAAGCCTACATGTTTGCGATGGAGGCTCATGGAACGCAAAAACGCGCGTCTGGATCTCCGTTTTTCTATCATCCGGTGGAGGTGGCACGACTGCTGGCCGAGCTGCGTTTGGATGTCCCATCGGTAATTACCGGATTACTTCACGATGTTCTGGAAGACACCAGCGTAACATTCGAAGAATTAGAAGAAATTTTCGGATCAGAAGTTGCATTTCTTGTGGAAGGCGTCACAAAGTTATCGAAGGTGAATTACGCGTCTTCCAAAGCGCATCAGACAGAGAATTTCCGCAAGTTTCTATTGGCAACGTCCAAGGACATAAGAGTACTTATCGTAAAGCTGGTTGATCGTCTGCATAACATGAGAACCATAAACTATATTGCTTCCATAGAAAAAAGAAAAAGGATAGCGCTGGAAACAATTGAGATCTATGCGCCTCTGGCCGAAAGAATAGGAATGAATGTCATCAGGGATGAAATAGAAGATATCGCCTTCTATCATCTTCATCCAAACGAATATAGTGCCATTTCCGTTAGATTAGAGCAAATCAGAAGCAAAGATGATAATTTCGTTCAAAATACCGTCGCTGAGCTCAATCGCGTTCTAAGGGGGGCGGGAATAGAGGCTACCGTCAGTGGTCGCGAGAAAAAAGCATACTCCATATGGAAAAAGATGCGCCAAAGAAATGTCTCTCTGGAGCAGATCAACGATATTATCGCTTTTCGAGTGATAGTGAAGACTGTAGAGCAGTGCTATCTGACTCTTGGCGTAATACACACGCATTTCCCCATAATGCCCGGACGTTTTAAGGACTACATAAGCATTCCGAAATTGAATAACTACCGCTCGTTGCATACGACCGTCATCGGACCTCTCAAGCAGGGAATAGAGATTCAAATTCGCACAGAAGAAATGCATAGAGTTGCCGACGAAGGTATTGCCGCCCACTGGTCCTACAAGGAGGGGAACGTTGTTTCCAGCGGAGAAGATCCGAAAAAATACAACTGGATCAAGAGCCTACTGACGATATTGCAGAACTCCGGAACTCCAGAAGAAGTAATGGATCACTCAAAATTGGAAATGTTTGAGAACGAGGTGTTTTGCTTTACCCCTGCTGGAGATCTCATAACGCTTCCACGCGGCGCAACGGTTGTGGATTTTGCCTACGAAATACACACGTCCATTGGAAGTACATGCATTGGAGTCCGAGTAAATGGGAAGATAGTTCCGCTGAAGACAGTTCTCAGAAACGGCGATCAGGTGGACATCATAACGTCTCCATATCAAAATCCCGAAAGTTCGTGGGAAAGATTTGTGGTCACCGGAAAAGCCAAGTCATGCATACGAAAGTTTGTGAGATCTCAGGAAAAAGAGGAATTTGTTAATATTGGTCTGCAATTGGTAAAGAATGTATTTTCATCAACGAAAACAGTTTTTGCAGAGAATCTTGTAGATTACAAGAGTTTTTCCTGTGATAGCCTCGGAAAATTCTACTACAGCGTCGGCAGAGGTACGATATCGCTGAATAGCGTTAGGACTATGCTTTCCGATGGAGATGGCTACAGATCCGTCGTGGAAGATCCAATTTGCCTGATGGATTACACTCCCGGCATAGCGGTACACTTTTCCGAATGTTGTCATCCGATACTGGGCGATAAAATAATTGGCATTTTAGTTCCACAGAAAGGAGTCGTGGTACATATCACCAGTTGCGCTCATCTTGGAAGAGGAAAAAACGTCTTTGTTCGAGTCAAGTGGAATAAAGAAGACGAAGTGGAATCGACATTTATCTCAAGATTGCGAATAGTGATAATAAATCAGCGGGAAAGCTTCTCCATTATCATGAATGTCATTAGTTCCAGCGGCGCAAGTATCGCAAACATAAAAGTAGAGCACAGATCCGTCGATTTCTTTGATTTACTCGTGGATATAAAGGTAAATGACGTGATACATCTCGGCGAAGTACAGGCAGCTCTAAGAACCTGCGCTAATGTGCGATCCGTCAGAAGACTCTGAAAGAGACTCTGAAATTGCTTTATTTTAGCGCGTATTGTGTAATCACTGCGAGAATTAATCTGCAAACTTTTTGTTCGATAAAATTGTGAGAAAAACATGCATGTTCTTCGATAGATGAATGTAATTCATGGTGGTTACCATCGGATATCGGCGAAAGATTCCACCATTTATTTACTCCTCCAGAATTAATTGGAATGATGTGATGTGCTTGAAAGGCTCTTGCAGTTTCCGGCTTATTGTTAACTGTTACTTGATAGTGCTCAATAGGCCATTTTAGAGAGTAATGTGCACACCATTCTTGTTTGAGTTTGTCTTTTTGCGAGTTGAATGTTTCACGGATTTTATGGCGATGTTTGACGTTTGGATGACGGTTTTTGTTTTGCAAATAATAACTGGTTACGAGATGTTTTTGCGAATTATCCAAACGATATTCAGACAGAGATTGCAATTTCCGCAAATACAATTCAATGGAAGTTTTATCATCAACACCATCAAAAAACATCAGCAAAACGGAAGCGATGACGAGCAAAAACGTCATCCACTTTTTTCTGCGCCCAAGAAGAAGAGAAACTAACTTTAGAATGTTTTTGCTATACATGCATTTTTTTAGTTCGCCACCTCGGATGACAAAAACAAACAGATTATACCTTATCGTTGGTTGTTTTTGGACTCAAACCATCGATTAGTATTGCCAGTGCTCCGTTCCCCAATACGTTGAATCCGGTAATAATGGGATCGAATATTATGTATATTGCGATTATTAAAGTGGACATTTCCGGTGTGAAGTTAAGGTACTTCTCCAATATTGGAATCATAACGAGAATCCCTCCGCCAGGAATTGCAGCAACGGAGAATTTTGCAATCACAAAAAACAGCGTAAAAACAAAATATGAGTACAGAGATGGTTCGGCAAATCCATTGTTTTTCAGAAGCGCATACGCAATTATTGGAATAGCAAGGCAGTCTCCAAGGAGATGCACATTCACCGTAGCCGATATGACAGAGCCGGCCAGTTCCGTATTCTTTACATTCTGTTCTGTCGATAATATCGTGACCGGCATTGCCAAAGCACTGGACATCGTACTGATCGCCGTCAACCATGCAGGAAACATGTTTTTCAAGCAAGAGAGGCATTTTTCTAACGAAAATTTATTGATGACATAATAGGCTACAAATGTGTGAAAGGTGGCGTAGACTGCAAATACAAGTAGAATCGAAGAATAGCTCTTGATGATATTTACAAGACTTCCTTCTGACGCACTTTTTACCACAAATCCTATGATAAATAGCGGAACCAAAAATGAAATAGCCGAAAACAAATTTCGCACAATTGTGTCTATTTTATTAGCGATTGAAAGCGCCCATTCTCGATTGTAACAGGCTGCAGCTAGTCCAGCGCAAATGCCTCCGAAAAGTGCCCAATCATTTTTTATAATATTTGGAATCAAAAACATGAAATATGGTTCCAGCGTACTCTCGCTACCGATAACACCTCCGAGATCAAAATCAAAGTGATACAAAAGTGATCCTATATTGCAGGCCACAAACGTATTGAAAAAATTCGAAGCACATAAAGTTCCGAAAATCAAAAACAAAACGCTAACCGCATGGTTGGACAATTTCACCAGCGTCTTAAAAAGCAGTCCGAAGATGATAAATGGCAATACACATAAAACGATGGATTTTATAGTCAGGCTCAATGCATAAATTATGCTTTTCACATCATATGGGATAATTGGATGTAAAAATATCGACGCGATAATTACAACGATCAAAACCAGAGGCAAATTTTTTACGGACATTGGACCCCCAATATACAAAACGCAAGAGTGTAACGCAAATAATGATTGGAAACAATAAAAAAACATGCACTTATCACTAGACGTCTTGCTACCACAGGGGTTCTGCAATGCTCTGATTTTTGAGTTGGTTTATAGGAGAAATGTGTCCAGGTCCAGACACAAATGAGACACGGCCACGATGAAATTTTCACAACTTTCGTCCGGCGATTTGTTGCATAATTTTGTGAAAAACTCTACCCATAGGCTTGGCCAAAGCAGACAAGCAAGCTTCCTACAAAAATCATGCAACACAACCACCACAAACATGCAAAAACAACCACCCCTTGAACTAACAGTTGAAAAAAATCACAAACTACAATGGAGCGGAGAGTTATTGGTTAAAATCATTGGTCATCGGCGTCAGAAAATAATATACTGCTGCTTCCACTACTGCTGCTGCTTCCACTGCCGCCGCCTCCGCTGCCGATAAGGCTGGCTTTCAAAAGGCCTAATACTTGAGGAAGCTTATTTGTAGATAAATCCGCGTGATACACTTCAAGTTCTCTACGAAATTCATCGCGCAAGCCTTTACAACGCTCTGCTGCATCATGAAGTAGAGGCTTTCTAGTATAAACCATAACGATTGCAGTATTATACATCTCAACCGTTAGTTTTTTAAAACCATCTAACAAATTAACTTGCTCAAAATCACCTAAGAAACTTGAATCAAGTTTTTCCACAATGCTATTGAGGTGACCAAATGTCTTTAAGAACTCATTGTCTAGATTGGTGATATCACTAGCATCTGATGGACTAACCTTGAAATAACTACCCACCTTCGTAAAATCTTTCTTTAAACCATCCAAATTGGATTGGCTTATCATACCATACACATGCGACGTTAACGCCACTACCATTACGGCGCATATTCTACCTAAATCTTTCATTTTCGTTTCCTTATTATAAACGTGAACACACAAAGACCATAGAACATCCACCACAGGCATTCCATAGTCCTAACGAAAGTATATCACCCCCCAAAAACACAATCAAGTGTTGTATTTCTTTTCAGAATATTGCTGAAAACAAGAATATTGCGTACACATTTTTCATATTAATATTGCTTCCATAAATTATTTCTGAAATATATTTTCAGTGCATGCTATTGATCAATGCAAACGAGGATATTATATACAATGCAGCTATTGGCGAGTTCATATGAAGAAAATATCGGAAATTATTAGTTTTGAGCTTCCGGATGGGATAAAAAATCTTGAGGTATCAGATATATGTGATGATTCCAGAAAAGCTTCAGAAGGCTGTCTGTTTGTTGCAATAAATGGTTCACTGGATGACGGGAAGAAATACATAGATGACGCCATTTCCCGAGGAGCCAAATACATTGTGTCAAATGGCGAAGAAAATCACGTAACTAGAAACGATTCCGGTATAACATATATATATGTAAACAATTCTCGGATTGAGCTGTCTCACATTGCGTCTAGGTTTTTTCCAAACAACTTAAATCATGTGCCGAGATCGCTGCATAATGAGCTATTTTTTGCAAGAGCTAGTAAGAACGTAGCGCAGGACCGCAGTGTACTAGATGTACATGAGGATCCGAGCAGCGGATCTGACGAAGCCAATTGCGAAAAAGAGCCATTATGCAGCGATCTCGTAATTGCGGTAACCGGAACTAACGGAAAAACCTCAACAGTTGATATGGTGCATCAGATTTGGACGAAGTGTGGACATAAATCCGCCAGCATTGGCACGTTAGGCGTGGTTGCACCACTAGCGTTTTCTGTTTCGCTACCTTCCGAGGGGTGTGCCGATTGTACTAGCGATGTGAAAGCGAAAGTAAATGCATGTGCTGCGCCCCCCCTTACTTCACCTGGTCCGATTCAACTGCACAAAATTTTACATGATCTAAGTAATGTTGGTGTGAGGAATATCGCAATTGAGGCATCCAGTCATGGCATATGTCAGCATCGGTTGGATGATGTTGATTTCAGTGTATGCGCTTTTACAAATCTGACTCAGGACCATCTGGACTACCACGGAACAATGGAAGATTATTGGAAGGCAAAAGAAAGATTGTTTTCTGAAGTCGCCGGAAAAAATACAATATTTGTGGTAAATTCCGACGAAGGTAAATATTCGAAGAAGATACTCGAAATTGCATCGGCTCGAAACATTAAATGCATAACTTATGGACGTGAATCGAACGACATAAGAATTGTTTCCGTGGTTCCAGGAAAACCTTTTTTGCTCGTTAATGCTTCATTTTGGGGACAAGGAATCGTATTTTCTTTGCCAATTCACGGCACGTTTCAGGCGTATAATGCCATATGCGCAGCTGCCATATGTTGTGCCACAGGTATTCCTATCGAAAACATAATCGATGCACTAGAGAATCTACGTCCAATCCGTGGAAGAATGGAGCTTGTAGCAAAATACAGGGGCAGAAATATTTTTCTCGACTATGCCCACACTCCAGACGCTTTAAAAAATGCAATTATGTCATTAGGAGATCATGTCATAACTTTGTTCGGATGTGGCGGAGATCGAGATCTGGAAAAACGGAAATTAATGGGTGAAATTGCCGGAGAACTTTCGGATTTTGTTTTTGTTACAGATGATAATCCACGCAACGAAGATCCAACGGCCATTAGGAGGATGATAATTGAAGGCGTTCTTGAAAAAGACAAAGGTAAAATCATAGAAATTAAAACTGGACGCAAAGACGCCATAGAAATTGCGATGGATTTCTGTATAGTGGGGCATTGCTTGCTTGTGGCTGGAAAAGGCCACGAAAACTATCAGCAATTGGCCAATGAAATGGTATACTTCAGCGATAGAGATGTTATTTTGAATAAAGCGAAAGGGAAAGGGCGGAAATGCAAGAAATGAAAGAAATTTTTTCTAGAGAACAGTTATCGAGCATTTTCAATCAAGATGTTAAGTGTGGCATCTGTGATATATGTGTTAATTCGAAGAATGCAAAAGACGGAGATCTATTTGTCGCTCTGGAAGGAGAAAAAGCAGATGGCCATAATTTCATAAGAGATGCGCTCTCCAATGGCGCGGCTTTGGCTATATCACAGCGTAATATCGGGCTAGCTGACGATAGAATTATTCATGTGGAATCGTCCTATGAAGCGCTCTTGAAATTGGCCAAGTACAATCTGTCCAGAACAAATGCGCAATATATCGGCGTTACCGGAAGTGTGGGGAAAACAACGACGCGAGATATGATATATCATCTGCTGGTAAGTTCTCAAAAGTCACAGAAGGCGTTTGTGTCCCGGAAAAATTTCAATGGCCAGATAGGTCTTCCGATTTGCGCGGCTCTCATGCCTCCTGAAACGAATGTGGGAATTTTCGAAATGGGCATGAGCGAACCCGGCGAAATCAAGAAGCTCCTTGATATAGTCAGTCCTGATATATCGGTTATAACCAACATATGCGAGACGCATCTGGAGTATTTTAACTCTGTGTTTGATATAGCAAATGCGAAATCTGAGATTTTCGAAACCATCAAGTCCCAGAAAGCAGCGATAATTCCCAACGATTTGCCATACACAGATTTCCTGAGAAAGAAGGCACATCAATGCAATGTAAAAGATGTTTTCACTTTTGGAGCAGAGAATAAGTCTGATGCACAAATGCTATCCTACGATTTCATCAATGATATTATACAAGTAAAAGCAGAAATCCTCGGACAAAGCATTGTCTATGATTTGCACTGCAACAATGTTTCCAGTGTGATGAATAGCTTGGCGGCACTGCTGACCGTTCATATGGAATCTGGAGATTCGCTGGATGTTTTGGCGGAATCTATGGGGACATTTACGGTTCCCGCAGGACGTGGAGAAGTATTTCACATTGATAATGTGATTATTGTGGACGATTCATACAACGCATGTCCAACATCCGTGAGATCAGCAATCATATCGCTGTCAAAATACAAAAACAGGAGGAAAGTCGTCGTTCTCGGAGATATGCGCGAACTAGGACCGGATTCTGTTCGTTTTCATGAAAATCTCGCTCCGACAATAGACAAATTTGGCATTGATAAGGTGTTTGCCTGTGGCGATCTATCTAAGTATCTTTTCGATAATCTTCTGGAGGAGAAAAAAGGATGCTGGTGCGCAAATTCTATGGAGCTTGCTGAAAAAGTCGTCGAAAATATCGCCGATGGCGACTGCATTTTGATAAAAGGATCAAATTCGATGAAAATGAAATACATTGTTGATTTCATAAAACAACACTACAATAAAATCGCCGCATAAAGTGAGCAATAGATGTTTTATAATTTTATTTTTCCGGCGCTAAATTTCATATCTGGAATGAATCTTCTGCGCTACATCACATTCCGAACGATGTGCGCGTTGCTTACATCTCTATTCGTTAGTTTTTTTCTGTATCCGAGATTCATAAAAAAGTTTAGATACGCGCAGCCCATAAGAGATGACGGTCCACAATCGCACATAGTAAAAAAGCAGGGAATTCCCACGATGGGAGGAGCAATTATGATTAC
The DNA here is from genome assembly GCA_025998735.1 of Alphaproteobacteria bacterium. Taxonomy (GTDB): domain Bacteria; phylum Pseudomonadota; class Alphaproteobacteria; order UBA3830; family UBA3830; genus BNWE01. Next base: position 6,285 of record BNWJ01000022.1, on the reverse strand, counting down.
CAGCTCCATAATTTCGTCGATACTCTGGGGAGATCTCACCAATCGCTACATGATACTGCTGATGATACTGACTGTCTGCTATGCATTCTTGGGGTTTATGGACGATTTTCTGAAGGTGAAGAAAAAGAATACAGATGGAGTTGCCGGAAGAAAAAAACTGCTTTTCCAGATATTAATTGCGTTTGTTTTTTCGTATCTTGTTGAATTGCTGCGATCTCCGGAGATAGCCGGACATCTTACATTCCCGTTTTTTAAGAATTTTGCGATAGTAAACGCACCTTTTCTTCTGATATTTACGACATTTGTGATTGTCGGAAGCTCCAATGCTGTCAACTTAACCGATGGACTGGACGGTCTGGCGACATTTCCGTCGATGTTAGCGGCATTGTGTCTGGGAATAATCAGCTATTTGGTGGGACATTTTGTATTCGCCAATTATCTCCAGATAACCTACGTGCCATCCGTCGGAGAGCTATGCATTTTTTGCGGAGCACTCATTGGATCATGTCTTGGATTTTTGTGGTACAATGCTCCTCCGGCTCAGATATTCATGGGAGACACTGGATCGTTGGCCATAGGCGGAGCTCTTGGAGGCGTAAGCGTCATCGTAAAACATGAATTTGTGCTGGCAATCATAGGTGGACTATTTGTTATGGAAGCAATGTCTGTTATGATACAAGTTGTGTATTTTAAACTGACCAAAAAAAGGATATTCCTAATGGCTCCCATTCACCATCATTTTGAGAAAAAAGGCTGGCACGAGTCTACGGTTGTGGTTAGATTTTGGATTATTTCCCTTGTTCTTGCATTGATTGGATTGGCGACGTTGAAGATAAGATGATTTTATTAGAGTCCTATAGAAATAAACGTGTTGGAGTAGTTGGTCTCGGAAAGACCGGGCGATCAGTCGTTGACTCACTTCTAGAATCCGGAGCAATTGTCGGCGTGTACGACGACTGCGGTCTGGACGACTCGAAGTACATGAATTTGGGATTGAGTCTGCTCTATTCCCGTGCAAGTGACACATTTTCAGACGATTGGGGAACCCTCGATTGTATGGTGGTAAGTCCTGGTATTCATTTGCTCTGGCCCGAAATGCATCCAGCAGTGCGGTTTGCCACTAAAACTTGCATCCCAATAATCAATGATGTTGACCTGTTTCAGCAAAATGTATCTGCTACGAACATATGTGTCACCGGGACAAATGGAAAATCAACACTTACGGCACTTGTCGGACATATTTTTGAGATTTCCGGCAGAAGATCTTCCATAGGAGGAAATCTCGGAACCCCAGTGTTGTCATCTCCGGCCGGCAATGACTTCTACGTTTTTGAGCTGTCGTCCTATCAACTGGAATCCTGCAACCGATTGGGATTTGACACATCCATTTTGCTAAACATCACTCCGGATCATATTACGCGCCACGGTGGTATGGTGGGATACATCTCGGGAAAACAGAAGATTTTTGCCAATTTCCATCGTGGATCAAATGCGATCATAGGAATTGACGACGCCCATTGCTGCAGCATCAGAGATTTTTTAATTGGTATTAATCATCCGAACGTTGTTCCCATATCCGGAAAATATGTGCCGGATTTCGGTATCGGTTGGTCACTGGAGTGCCTCATAGATAACAGGAAGGGCAATCATATTTTGGTTTGCAAAAACAACGAGCTGCTGGACGGCATACACAATCGCCAGAATATAGCCGCCGCCTATGCTGCGTGCGTCCTAAACGGCATCGACAAACAAGAATTCTGCGACGGACTGCTTTCGTTCAAAGGGCTGCCACATCGTCAGGAGTTGGTGGCGACAATCAACGGAGTGAAATACGTAAACGATAGCAAGGCCACCAATGTCCAATCCACGGAGCAGGCTCTTCTGCGCTTCGACAACATAATATGGATACTGGGCGGATTACCAAAGGAAGAAGGTGTCGAAAAATTAACCAATTATTTCGATAAAATAAAATACGCGTTTCTCATAGGAGAGGCAGCAAACGATTGGTATAAAATTATGCGATCCCATAAGGTGAAATGCGAAGTATCGAGATCTTTGGAAATGGCGGTAAATAACGCATATAAAATGTGTAAATTGATGGAAATTGACGTTGTGCTTTTGTCTCCCGCCTGCGCAAGTTTCGATCAGTTCAAAAATTTCGAAGAACGCGGAGACGCATTTAGGAAATTTGTACTGGGAATAGAGCATAAAATAAGCAATAGCTCCAAAAGCCATAGAGAGTAACTAATGTTTTCTTTGTCCAGAACAGATAGTGGAATTCTCGGGACCTGGTGGTGGACAGTCGATCGCGTTATGCTATTTTCTTTCATAATAATAATCGCCATGGGAGTGCTAATGGCGGTGTCGGCCACTCCAATGGTCGCAAATCATCTGGGAGTCGAAAGATTTTACTTCTTAAAGAGACATCTGTTATACATAACGCCATCTTTGCTAATTATATTTCTTGTATCCACCTTCGATAACTCCACCATAAAAAAACTTGCGTTGCTTTTGTTTTTCATGTCCATTGTTCTAACGGCGTTAACTCTTTTTATTGGAACTGAAATAAAGGGAGCTCGCAGATGGATATCCATACTAGGATTCTCCATGCAGCCATCGGAATTTACAAAACCGGCGTTGACTATCATAACAGCCTGGATGTTTTCTGAAGAACGAAAAAACAAGGAATTCCACGGAAGACTCATAGCGTCATTTTTTCTAGCTATTAATGTATTTCTTCTGCTGCTGCAGCCGGACATAGGCATGATTGTCATCACAGTTGCCGTTTGGCTTGGCCAATTGTTTCTAAACGGTCTTTCCATCGCCTTGGTATTGACGGTAATTATCGTTTCTGTATGTGGATTCGTAATGGCGTACCTGTTTATTCCCCACGTTACTGCCAGAGTCGACAGGTTTCTGGATCCGTCCATCGGAGATCATTATCAGATAAATCGATCGCTGGAAGCGTTCGCAAACGGAGGACTATTCGGCGTTGGTCCCGGAGAAGGAGTCATAAAAAAGCATCTGCCAGACGCGCACGCGGACTTTGTCTTTGCTGTTTTGGGAGAGGAATTCGGCTTTTTCTTCTGTGCATTTGTTGTAGCTCTCATATGTTTCGTTGTAGTATACGGAATGATCCGCGTTCTAAAGGGAAACGACCTCTTTTCCATACTGGCTTCGGTTGGACTGCTATCACAATTCGGTCTGCAATCTTTCATCAACATTGCCTCCACGCTTCATTTGATTCCGACGAAAGGAATGACGTTGCCGTTTATGAGCTACGGAGGGTCGTCCATGTTGGCTGTCAGCATTTTAGTTGGTATGATATTGGCTCTTGGAAAGCGAAAGAATATTCATTATGAGGAATAAATGAGAACATTGTATTATTATACCATGAGCCCTTTCAGTAGAGTGGTTCGCATATATCTCAATGAAAAAGCTCTTGAATATGAGTTGGTTTCGGAAACCCCGTGGGATCGTAAGAAGAAATTCTCAGAAAATCACATGTTTTCGGATATCCCAACTCTGGTGGAGAAAGATGGACATCTGCTGCAGGGATGGTACGCCATTGTTGAGCACATGGAGCAGGCTTATAAGACAAAGCCGATGCTGGGCATGAATCAAAGTGAAAAACTGGAATCACGCAGAATTATTTCTTTGTTTAATGAAATGTTTTTTGCCGATGTAACCAAAAATATTGTTTTCGAAAAAGTAATAAAAAGACACGTCGAAAACTCTTCTCCGGATTCTTCCAGCATAAGAAAGGCGATTGCGTCCGTAAAAACGTATATGGATTACATTTCCTGGCTATCGGATAGAAGAAATTGGCTTGCCGGCGATAACTTCACACTAGCGGATATCTCGGCCGCGGCAAATATATCATGCATAGACTATTTCGGATCCATCGAATGGGAGAAATATCCTCTGGTAAAAGATTGGTACGCTCGCATAAAGTCACGTCCGTCTTTCAGGAATATGTTGGCTGATCGAGTGCCTTCGATGCTTCCTGTTTCCCACTACCAGGAACTGGATTTTTAAAGCCCAAAGAGTTTATTTTTATTTACCATGAGAAGCTCTTTTTCTACTTTCACTATGTTTTTTTAGCGCATTTTTGTCATCATCATTGCATTCTTGATTTAATGACGCCAGCTTATCCACGTGATTTGAAAAATCGTTTGTTACGCTTGCGGCTGCACCAATAGTCTCTATGTATTTACCACACATTCCCACTATAGCAAATAAGTGCTCCATGGACTCTTCCAAATTTTTAAGCGGCTCTTTCATTTCTGTATCTGAGCCATTTGTTAAATCATCGACGTACCCCCCGCACACTTCTGTGGCGTCACGCAGTCCTTTTGTATCTTTTCCTATCAATTTCTTTTTGCCCTTTTCGCACAATTCACGCAATGGTTCCAATTGTTTTTTAATATCATTGCCATGAATCGCCCCAAAGATTTTGCTTTTGTCCTTTTTGGCGGTGTTCTTTGATCTTATGTTAGCTTCGTATTGGATACAATATGACATGATAGAATTAAGCATAATCCGAAAGACATACATAGATTTGAGCAATTGCGCAGCTTGTTGTATCAATTTCCTACCGGCTACCTCTTTTTTACCTTTAACATCTTTTCCTGAACTTTTTATATTCTCCAGCCCTTCCTTTAGGAGGGCAAATGCTCTACTTACGGTATCAAAACACCTAGCATCCAGTGCAATAATGCTGCTTAATATAGGAATTAGAGCAACCTCCTCATGGCCGGAGAATACCCTCAAATCAGTCGCATACTTCATTATTGCCGTCTCAGCAGAAGAAAACTTCGATCTTGCATTATCAAACGCTGATTTCATTGAATCAGCCATTTTAATGTCATCAGATATATTTTCTTTTCCGAAAAGAACAAGCGAAGATGTAGCATCCTTTTTTTCTGGTTCGCCACTATCCCCCGCTTCCAGCTCCTCAAAGCAAGAAGCTACAAATATTGCAGACGTTAAACATAACAATAATTTCTTCATAATCTTCCTCGTTTGACAATGACGCTACAATAGTGTATCAACGAATCGTTAATTTTTCTTTAAAAAACGGCACCGAAAATAACAATTTTGTAAAAACCAGCGTGACGGTCCGAGCCGAACTGGCGTTTACTGCTTCGCTACCTTTCCAAACGTATGCCGGCACGCACGTCGATGTCGAGGCTGCCTCAGCAAGAGAAAGTGCGTGCGCCGCAAGCACTGTCACAGATGCGTAAATACTACTCGGTCTATTCCATTGATATCTTTTGCTTTTGAAATTGATTGATAGCCGTTCGTTTCCAGTAGGGAGATGATATCATCCGCCTGATCGTATCCAACTTCCAAAAATATCATGCCATTTTCTTTCAGAAGATATCGAGATATAGCGACGATCCTAACATAGGCATCCAATCCGCCGCTACCACCGTCCAGCGCCACCATTGGATCGTATTTTCTTACATTTTCGTCCAGAGACGCTATATCGTCTGTCCTTATATAGGGTGGATTACTGACGACCACGTCAAATAAATCAGGAGATTCTCCCATAAATTTCGATTGATCGTTCCAATCTGCACTCACAAACGTTGCGCGATCGATGTTCAAAAGCTCTTGATTGCGAGTTGCGACATCAATGGCTTTAGGACTTACATCAATACCAACGCCGGTGGATTTTTTAAACTCATGCAGTAAACTGAGCAAAATACATCCGCTTCCAGTTCCAAGATCTATGAATCTCAACTTATCGTTCATGTTAAAGTGCTGCAGAACAGTTTCCACAATCAATTCAGTTTCCGGTCTTGGATCCAGAACATCTTCATTTACAAAGAAGTCGTGTCTCCAAAATGATTTCCTGTGGATAATCTTGGAAATCGGCGTACTGTTTTCGTATCTGTGTATCATATCCAAAAAGCGATCGTATTCTTCAGGAGTAAGGAATATGGTGGCCCCATTAAAAAATACATCTTCGTAGGACAAGCTTTTTATGTGAGAAATCATTCGTCTGATATCTCGCGCATATACAGTCCGCTCACGTGTGTACTTTTCAATTAGGAATGCAGCATTGCTCATTTCTTTTGGTATGTCCTCTGATCTATACTTGCCACTCCAAAGACTAATCGCGGTAGACGGGGTACGGCTTTGGCGGCCGTCCCCCCCCGCACAGGTAGGGTCGAGCAATGGCGCGTTAGCTGAGATAGCCACGTTTCCATCGCCCGCCACGTCAAACGCAGCGTGCGGATTTCCCGCACTACGCTTTCCTGTTATTTTCGCATCAAA
>BNWJ01000021.1 GCA_025998735.1 Alphaproteobacteria bacterium | reverse complement strand
TTCGAACCGCTGCAAATCAGGGGTTCAAGCGATCGACGGACTACAATAACGCAAAAATCGATCGCATTGGAGAGCTGCCGTATTTTCAACGACTGGGTATCAGTGGTGACAAAATCGACATCGATGGCGTGTTTTATCCTGATTTCACAGGAAATTACAAAACCATAGACAATCTGCGAACGTCTGCGCTTGCGAATCATCCGCATGTTCTGATCACAGATGCTGGCGACGTTTTGGGGGCGTTTGTCATCTCAAATATCAGCGAAACCCAGAGTCATTTCAAACCTGACGGTACACCTCGAAAGATCGAATTTTCTTTGAGTTTAGAACGCACATCCGAAGAAAGCACTGAAACTTTATCCGGATTTTTGAGTGTGGCCAGCAATTTATTGGAGAGATTAATTAAATGGTAGTCTATGTCACAAAAGACAACGACGTTCTCGATCATATCTGCTGGAAATATTACGGCACATCAGACGCTGTGCATCAAGTGTTGCAGGCCAATCCGCATTTGGTGAAATTCGATTACGTTCTACCAAGAGGTGTACAGATCAAGCTTCCGGTACTGGAAAAGCAACAAATTAATCGAGAGGTGCGATTATGGGATTAAAAACACCTGATTTTGAGGTAAAAATCAATGGATCCGACTCGACAGAAATTATCAAAAAACGCTTGATTTCTATCTCGACCAACGACGAAGCTGGATTTAAAAGCGATTCATGCGAAATTGCCCTGGATGACTTCGACGATGCCATCGCATTGCCTCAATCTGGAGCGAAAATCGAAGTTTCTCTTGGTTATAAAGAAACTGGAATCATAAAAATTGGAGACTACTTTCTGAAAGAAGTTTCAGTCGAAGGACCACGGCAAGTCATGCATATTCGAGCACACGCCATCAACAATTCTCTACGATCTCAAATATCAGAGTCTTTTTCTGGGACTATCGGCGAATTAGTAGAAAAAATCGCTACATCTCAAGGGCTGAAACCAGCAGTTGCGCAGGAGTTTGCAAATATCAAACTTGATAATATCGAGCAATTTGGCGAAAGCAGTTTGAATTTGCTGACACGATTGGCCGGACAGCACGGTGCGGTTGCAAAACCATCCAACGGATTTTTGGTGTTTGCATCGGATATGCGAACTTTGTCGGTTTCAGGACTTGTTTTGCCATCGCGTACAATATATATAAGAGATGTTTCCAACTACAAATGTGAATTCCGCGAATGCGAAAGTTACGGATCCGTCGTCACAAAATGGTACGAAAAGAAAAACGCCGCCTATAAAGAAGTGAAAGTCGGAGACGGAGAGCCTGTCTATGAGATCAAAGATGTTGCAAACGACGAAGAATCTGCAAAGAAAACGGCCGAAGCTAAATTGAAGCGCATTGAAAAAGAAAATCTCACGTTCAATTTCAGCACACGAGGAATGCCAGAATTATTTGCGGAATCAGCGATTATTATCTCTGGTTTTAAAAAGAAAATCCCGATCAACTGGATCATTACGCATGTGCAACACTCGCTGAGCTCCAGCGGATTTACAACTTCTGTTACGTGTTCAAACCAGCGTGACGCTGGACCCATTTTACTTTTGCAATTACAAGGAGACATACAATGCAACCAGAGCGAAGCATAAACGCAGGTGCTGCAAGCACTAAATTTTTGAAAGCTTTTGAGTATCTCATGTATCATGAAGGCGGATACTCCAACAACCAAGCAGACGCTGGCGGAGAGACGAAGTACGGCATTTCCAAGCGCAGCTATCCGCATTTGGACATAAAAAAACTGACTCAAGACCAAGCTCGACAGATTTATTTCGTCGACTTCTGGTTGAAAGGAAAATACGAATCAATCAACAACGAAAATGTTGCGCTGAAGGCATTTGATCTGGCCGTGAATGTTGGAATTCCACAGGCAAACAAACTAATCCAGAGAGCGCTACGATCCACTGGCATTTCAGTAACAGAAGATGGAATCGTCGGGAAAATCACGCTCACGGCCATCAACAGCGCTGACAGTACCGACTTGCTGGCTGCTCTGAAATCCGAGGCTGCCGGATATTATCGATTGATTGCAAACATCAGTCCATCTCAGCAAACATTTATCAATGGCTGGTTACGGAGAGCGTATTCGTAAATATGAGGAAAAACATGCTAAAAGACTTAATTCTGAGCGAAAAAACGAAAGGAACTATCGCAATTATTGCCGCTGTCGTCATGTATTTCACACCAGATTACATCGATGCAATCATAGAAGCCGGACTCGCAGCCGTTGGAATATCAAAGCTGGTGATAAAAAAAGAAGAATGAATTTCATGGTTGAGTGGTAATTTTACTCTAAAAAAGCCTCAAATTACTGCGTCTTTCAAGCCTTTGCCTGGCTTGAATTTTACAACTCTATACGCTGGAACATTGATGCTTTCCCCAGTTTTGAAGTCGCGTCCTGCTCTGGCGCTTCGCTCCACTTTGGAAAAAGCCCCAAAGCCAACGAGTGATATCTCTTGTCCATTTGCAAGAGTTTCGCTTACAACTTTCATAAAGCCATTCAAAAACCTACTGGCATCTTTCAGGCTAAGATCCGATTTCTCAGAAACGGCCTTTACTAATCCCTCTTTATTCATTTTTTTACTCCAAAATCAGCTAAAAAATCTTACCACGAAATCATTGCGACTGCAAATTCAGCATATTTTTGAGATGGCCAACGTCATAACAGCTTTTCTATAAAACCTTCGCTTCCTTTAAAAGCTGCTGTTAGATAAGATGGAACTTCATCTTCTTTAAATGGTCTGCCAGATAATATATATAGATTCGTATATCCTTTTTCGTGTAACAGCTTTGCTAACTCTATTCCGCTGATGCCAGAATTAAGTTCATTATCGATTGCAATTTTGGTATTTTTTGAATACTGCGATAGGTTTTCCAAGAACACAGCCAAGGAGTTATATGTATGCGCTCTGAGTTCTCTGCTCTCAAAAAAATCTGAAAGAGTTTGAGTGAAAATTTTGTCATCGTCAATGAAAACAATATCTGCTTTTCTGGTTGTCTTAGCTTCTTCCATCATAATAGGAATCTCATTCATATATAGTTTAGAGACTATTTTGAGGAATTTAACTTTTTCAGAAAAATTTTTTATTTTGTATGTATATACACTTGTTACTAGAATAGACTGTTTTTGCATATTGGTTTTTTCTATTACATCTACACCGTTCATATCCTGATTTCTCAGCTCATAATCAGCTAATAAAAGTATTTTATCCTTCTCTTTTGATGAATTGATATAATCAATTGCCTCAATTCCCTGTGTAAAATACTTTATTATGATATCGTTCGAGTATCCTTTTAGACGATTTTCCCAAACGCTGTGAATTGACGAATCATCGTCCAATACAACAACGGTCTCACCTTTGTGTAATACAATCTGTCCAGTAACCCAAACAGGAGGCTCAGACTCTGGAAATATGATAGTGATTTCAGTACCAACATTTTCAGTGGATTTAATGGACATTTGACCATTCATTTGTTGCAGAGTACCTTTAACCTGCTGCATTCCAATACCATATCCGCTTTCTTTGGTAGTACCGACAGGAATATTCTGCATAAACTTATCTACAATTTCCATGGGCATACCTTTTCCGTTATCTTTTATACTAATTTCGACTTTTTGGTTTTTTGCCACAAAAGATATATCTATAATACCTTGTCTGCCTTCAAGAGCTTCAACAGAATTGTTGATGATGTTGGAAATCATGCGGCAAAAATCAGAATAATCTCCTCCTATAAATGCAAAATTGCTCGAAGCATCACAGGAGAAGTTAAATGTCACATTCAGATCTTTGTATTGATATCTTTTGTTATTAAGGATTTCCAATAAACTAATATAGAGTGATATATATCGCTCCGAGAAAGCCGGTTCGATAGATTCTTTTTGTCGGTTTTCCTTATATTTATTCAGCAAGTCACCGGTAATATTCTCAATACTAGTTGCAATATTTCTCAGTGCAACATGTTCTTTTTCCGAAAGACCTTTGCAGCTTTGGGCAATCATAGACATGGCTGCCAGCGGAGAACGAATATCATGAGCTATTTGTTCAAAAACAACTTCAAGCTTGCTTTGCTGTTCTAGCTGCTGTGCCTTTTTACGATCTGTAATATTGATTGATACACCTATAACTCCCTCGATTCCGTCATCAATCATCAAGGGTGACTTAACAGAAAGAAAGCTGTTCCCATTATGTTTCTCTTCTACAGTTATCTGCTTACATGTTTCCATTACTTCCTTTGATATTTTCCAGGCATCTAAATTTGTAACGCGATCTGTGAAATTTCCTATTATTTCAGAAAGTGAGCCGTTTTTATATATATAATTACCGAATTTATCTATTAAAAAGAAGTTCGCTTCCAAAGTGTTGGTTAGAAAAGCTATTATTTCCTGATTTATTTTTGCAATATTATTTTTCCTATATTTATGCTGGGATTCTTGCAACTTTTTAGAAAGATTATAGGAGAGTTGCCGAATATTAAGCGCATACCTTTTACATATATCCAGCATTGATTTACGAAACGGGACAGGGTACACTAAATTCGTATTTTTATGAAATGCACAAGAAAACGCTCTTTCTTCCAATATGAAATTGACACATTCTTGCAGCGTTCCATTTTTTTTAGAAACAAATACTTCGGCTTCTGATATAACCGCATTTCTAAAATCTTGTACAGGGCTACTCTTATTTTTAATGCCAAAAAAATCATCTGTTATTTGTTTATACCACTCTTTGAATGTGTTTGTGTTGATTTTGTCTCTCCAGGAATCTATAACTACTTCAACTTCTAATTGGTCAATGTAGTGTTTGTTATTCAAAAACCATATTGATTGTGTGCTTGGATCAGAGAGTCTGATAAAGTCATGAATACAATGCCTATACAAATAAGAGGTATCTAAGATACTGACTCTTCTTATTTTCCACTTCATACAGTTTATCGAATCAACCAGTTCTTTAAAGCCTTCTCCAGTCTGACTGAGGCATCCATGAGAAATGACTATATCCAAATCAATGCTATTATCGGAAGCAGATTTAAAAAAATCTAAAGACTCTTTGCTCCATTTTACATGTCTATTTATATCCATAATGCTTCACCACTGCTTGTATCTAATGATCAAAAAAGTAACTGTTGCACAAAATATTAAGCCTAGTGCACTGCCAAACATTAAGATGTGATCTTGGTGTATGTACCCATGCAAAACTGTCAAAAATTGTATTATGCAAAAGCCTGCAAATGTGGCTAGAGAAACACCATTGGCGTTTTTAACTTTATATATCTTCACAGCCTGAGGGACAAATAGCATAGCATTGATGAACATTCCTAGACCAAATACCACTTCAACAAAATATTCTATATACTCATACATCTAAAACACCATTTGCAACTTTCGTCTTCGGCAAAATCGATGGCTGATTTCTGGCGCCTTCTTGTTTTGTTCAGCTTTGCAAGTTTAAACACAAGCGACAAGACATCGACAAACATTTGCGCACAACTCGGAGCTTTGGTGGCGCCAAGCAAAAAGCAACCTCAGATATATATTAAAACCTAATTTATTAACGTTCAAGATTTTTCTTGTAAAAACACGAAGAAATGCTTTGCTTCATTCCATGAAATACATTGCGGAAGAATCTTGCATAAACGCTGAAAATAAAGAGGATTATGCGATTCGGGCACGATACAAATCAAAGAAACGCCGCTTCATAATAATTCAAATATAGCCTGAAAACCAAGCGTTGGCTTCTTGAATATTTACGATAGATTGCTGATTAATCAAGAATGTATCATTTCTTCACAAACCAGAGCGAAAGATTGAGATGATTACAAGCAACATAAAATATATTATGCGAGAAAAGGAAATAACGATCCACAAAATGATGGAGTTGACCAAGCTTTCCGATCATTCCGTTCTGAAGGCTCGCACGTCGAGAATAAAAGGATGCAAGCTGGAAACTCTGGAGAAGATAGCTGGTGTTCTGGGCTGCAAAGTCAAGGATCTATTCGAGGAAGAGACGAACAGACCAGCGAAATAATCCTGTTAATGTCATTTTTCATTATCGGTTTTTTCTCCGCTCGCTCCAGTTATGCCTACTAACCCTACGCAATTAACGCAATCGCAACATCCTACGCATCCAAAACAATTTTGACAATTGGAGCATTTTGAACATCGTGAGCAGTTAATGCAATCCTGACACCACTCGCACGTTTCACAGTCTTCGCATCGTTTGCACGAAAAACAATAACTGCATTTTGAACAACGGTTGCAACGAAAGCACTCATAGCAAAACTTGCTGTTTCGACATTTGTAACTGTCGCCACATGCTTCACATCTCTTGAGCTCTTCCGACCGCCAGCAATGATCGCAGCGGGCGCATTTGCAGCAGGAATCACATCGCTCACAGCTAACGTTCGTATCAACATTGTCCATTATGGCCTCCATTTCTCCCTATGGACAAAATTATACAATGCTTCTAAAATAATGTCGAGTGCTAAAAGTGTATTTTTTGCTGCAAAAAGCCTCTGGTGCAACCGATAACAAAACAAACAAGATTACTGGATCTAGCGTAATGTGTGGTGGGCAGAACGAATGGGGGAAATGCGCTCAACGCGATTAAACGATGCAAAACATCCTCCATGTGGTCGTTAAAAAGCACGCATGATTTCTTCTCATCCCACTCGCTTACCTCTGAGACTCTCTAAACCTGCTTTGTCTACCGCGCATTTGTCTCAAAAATATCTCGTATTTTCAAGGAATTGCGGCGCGAACTTCTAAATTCTCCAGGTACGTGATTTTGGAGAACGGAGAGAGAATTTTAGGAGAAAAATCGTAGAATAGTCTAGATGTATACAATTTTGTCTTAATTTGAAGCGCATCCAAGGCCGCAAGAGCCTCTGCGACAGCGGCTACAGCGATCCGCTTGCTTTTAGTTAAAAATTAATATTTCGCATTTTGATAACCAAAATGGCGGAGAGAGGGAGATTCGAACTCCCGGTACGGTTGCCCGTACAACGGTTTTCGAGACCGCCACGATCGACCACTCTGTCATCTCTCCGATTTGTCTCGAACCTTGGTAGCGGGAGAGGGACTTGAACCCCCGACCTATTGATTATGATTCAACCGCTCTAACCAACTGAGCTATCCCGCCAAATACTGTAATAACTCCATGGATACTACACCATAAAAAAATAAATGTGAATAGTTAAAAAATTATATTACAATCACGTTGTTTGGTTTTTGGGTGCGGCTTAAAAATATTTTTTAACATTAGGAATGTTTGTGTGCTTTTTGATATAAATATATTCGATAAGAGATTGGATTTGCTTTTTAAAAGTAGTTCCCGTGAATCTTTAGCAAAGATTTCTATTGTTCTTGCGGTAATAACATCGATATTTTTGGTTCTCATAAAGTTATGTGCGTGGTTGATAACGGACTCGATATCGCTGCAGGCTTCTCTAAATGATTCCTGCCTTGATGCTCTATCCTCATTTGTAGCGTTTCATGCTTTGAAGTTTTCGTGCATAAAATATGATAAAGGACATAATTTCGGCCATGAAAAAGTCGAAGGAATTGTGGCTCTCTTTCAGAGTTTGATTGTAATATATTCCGGACTTGCGATCTTTCACGAATCGTACGCAATGTTTTTGAATCCCAAACCGGTGGAGAATACCGAAGTTGGCATAGCGGTCATGCTGATATCGTGTGTGGCCGTGTATCAATTGATATATTTTCAGAAATACGTCGCCAAAAAAACTGAATGCATGATTGTAAAGGGAGATTCACTTCATTATCTATCTGATTTTGTTATGAATCTCTGCGTCATTGCTTCTCTGGTTTTGTCAAAATTTTTCACCTATGTCGATGTTGTCTGCGGTTTGACCGTTGGAAGTTTCGTTTTGTACAATGCATGTTTGATATTTAGGGTGGCACTCTCTGATTTAATGGACGAGACTCTTCCGGAAAATGAACAAGATGGAATTAGAAAGAAAATTTCTGCAGTTCCAGGAGTGAAGTTCATAAAAATTCTAAGAACAAGATCTGCCGGCATGAAAAAATACGTTGAATCAAGAATTGCAGTCGATGCTAACATAACAATGAAGGAAGCGAGCGTCATAACAAAAAATGTCGAAGCAAAAATAAATGAGATGTTCGAAAATGTCGATGTAATCGTAAAAGCAGAACTTTCCGAGTAGTTATGAGAGCAAGCGATTTGTGCGCGGGATTAAGACATATTGTAAGTTGTGAGGGGGCCCAAAACCATCAAAAAGGTTTAGGATATTCTCATTGGTTGTCGGTGGAGTGATTCTATAGGCGCAGCAGGTAACCCGTCGACATATGAGGCCTCAAGGAGCCTCTACTCATCTTGGGAACCGTGCTGTTTCCATTCGTAGTTCGAATGGTAGTATGGGCTTCAAAGCCCGCTTACAATCAGGAGTTTAACATGCATTCCGATCAATTCAAAAACTTTATAGGGGTCGATGTTTCTAAAGATAAAATTGATATTTTTTCTTCTTTAGACGGTAAACAGCAGGGCTTTTTCCTAGAGACCTAAAGATTCCCGATAGCTTTCAAAGCACCTCATGAAATTCATGGAATTGCAATATAAGGCTTTTCTGATATTTTTTTCTTTGTTGATCCTCATAATATTTAGCGCAAAGTCGATGCATATGGAAAATATGCACGGATTAACTCGTTTTACAGTAAAATCTTCCCGGAACGTTGCATCTTTCACATGATGCAATTTATTTTCGATAAACCAATGCTCGCGAATACATTTCACGTATTTTTCCGGCTCGAGTTCTCCATTGGAAACGTAGTAACTCGTTGTTATAGAAGGTTTTTCGTCGACACCAACTTCTTCTCTAACTCTTGTGACTCTTATGATTTTTCTCAGAAAAGGCCATTCATCTTGCCACTTGTTTAACATTGGCCGCTGCTCGATACGCCCGTGTTCCTTATCGAGATCATTCTCAATTACAGCTGTAGGTTTGCATATTGAGCAACCGAGCTCTATTTGATTCAGCAGACTTGGTTGGTTATTTTTTACCTGAGTTATCAGAATTGCTTTTGCATCTTCAGCTGATTCAAAAGTTTTTTTTGGCAATGAAGGGCATCTGCAGAAACCACAACTCCCTTCAGATTGAGCTTCCGCAGAAATTCCTGAAGCGCTGGAATTTCACTATCTTTTTCGCTTTCCAGTTGCAGATGGCCTAGAACTTTTTTGCTCACCGCTGAAAAAGCACTGAGAATCTTTGACTCACTTTTGTCTTGCGTTTTTGAGTCGCTTCCGCGCAAAACTTTACCGTCAAAGCAGATGTGATCAATTTCATTCTGATACTCTGATGTATCAGAAAAATATTTCATGAAAACTTGTTCCATATCGGAAAAATCAATGCGTGTAAGGATCTTCCATACGCATGATATCGTGGGAGATCTTCCCCATTTGAGCTCAAAAACACTCACTAAGTTATCAAAATTACACTCCATGAAGCGTTGTATATCGCTATATGTCTTCGCGTTGCTCGCTATCGCAAAAATTGAAAACAATATGATCTCCCACAACTGATATTCTTTCCCGTTAGGTTTGCGATCATCTTTTACCTCTTTTAACGCATCTATAATTTTCATCTCTACTCCAAATATTAAAACTTAATTAATATTCGGAGATTTTATCTCAAAAATCAACCCATATTTCTAGGAAAAAGCCCTGGAAGCTGAAGTCCGTCGGCGTTTATTTTTCCATCTATCGATATGTCTTATGCTTTAATGGGCAAAGTAAAATTGAGGATGTGATTTTCTTTTTCTGAATTCCTACGAGCCTTCGGGGTCACAACACAAGCGTCTCTGAAGCTGTTGCATCGCTGGCGTTTTTTTGGTAATGCCAATGCGGTACGCACCAGCGTATGGATCCAGAAAATGGAAAATCCGCTATTTCATCTTGAATCGGTTTTTTAGGAGCATTTCTGAATCACAAAAGTTTTTCGTGGAACGGTGCATAAGTTTAATGGTAAATTAGGACACGTTTGTGTATGTTTATTTCGGAGGCTTTCGATGGCGCAGAAATGCAGAATCTATTCCACAGAAGACTTTGCTCATTTGAGAAAAGCCGGTGAGCTTGCGGCTCATATTTTAGATTACATAAATTCGTATGTGACCAAGGGGGTGACGACCCTCGAACTGGACAGGCTGTGTCATGAGGAGATTCTCCGGCACAATGCTGTTCCCGCTCCGCTGGGCTACAACGGATATCCAAAAGCGACTTGCATATCGGTTAATCATGTGGTGTGCCACGGCATACCATCAGACAAGAAATTGGTCGATGGCGACATCCTCAATATAGACATTACCGTTATGCTAAATGGCTGGTACGGAGATGCCAGTAGAATGTACATAGTCGGAAAACCGTCCAAAAGGGCTCTGGAATTGATAGATGCTGCCTACGAGTCGCTAATGTTAGCTATAGGTTTAGTGCGCCCTGGAATATGCCTCGGAGACATAGGGCACGCCATTCAGAGTTTCGTGGAAGCAAGAAAATTCTCTGTTGTGAGAGATTACTGCGGCCATGGAATAGGGCGCGTATTTCACGATGATCCAACAGTCTTGCATTTTGGTAAACCAGGCACAGGCTTAGTATTGGAGCCCGGAAATGTGTTTACCATTGAGCCCATGATAAACGTTGGTGGATATAAAACCAAAGTTCTGAAAGATGGGTGGACCGCAGTAACCAGTGATCGATCCCTATCAGCTCAGTTCGAACATACGATCGGAGTGACGGAGGAAGGATGTGAGATTTTTACCCTCTCAAAGCTAGGGATGTGTAAACCACCATATGACACAACAAACAAGCGGCAGTGAAGAAAATAGCCACTATTTGGGGCATAGAAAGCGCCTGAAGAAGAGATTCTCCACCAGCGCACACGATCTTGCTGATTATGAGCTGCTAGAGCTGCTGCTGTTTTATGTTTTTGCAAGAAAAGACACCAAAAAACTCGCCAAAGATCTATTGGCGCACTTTAAGACTCTGAGATCCATTGTGTATGCGGAAAATACAGAACTCAAGAAAGTTCCAGGAATGGGCGACTCGGCAGCCATATTATTCGCCGCAATACGCGAAATATTCAACAGAATGCAGAAAGAACGCGTCGTTGAGTGTGATAGCATTTCCTCTAGCGATCAGGTGATCGCATATTATGCAAATTTGCTGGGGAATGAAAAAAGAGAGCAACTGCGCATGATGTTTCTGAACAACAAGAACAAACTCATAGCCGATGATCTCCTGCAGATCGGAACAATTAATCACACAGCCATATATCCAAGGGAAATAATACAGCGCGCTCTGGAATATGGGGCCAGCGCCATGATAATGGTGCACAATCATCCGAGCGGAGATCCTCAGCCGTCCCGCCAAGATATTATCGTCACCAAAATGATAAGGGACATTGCTCAAAAACTCGATATCTTGTTGCTCGATCATCTAATCATCGGCAAAAACGGAAGCAAATCACTGAAAGAAATGGGAATAATCTGATTTTATTCAAGCTCAACGCCTCAAAATTCAGTCTTAATGATACTCCAGTAGGTGCCATTAGTCTCGTTTATGCTTCTCCTGCAGATTCTATAAACAATGCTTCAATTGACATATTGTTTGGCATATTATTATTCACCAATGCCAAAAAATAATGATAGAACCTGTCGCATTCACCTATTATGGCTTTCAGCGTAGCCTCAACGATCATTTCATCAGCAAGGAACGAAGAGGTAAACGGAATAGATATACTGTAGAAAATCTTATCCTGACTGGATATGAAATCGAAATGACCAATCCACATTTGCTCGTTTGCCTTTATGATTGCATTAATAACGGCGTTCTTCCGTTTTTTGGGAACAGTAAGATTCATGTCGCAGGAAAAATATATAACGTCGCACCCGTGTCCCAGCATCACGGTAAGCTCATACGCAGACTTTCTCCCATCTAGTGTTAAGGTGATTTCGTCATCTTCAAATCTGTTGTAACTAAGATCTAATTTACTTGCAAGCATCTCGGTCACATCTATTAAATTAAGCATAAAATAGTTTACCATCCATCAATACGTGAGATGCTACCACAAAAAAATCAATAAAAAAATTCTAAATCGACGTATCACATCATGGACTTTTAGTTCTCGGAAAGCAATGCTCAAATTCCAGCGTTTTCACTTGCGGTTGGATTTTCTTCGGATCCCTACGCCTCACAAAGGAACGCAGGAATCCCAAAAAAATATACTCAAGGTTGAATAGGTGCATGATTGCGGTCCACCACCGGACTTTCATGATTAGATGCTTGCTCCACTTTGGTGGTCATTATATTCCCTTGCCGGACTTGGGGTGAGCGGAGGCAATAATGGCTCACTCCTGGTTAGCACAAGAAAATCCCGCACTTTACGCTCATCATGGACTCTCGTGGTGTCACGCTCTATTTCTATGGAGTAATAGGGCTGTCCTTCCGGCGGAGCATCAGAGGAAAATACGAGATCACTTACTTGACCATCATTTATACCAGTTACATATTTATGTGTGGTCTGAACATCTGGAAGATGGTCGCCGTTATCTGTATCATATGTCAGGATGTTAAATACATACTTTTCTACTAGCGAACCATCAACAGTTAGGAATGGCGTGTTGTGAAAATCAAGCTCATCTATGTTTATTGTACCATAATCACCTGAATCATTAAGAGAAATAGTGTCAACATTCAAGTTGTCGGAACCACTACTATGTGTGGAATACTGAGCGGTATCAGCATGTGCCATCAATCCCTTCGAAGGATCAGGTAAGACGCTCAAATTCCAACGTAATGTATTATCAACCTTCAGGATATCGAAATGTACATGCGTGGTTTCATCGCCTCGTGTATCAAGAATTGAAGCAAATAATGATGCAGTAGTCATGAACAACAAAGCATATATAGCTCCTTTTATCGCACTCATGGTTTTATTCATTGTGTCCTCCTTATTATTTAAAACCCATCGAAGATGATAGCACATTATGAAAACATTGTCAATGCTTTTGGGGGGTGTTTTTTTGTTTTTTAGACTACGCCGTAAAAACAGTTCCTAGTAGAAAATTAACGAAAATCGTGTAAAGTATGAGATATTGGTGTCTGGATTTATAATATATGCGTGATTTTAGGATTTTTTGTGTTTTGATTACTTCGGCCGAATTAATAAAAAAATTCTAAATCGACGTATCACATCATGGACTTTTAGTTCTCGGAAAGCAATGCTCAAATTCCAGTGTTTTCACTTGCGGTTGGATTTTCTTCGGATCCCTACGCCTCACAAAGGGCCGTAGAAATCCAATAATCCAGAAAAAGAAAAAATCCAACTTCTTATCTTGAGTGTGTATATTATTGTTGGATCCAATGTCACGTTGGCTTATTTCTGCGGAAATTATCATTTAGTGGTCATTAATTTACAAAATAGTAACCTGAACACGATAAAATACAATCATTGAAGTTTTTAGGTACATAATGTCAAAGAAGGTTTTGGATATAATCAAGGCGACTGCTCTAATGTGGACATGCATACTGGTGCCGCTGCTGGTGGCGGCATACTTCATAAATGCATTTTCCCGACAAGATGCTGGCAGATGCATAGATTCATTCATAACCGACGAAGGATGCGGTATAGCAAAATACATTGGCGTGCAATTCGATGGCATAAAGCGGCAGATCGAGCTCGCCATGGCAAAAATTGACGACGCTGACCTAAAGGATAAAACAACGGCGCAAGAAGCTCTCTCGCGCGTTCAAAAAGAACAAAAGAACTTAGTTTTGATAAATATTTACGACACCAAGGGGGGATATTTTTCCAGTTCCACAGGTGAGGCAGCTGACGATCTAAATCCAAATGAGGAAAAAATAAAAAACATAGGTGATAAGTATTTGTATTTCATCGGGCAGGACGAGAAAACATCCGATGTCATTGTGAAATTTATTGTCGTCAGGAAATTCAAGGATAAAGATAAGGAGAGTCTATTCTTTGAGTTTATCATAAAATGGGATCAACATGAAAAGTATATGAAAAACATGCAACAGGGGGTATTTCCTCGAATGTTTTACGTACTTTCACCGGATTGTCGCCGTTATATTTCGCTGAATGCTCTGCCACTGAAAGCAAAATCCAACAAAACCGTCATTGCACTTGGACTGCATCTGGCCAGCAAAGTACAATCCATGGCGTCTGGGATTTCTCTGGTATCAATCGGGAAGAAAGCTTTCAAAGTTCTAAAAGATAAGATTGTCATGCCAAAAAATGTCCTTGGTAATGACTTGTTTATTGTTATCGCGACAGATGATTTGGCATTAGATGCATTATCGGCAAATTTGCAAGATGGTCTTACATTTGTTTTTCTGATGTTGATTTTATGTTGTATGCTCATGTGTATCGTTCTTTCAAGATTTTACAACAAAACAAATGATCAACTTGAGGTTTCAACAGCCATCGCTGATTCTACTCCGCTGGCTATTGTGATATTTCGCATTGTAGATGGGAAAATCAAGCAAATAAATCTTGCGGCCATGACGTTAATGAGAATCACAAAAGAATCAGTGGATACTATTAATGTGTGGGATGTATTCATATCCGACGGAGACAGAAGTTATATACAAAATGCCGTCACTGCAAACATACATGTTCTCAACCATGAAGTGCTTATTCAGAGTTTTGGAGGAGCAAACTTCTGGTCCATATGTTCCGCCAGTCCAGTAGAAATAGAGACGCAAAAACATATTGTTCTCGCTATATTGGACATAAATAGCCGAAAAGAAATCGAAAAGAAATTGGCGCATAATGCAGAATTTTTGAAAAAGCAAGTGAAGGAAAGAACCGCCGACATAGATATGAAGGCAAAGGAGCTGGAAGAATCAAACGCCAATCTTGCGAATGCAAGAGCTGCTGCAGATGAAGCTAATGCTGCCAAGAGCCGATTTCTCACGAGTATGAGTAACGAATTAAAAACTCCAATCCATGCAATTAAGGGCTACAGCGAAATTCTGAAAGAAGAAGCTCTTGATCGAAAGGATGCGGTGTCAGCAGACGATCTAAGAAAAATTACGGGATCGGCCAACCATCTTATCTCGCTAATAGACGAAATTTTCGATCTATCGATGGTCGAATCCGGAAAGACACAGATGTATTTCGAGACGATAGACATAACCGAAATGATGAAAGATGTCGAAGGAGTCGTAATGCCGTTAATTGCAGACAACGACGATTCGCTATTCCTCGAGTATCCGAAAGACATAGGCGAAATGTATACGGATGCGACAAAGCTACGGCAATGTTTGCTGAATTTACTTGGTAATGCCGCAAAATATACGGAGTTTGGCAGAATAACGCTGCGCATAGTCCCGGTTGTAAAAGACGGAGTTGATTTCATAGAATTCACCGTGACAGATACCGGAGTAGGTATGCCTGCGCAAAAAGCGGCGCATCTTTTCGTCGAATCCGAAGAAGGAGCCAGTAATTTGGGACTTGGCTTGTCACTAACGAAAAAGTACGTAAACTTCTTTGGAGGGGATATACGTGCTGAAAGTTCCGAAGGATTGGGATCGAAGTTCACAATACGTGTACCGAGAATTACAACGACCGTATCCAACGAATTTCTGTACATCAAAAATGAACACATGAAGGATGAAGAAGAAAAAGAAGAAATTATCGAAGTAATAGAAGAGATTTCGGCGTAGATGACATAACTTTTTTGATTTTGCGAACTTGGATTGGGCGAACAGAGAGGAAATGAGAGGAGTGAATCAGATCATAGACTCCAAATGAAAGAAGAGATTCTGAAGTTTGAAGCTTTTGGAATACAGTCGGAGATAGACCGGCCAGGCAGAGTCTAACCAACAGCCTGTAGTTAGCCTTGGGTACGAAGCGGTGACGCCAGTACTAAGCGTAGGCAAACGAGTGTTAGAGCCGCAAGGTAAACTGAAGCAGGAACTCCCGAAAATTCTGTAAATGGAAGAGCCGACCTCATAATCCAG
>BNWJ01000020.1 GCA_025998735.1 Alphaproteobacteria bacterium | reverse complement strand
AATTGCTTGACTTCAAAACCTGGATCTCTGATCTTATATCACGATTCACGTGGTGATAACCTTTTTGAGTCATGTTAACCTCTCTTTAAAATAATTATAAACTAAATTCGAGATTAACTTCTTCATGTGACTTTTTTCAAGACCTCTTTTTACATAATTCGCAAAAAATCCTCGTTTTCCAAGCCGTGGAATGATGCACTTCGCTGTTGAATGGGCGATCCAAGAACAGATTCAGTTTATCAAACAAAAATTAACAAATTATGAAAATTGGAAAATTTTTTTGAAAATGTTTGGAAAATAATTTTTAGTCTTAGACTTATAGATCACTACGTCGCTTAGGATCTGTGTGAAAATAACTTGAACTTTTGTCTTGCGGAAATGCTGTAATTCCATGCAAAACACCTCGCTGAAAGTTCATTTTATTTGGTGATAGCCGGAACAAGTCATGATATTGATTAGATTCCTGAAATCACAGTCTCTTAGGGAGAGTGAAATTTCAGTGTTTTTATCAATATCATGACTTGTTCCGGCTATCACCTTTTATTTTCGCACGAGGCCTTATGCTCATCTGGATGATAAACAGGAAGAAGCCATTAGCGTCGGCACTGCAAACATCAAATGCTGATAGCTCGGTCCTGTTCGTGTGGTAGAAGGACAATGAGGTCGTTTTCGTTGGTCATGCCGAGTATGCTTCTTGCCTGCTCTTCCAGAAGATCAAGATCCAGATTATCATCGCGTATAAGTTTTATTTTGTTTTCCAAAAAGGCGTTTTCTTCTTTCATGGACAATAAATCGCGCTCGAGTGTCTTCATTTCGCTACTTAGTTTGGCATATGAAACTGCTCCTCGTGCTCCGTTAACCATATGAAACAAGAAATATCCCACAATGCATATCCAAATTATGTTGGAAGTGATAAATCTTAGATTTTTATGTATGGATTTGGAAAACATCAGCAGGACATATCCAAATAATCGGAGTTTTTCGAAAGTTCGTCGAAACGCTTCATGGAGATCAAAAAATCCTTCATGACGTGCAGCGGCACCATGTTGGGGCCGTCCGAAAATGCATTGGCAGGATCGTAGTGTGTCTCAACGAACACACCAGCAACACCGACAGAAAGAGCTGCTCTCGTCAGTAGTTCGATGTGGTCGCGGTTTCCTCCGGATGCAGTTCCCAGTCCTCCAGGCTCCTGAACCGAATGAGTTGCGTCGAATATTACCGGATAGCCGAAATCTCCCATGATCTTCAGCGATCGCATGTCTGTGATTAATTTGTTATAGCCGAAGCAAGTGCCTCGTTCGCAGAGCGTGACGTTTTCATTCCCGAATTGCGTAACCTTTTTATAGACGTTTTTCATATCCCACGGAGCCAAAAACTGTCCCTTTTTTATATTTATTGCCTTTCCGGTTTTTGCGGCAGCGATCAGCAGATCCGTCTGACGGCACAAAAAGGCCGGAATCTGGAGAATATCAACTACTGCGGCAACAATGTCGCACTGATATGGCTCATGAACGTCGGTAATCACAGGACATCCGTACG
The DNA here is from genome assembly GCA_025998735.1 of Alphaproteobacteria bacterium. Lineage (GTDB taxonomy): Bacteria > Pseudomonadota > Alphaproteobacteria > UBA3830 > UBA3830 > BNWE01. The sequence goes on along the minus strand of BNWJ01000020.1, from coordinate 15,319 downwards.
TTTTTTTGATCTCATCGAATATTTTCAGCGCATTATCCAGATCCACGCCTCTTTTGGCATCAATGCTTGTTCTATTGGCCTTATCAAACGACGCTTTGAATATGTAGGGAATCTCCAGATCCATGGTTATTGCCGCCAGATGATCGGCAATTTTTAGAGCACAATCGCGACTCTCAAGAGCGCAAGGACCGGCAATGATGACCATAGGATCGGCATTGGAAACGCGGATATCGCCTATTTGCACCGTCTTCATTTTTGTCATTTCCAGATTCTCTAGCTTTGCCTGTTTCTCTTGTTTTTGGGGGATTTCCCATGTTCTGTAGCATCGTTTTTACCTTTGCTATCGTTCTTCGTGGAAGCATTTGCTGGGTCACTCGAACTATCAGTTGCGGTATTCGAATTTGCAGCAGCATTTGGCGTGGTATTTTCCACGGGAGCCGGAGTAACATCGTCAGCTACAGGCATGTTTGGATCTGCGGCAACTCTGTCTACCAGAGATCCTTCCGTCTTCTGATCTTTGTAAAGGTGTGCCAACACAAGGCAATTTGTTATAAATATTGTCATTAGGATAGACGTGGCACGAGTCAAGAGATTAGCTTGTCCGCGTACGGAAAACATTCCGCTGCCGGCTCCACCACCACTTGATCCAAGAGCTCCGTCGGAATCGTGTTTCTGGAGCAAAATAAGTCCTATGATGGAAATAGTAAGGATAAAATGAACGGCCAATAAGAAAGATTGCATAATATAAAGTCACTCCAAAAAATATAAAGAACAGATTAGTCAAAAACAATCGCTTCAGCTGGACAAGAAGCTGCACAGCATCCACATCCAAGACACAGGTCCTCATCTATGGCGACAATGCCATCTTTTTCCGAAATGGCGCCCACGGGACAGACACCCATGCAGGAATGGCATTTCTTGCATTTCTCGACGATAATTTTCACGAAAATCTCCAAACAAACCAAAACATCAACGGAATTCTATACTCTCTTCTCGAAAATTTCAATGGCCGTGATTGCACTCTGCATCACGATTTTCTATGAATGTGCATGGCAAAGCCGCTTAAAAAATATCACAACTTCCTTTCATTTGTTTACTGATCCTAATTAGCTGGAAGTTTCTCGTTGCTTGCCCTTTAATATGCCATCAACTTTGCCAACAAACGAACGAAAAGCTTTCATATTTGGAGCCATTTGCTTTGCTGTAACGGTAGGCATCATTTTCATACTCAACGGATTCATTACTACGTTGTTTTTGGCTAACTCCAAGTGTACATGCGATCCGGTAGATACACCACTGGATCCTACGTAAGCAATGAGCTGTCCTCTTTTTACTTTTGCACCACACCTCACGGCATATTTACTGAGGTGTCCGTATCTACTGGAGTACCCGTCCGGATGACGTATATCTACACAGAGTCCATATCCACTATAGTAGGATGCCCTGCTTACAACTCCATCGTATATTGCGTATACCGGAGATCCATAGGGCGCCCTGAAATCAACCCCCGTATGAGTATGGTACTTACCAGTAACAGGATGCCTTCTAGGACCATATGGATCCGATATTATCAACCTTCCTGACAGTGGTGCCCCAAAAGACGTAGAACCATTACTACTGCTACGCTGCTGCGTTTTTTCGCCGTTAGCAAAGAAATACGATGACGTCTTTTTGTCGGAAAACCCATACAACGTAACTTCTCCGCGTTTTGTCGATATCTTCGAACACAAAAGCTCGTTTTTTTTGCTGTAGAGAATTTTAAACGAATCGCCAGCTTTCAGAGAGCGTCTAAAATCAACCTTCGATGACATATTACGAACAATGGCATCCACAACACCGGCTGGAACACCAAGCTTCCTGGCATCCACATAGAAACTTGATTTTATCTTGCTTTTTACAACCCTGGCTCCGGCGAATTCACCATTTTTTACAACTTCAACCGGACCGGTATCACTACTACCGGTTTTTTTTACCGTTTTGGAGATGTCACTCTTTTTTGTTGCACTATTTTCCTTATCTACAGAAACACTACATTTCGGCTCAAGCGAAGCAGTTGAAAACGAATCGTTGGAATCAAAAATACGAAAATCGTAAACCGCTGGCAAATCCACATCATTTAGTTTACTACACAGTAAAGTCACGTAGTTAACACCACCCGCAACATTACTGACGAAGGCCTCACTGGCACTTTCTCCGGTAACACCAGAAGAACCGTTCAGAATGAATCCCAAAAACACCGGGACGTAACCAATGCCACATAAAACGCCCCCTAACAGAAATCTAGCTCTTTTTGATAAATTAGATAACCGCAAATGATTCCCCACAACTAAAACATATCACACTAGGTGTATGGTACATATGAATTGGTTGAGAATCAAATGAAAAAACGCAACTTCTGTAATTTTGCAGCTATATTCTATCTTCCGATAGATGGCCCTGTAGTTCGTTATTTATGTCCATTTTCTTGAGTGCTTTCATAGTTCTTTTGTTGAGCCCTCCGATAAATACCTCTATGTGCTTGCCTTTTACCTCTGCAACGAACTCCTTTAGAACGTTGGCGCCTGTGACATCGATAAACGGCACATTCTGCATGTCTATGTAGATGGTATCATGTGTTTTCGGAAGAGACTTCAATGCATTGTGGAGAATTGGCGCCGCTCCGAAAAATAGGTGACCACAAATTCTAACGCATTCGCATTCTTTATCGTGGACACATACATTTGAGATGACTCTGGAAAATGTTTCCGCCGTAGTGGTTTCCACTGACCGCTTGATAAATAGAAATGCGGAAAGCACCAGCCCGATTTCAACGGCAACCACTATATCCGTCAATACCGTAATGAGAATCGTAGCAATGAAGACCATGCTATCGCTCTTGGGAGCCAGCAATATGTACTTACTCTTGGAGAATCCAGCCATATTCCAGGCGGTATATAGCAACATGGACGCCAGACTGGCCATCGGTACGATCTTTACAAAATTTCCTAGGCACACCATGAACAGCACCAGAAACACCACATTGAATAATCCGGCAATTGGTGTTTTTGCACCAACCTTCACGTTTAGCGACGTTGTACCAAGAGCGCAGGTGGCTGGAATACCACCGCAAAAGGCCGATCCTAGATTCGCTATTCCCTGACCTATCAGCTCCATATTTGATCTGTGTTTTTCTCCGGACAAGTTGTCGGAAATTACCGCTCCCAGAAGACTTTCCAAGCTGCCGAGGAACGCAATCGCAAATGCTGCCGGAAAGAGCTTCTTCAGATTAGAAAAGGAGAAGAACATATCCGGAATCGCCAATGAGGGCATATGATTTTTCACATCTCCGAATTTTGTGCCGATCGTTTCCAATCCCACATCGCTGAAAATCAAGGAATACGCAATGCCGATGACGATAACGCAAAAGTATCCGGGAATCTTTGGTTTATATTTTTGTATTGCCACCAGAAATGTCAGCGAGCATATTGCGAGACCAAATGAATACGGATTCATTGTCCCTAAATTCATGAAGTAGCAACAAATCCTATCGACAAAATCTGCAGGAGCTCTTGGAAGAGTAAGTCCGAGAAATGTCCCCAACTGAGCCACGATGATAGATAATCCAATACCGGCGGTAAAACCAGCGGTTATTGGATGGGGAACATAGTGAATTAGATCCCCTATTTTTGCTATTCCGAACAATACGATCATTGCTCCGGCCATAATCAACGCGCAGGTCATGCCCTCAAAGCCGTGAGTCTTGATTATGTCCGCTACAATCATGGCGAATGCTCCGGTTGGTCCAACTATCTGGAATCTTGCGCCTCCAAATATACAGGCCAGAGATCCAGCAACAATACACGTGAGTATTCCAATGTTGGGAGCCACTCCGGACGCAATTGCAAACGTCATAAATAACGGAAATGCCACCACCGAAACCAACATTCCGGCCTTCACATCAGAAAAGCAAGAACCAAGAGAATAATCCTTTAATGTCAGAAGAATCTCTGGAATCCATTCCGATATTTGCTTCGTCTTATCGCAGCTGGATTGATCATTAATAGGCTGTTCGGTAATCGACTGGGCAACAGCCACATTATTGTATTGTATTTTCATAAGTCATTTATCCACTTAATAGCGCATGACTTATAGATAATATCTTTATTTTTTTTTACAATAGGAGATTTCAAAAATAATCCAGCGTGACGCTGGACCCGTTTTTTGTTTTGTTACCGGTTGAGAGGTATGCGAGATGTGGTTGCACCACGGCTTTTATGAAACATATTTTGCTGATATTCCAGGTATTATATGACTTTGTTTGCCGAACATAGTGCGAATGAAAGTGAACAATCATTTGGATAGTACTAAATGAAATTTGGTATAAGATAAAAAGTTGAAATGTATGCTAGATATGCTTGCAGTGCTGAATCAGTATTGCAATTACAGTCGGCATATAATGAAGTTTGGATGCGAAGCGAAAAATGGAGGCAGTAACACGCTATGGAGATAGTTTATTGTAGAAATTCCAAGGATCTAGCGAAATCAGTAGCTCAGAAGTTGACGATTCCTGCCTTTTACTCCAATATCAGATGCTTCAACAACAAAGAAATCATCGTTTCGTTGGAACAATCGTTTCGGGAAGTAGTAGTGATGGCTGCCACCACAAATCACGATGAATGGATAGAATTATTTCTATTGCTGGACGCGCTCCGGAGTGCGAAAAATATCGTTCTGTGTCTGACTTACATGGGATATTCCCGACAGGATCGGCAGTCGGAGAACGAATCGTTTGGCGCCGGCTTGTTTTCCCGCCTACTGGATACGATGAATATTTCCACCTGTATAATTCTTGATAATCACAATGAGCCGTTGCTGCGCACTCCCACGCATCACATAAGTGCAAGACGTATTTTTGAAGCCGATATCTCCAGAAAATACAAGTCCAGTCAAATTGCGGTGGTTTCTCCGGACATAGGCGGAGCATATCGGGCGGATCTGTCGGCGAAATCTCTTGGCTGCGACTTTGCGATCTGCAACAAAGCGAAAAACGTCTTTGGAGAGCTGAAATCCGTGGATAAGCTTGGCGATGTCAGCGGCAAAATATGTGTGCTTATAGATGACATGGTGGATTCCGGATCTACTCTACACCACGCGTCTGACATACTAATGAAGTTCGGCGCCATAGACGTTGTCGCCTACTGCACCCACGGAGTTCTTTCGGACGGATCGCTGGAAAAACTGGAGGAGTCAGCCTTAACGGAAATAGTTTTGACCGATAGCATTGCGCATCCACAACATTTATCTGGAAAATTCAGAACATTGTCCATTGCTTCATTGATAGCCGAAACAATTCGGTGTATATTGTAGCGAATTCGAAAAGGGAAAGTTACTACAATGGCTACTGTTAATTTGGAAGCGAAAGCGAGAAAATCGGTCGGGACAGGATCTTCAAGAGCTGCTAGACGCGATGGTTTTGTACCTTGTATCATATATGGAGATACACAAGAACCAGAGTCCGTATGCATTTGTAAAGATTTGCTTGGCAGATATGTTCACAAATCCAATTTTTTCTCGACGGTGTTTGAGATAGGGGGCGTCGGTAAGAAAGGACAGAAATTCGTCGCAAAAGACATTCAATTTCATCCGGTTACGGACAATCCGATCCACGTGGATTTTCTGAGAGTCGGAAAGGGAAGTAAAGTCACAGTTCGCGTGCCAATTAGCTTTGTTAATGATCAGGCATCTCCGGGCATTAAGATGGGCGGCGTTTTAAACGTACTGGTGCACGAAATAGATATCGTCTGTGATCCGGACAATATTCCAGACACAATTGAAATTGATCTCACTGGATTTGAGTTTCATCATACCGTACACGCAAACGATGTAAAATTATCGGAGGGCGTTACATTACCGTCCGGCGGCAAGAACTTTACGATTGCTACTGTTGTTGCTCCTACACTTATGAAGAAAGAAGATGAGGCAGCTGCTACGGCAACCGCAGACACAGCTGCTGCTCCAGCTGCAAAGTAGGTATTTGCCTATGATTGTGCTACTCCTAGTTGGCTTGGGTAATCCCGGCGCAACATACGAGTATAACAGGCACAATGTTGGCTTTAGAATCATGGATGCGATTGCTGACGAGCACGCATCCGGCGGTTTTAGGGGGATGACTCAAGTTGTAGAGATGACTTCGTTTAGCATTGGAAATTACAAAGTCATACTGGCCAAGCCCCAGACGTTCATGAATTTGTCCGGTAGAGCCGTAAGATTCCTGGTGGATTTCTATAAAATCCCACTTGAGAATGTGTATGTTTTCCATGATGATTTAGATCTCGAGTTTTCCCAGATAAAAATCAAAAAAGGCGGCGGCAGTGGCGGGCATAACGGCCTAAAAAGCATTGATTCCATCGTTGGAACCGACTATTGGCGTGTACGCATAGGCATTGGACGTCCTGCATATAAATCCATGGTTTCCGATTATGTATTGGGAAACTTCGACGCTGATCAGGCGAAAATCATAGATTCCATTTCGTTAAAAATAGCGAAAAATATCCAGCTGCTTTTTACTGATGTACAGAAGTGCTTGCAGCACTGGCGCTAACTGCACATTCCGAAACGTATGCGAGACATACTTGCAAAAACAAGCCATTTACGCTTCCACCGAAAATCATTTGTAAAAAATCAGGTCCACATTAATAAAAACACTTGTCTTTTTGATTGGGACACGTTATATATAATGCGTGTCGTATGTTTTAATTAAGAAAGGAAAGAAAAATATGAGTAACAAAGTTTTGTGTGCAATAGTGACCAGCATTGGGTTGGCGATTTCGGGAGGCGATAGAGCTTGTGCCATGATGCCATTCGGCCAGCAGCTTATGGAAATGGTTAATAACAACCGAGTCCATGCTACAACTGTTGGTGCATTTTTGAGCAACAAGGCAATTTCTTTGAAAGAACTGAACGAAGCTCTACGACACGCCGAGGCGCTCCGCCGTCCTAGAGTTGCTAGGGCTATTTCCTCGGTTTCAGGGCCTTTAGCGCTGGCCGCTCTTTTTGGCATGGTTGCTAATCCCCGAACCCATGCTGGGACTGTTGCCGCATTTACGCGCTACTATGCAATTTCTTTGAGGCCTTTTCCGACACATGCTTTCAGAAGAAATGCATTTATTGTGAATCCGCTGCAATTAGCGTTAAGAAGAGCCCGCGAGCTCAATCGTCCTATGATTGCTGGAGTTTTGAGGCAACATGGTGCGCAGTAAATGATTCGTTTTGGGATCTGAAAACTGGACATGGATAAAATACACAATTTTGTGTGCTTTTACTCCAAATTACAAACTTGAATGTGTGCTATAGTGAAACCATTAGAGGATCGCGGCAAAGGTAGCTATGCTTCTGATAATCATGCAACCACCGTTAAAGCGACCCTTTACTGGCTTTACTATAGCACGGACATTGGTTGGTTTTGTTGAGAGCCCATTGGAATTTTAGCGAACTTGTTTGCTAAAATTCCAATGACTTGATAAAAAATCAACTCATGCCAACGCTATCACCTCAAACATTCCCTCTATTTCGTAATTGTAGGGATGTATTTCTCGCGAAAACAGTAATAGCATTCTGGAACAATGTGCTTGTTATAAAAGGCATTAGCAAACGAAACTGCTTTAGTAAGCGAATTTGGGGAGACAAAATGCAAGACATAGCGAAAATGAACGGGTGGTTATGTTTGGATAAACCAGCAGGTACGTCATCAAATGCCGCCATGATAAAAGTGAGAAAAATATTGGGCTGTAAAACCGGATACATAGGAACGTTGGATCCTTTTGCCACTGGCGTATTGCCAATTGCCGTTGGAGAAGCGCGGAAGTTCATACATTTTTTGGAAGATGGTCTGAAAGAATATGAATTCACGGTCGTCTTTGGAAAAACAACCGATACGCTCGATAAGGACGGACAAGTAACGGAAGAATCCACCAAAATTCCCACAATGGATGAGATAGAAAGCGTTCTCAAAGATTTTATTGGTGAGCAAATGCAGATGCCTCCGGTTTTTTCCGCCATAAAAATATCAGGCCGAAGAGCTTGCGATCGCGTTCGAGACGGCGAGCAGGTCGAATTATCTCCACGAAAGATCCACGTCTTCTCCTTGGTGCTTGCAGCACGGGCGTTTACTCCTGAAGAGTCTGTTTCAGCATTGCAGGCGCATCACGTAGACCTTTCAAGAGGTAACGAAGCAGAAAATGTGGCCACCTTCAAGCTTGTTTGCTCTAAGGGAACGTATGTCCGCAGTCTTGCCCGAGACATTGCGGCAAAAGTTGGGGCTCTGTGCTATGTAAATGAGCTGCGCAGAACTAAATCTGGTTTTTTTTCGCTAAAGCACGCAATCCCTCTGGAAAATTTGTTAAAAATAGAGGATACTACATCGCTTGTGGGATTGCTCACTCCAATTGAAAGTCCGCTGGACGACATCCCGGCCTTGTATTTGGATGGTAATCTTGTGAAGAAGGTTCAGAATGGATTGCCTGTGCCGCTGAAATATCCTTCGTCGAATGTCCGCATTTGCGACAGTTGCGATGGTGGCTTCAGGGGAATTGGGTTCGTTTCTGGCGACGGTTTGTTGAAAGCTGTTAGAATGTGTGTTTATTAAATTAATTGGAGATAAAGATGTCGATTGAAAACAAACAAGAGATTATAAATAAATTCGCCACACATGAAGGGGATACGGGGTCTCCGGAAGTGCAGGTGGCTGTGTTAACTGCTAGAATCAATAGCGTTGGCGAACACATGAATGTCCACACAAAGGATTTTCATTCGAGACGTGGTCTTCTGGCTATGGTAAGCAGAAGAAGAAAGTTGCTGGATTATCTGAAGAAAATCAATGGCGAAAGGTATGCCAGTCTGATTAAAACACTTGGATTAAGGCGCTAAGAAAATGAGGGGATTTTTTGTATTGGTCGCGTTATCTTTAACGTCGTGTTCTGTTTACAAAGCATCTTCTAATGATGGTGTCTCGATTTTTGATATTGAACAATGTAAGACAAAATATTGTCTTTTGTTTCATGGAATGCAATTGATAAAAACCGAAGAGATAAATGGGAAAAGAGTTGAGGTTTATCGTGCAGTAGCTCGCAAATCAGAGTCTAACTACATGAGAGCCGTAGGACATGGGGTGTTGGATGTTGCTACATTAGGGATATGGGAAGTCGCTGGAACTCCCATAGAAAATTCCATTGATAATAACCGAGGATATATTATAGCCAAGGTTACATATTCGCATGGAGATGATATAGAAAATATGGAGATTTATAATGGCGCAACAAAATGAGAGAATGGCGAATAAGTTCGCAATAATTGATGGTTCAAAATAATATTTTAGGGAAAAAAGTGAATGATATTTAGAAAAGAAATTACATGGGGAGGCAGGTCGCTTTCCGTTGAGACGGGGCGTTTGGCGCATCAGGCTACTGGAGCTGTTATGGTTAAGTACGGCAATACGACGGTGTTATGTACCGTCGTCGCCAATAAAGAGCCGTCTTCTGAGACAGACTTTTTCCCTCTTACAGTGAATTACGTTGAGAAAGCATATTCTGCTGGAAAAATTCCCGGTGGTTTTATAAAAAGGGAAGGGCGTCCATCCGAAAAAGAAACTCTGGTTTCGCGGTTAATTGATCGTCCGATTCGTCCACTTTTTCATCCAAATTTCAGAAATGAAACGCAGGTGATTTGCACCGTCCTCAGTTATGACGGCCAGAATGATCCGGACATAGTTTCCATTATAGGAGCTTCTGCGGCGCTTACGATTTCTGGCATTCCGTTTATGGGGCCAATTGCTGCATCCAGAATTGGATTTAAGAACGGCGAGTTCACATTGAATCCGTTCTGTGCTTCCGATTTGGATCTGGTCATAGCCGGAACCCGAGACGGTGTGCTGATGGTGGAATCCGGCGCGAAAGAACTGTCGGAAGATGAGATGCTAAATGCTCTGAAATTCGGACATGCATCGTTCCAGCCGGTGATCGATATGATATTCGATCTTGCCGAAGAATGCGCAAAGGATCCGTGGGAAGTTGTGGAGCAGGGCGACGATCACGCAGAACTTACCAAGGAAATCTCTGAGAGATTCACTGATAAGATAGAAGAAGCCTATAGAGGAAAATGCAAGCACGATCGGAATGAAGCGCTGTCACAGGTGTTGAATTCCATTGTTGAGCACTTTGCAGAAAAAGAAGAAATCGATAAGAAATTGCTGAACGGCATATTCCACGATGTGTGCTCAAATTATGTGCGGAAGAGCTTGTTTGCTACTGGGAAGCGCATCGACGGTCGAACGGCTCACGACATACGAAAGATATCCGTTGATGTTTCAGTATTGCCGATGGTGCACGGCTCCGCGCTGTTTACACGAGGTGAAACGCAGGCACTTGCCATCGCGACGCTGGGAACATCGCAGGATGAGCAGATAATCGACGCGTTGGGCGGTGAATACAAGGAACGCTTTTTGCTTCATTACAATTTCCCTCCGTTCTCTGTTGGCGAAATCGGCCGATTGGGCAGTCCGGGGCGCCGAGAAATAGGTCACGGACGTCTTGCCTGGAGGGCAGTGAACGCCGTTTTGCCATCCAAAGAGGAATTTCCATACTCACTCCGTGTTGTGTCCGAAGTTCTGTCCTGTAATGGTTCGTCATCGATGGCTTCCGTATGCGGAGCGTCGCTGGCACTCATGGACGCTGGAGTTCCACTGAAAAGCCCTGTGGCCGGTATAGCAATGGGGTTGATTGTCGGAGATGATGACGATTATGTTGTTCTCAGCGATATCATGGGTGAGGAAGATCATCTGGGAGATATGGACTTCAAAGTCGCCGGCACTGAGCGTGGTATTACGGCACTGCAAATGGACATAAAAGTAACAGGCATCAGCTTTGCAATTATGGAAAAAGCCATAAGACAAGCCAAAGTTGGACGTCTGCACATATTAAAGGAAATGTCGAAGGCGTTGTCCGAATCGCGGTCTGAGTTGAACGAAAATGCACCTAAAATGACGACGATCGTCATCCCAAAAGATAAGATTCGCGAAGTCATTGGAAGCGGCGGAAAAGTCATTCGGGAGATTATCGAACGCAGCGGAGCGAAAATCGACATAGACGACGACGGCAATGTCACAGTGGCCGCAAACAATTCAGCTGCAACGGAATGCGCGCTGGATATGATTCGCGGAATAGCTTTGGATCCGGAATATGGGGCCATATATAAGGCAAAAGTCATTAAAGTAATGGACTTTGGGGCATTTGTTCGTTTCTTCGGCGCAAAAGAAGGCCTTGTTCACGTAAGCGAAATGGCCGACAAAAGAGTCGAGCGGGTAACAGATGTCGTAAACGAAGATGACGAAATAGAGGTCCAATTCCTGGGATACGACAATAAGGGGCGTGTCAAACTCACCATGAGAATAAGAGAAATCGATTAGTCAGAGACCATAATTTGTTTTGTGGTGCGCCAAGAGAAGGTACGATGAAGATGAAAGGTGGGCCCTCCGGTAAGGACTGTCCAAGCGGACTTATCAAACGGCCCATTCAGCAGCGCGGCGCATCAAGTGGCGACCTAAAAAACGAGGATTTTTTGCGAACCATGTAAAAAGTAGTCTTGAATTGTGCGGGATTAAGACATGAGACATATGTATTGAACCTTTACGAAAACGATCCTAAAATGACTTTGTTATACAATATAATACAGCCAACATCTGAGAATCTCGATCTTGCGGTAAATGAGCTTATCCATGGCAATCTGGTGGCATTTCCAACGGAAACCGTGTATGGATTGGGGGGGAACGCCTATGACGATGCCTCCATCGCAAAAATATTTTTATACAAACATCGGCCGGAATTTAATCCGCTGAGTGTGTGCTATGGATCTCTGGAGCAGGCATCGGAAGATGTTTTTGTTACCAAAGAAGCGTTACTTATATCAAAACATTTTCTGCCTGGTCCAATTACTATGCTGCTAAAGCGTAGACCAAACTCAAGATTGTCATGGCTATGTTCTGCAGGACTGGAAACCGTCGGCATAAGAATTCCAGCACATCCGGTGGCACAAGAGCTGCTGGCACGTCTCCCATTTCCTCTTGCCGCCCCAAGCGCAAATCAATCTGGAAAGATCAGTCCCACATCCGCAGCCAACGTGACATTGGATCCGCTTTCTCTTGCTAAGGCAACAGCAGCGTTGCAAGCACAGTCGGCATCCCCAACAACAGGTAGCGAAGCAGTAAACTGGTCCAGCATCATGCTGGTGATTGATGGTGGACAATGTCCCATTGGAATTGAATCGACAATAGTTGATCTCGGCAGTGATAAGCCAAAGATTCTTAGATTGGGAGCCATTGCAGAAGAGGAAGTTTCGGAAAAATGCGGATTGTTTTTTGATAAAAACCGTCATGAAACGCCGTCGACGCGGTTAAAACATTACACCACAAGCAAAGAAATTGTATTGAATTGCACTTCTGCCGAGAAATCAGATGCATTATTGGCTTTCGGAACACCATTTTCCAACGAATGCTTACATGTTCTCAATCTGAGCAGAAACGGAGATCTTGGAGAAGCGGCCGGCAATTTGTTCGCTATGATTCGCGAACTCGATAAAACTGACGCAAAGCGCATATGCGTCATGTCAATCCCATATGTTGGAATGGGAATTCCCATAAACGATCGCCTAAACAAAAGTGCTCAGTCATATCAATGATAAGTTGCGACCGGCTGGTATACATGATTCAGAACCATGCGATAAAGCTCAAACTTCAGCAGCTCAATGGGATAGCAAGAAGTTAACATTGCTCCGTTATTCTGTTGTTTTTGTGCAACATAAAGGCAATGTGTAACAAATATACAATAAACATAGTTTGTATTTTCGCTTAAATCGCTTTAATCTTAAACAGTGTTTTTGTTTGTGGGGATTGAAAATGAAAAAGGTAATTATATTGGCGGCCGTGCTAGGAGTGGTTTCCTGCGTTTCGGCTGAGGAATCGGCGACTGAAGCAGCAGCAGAAGAAGAATTGGTGTGCCATAACGGGCTCTATTTCGGTGGTGGTTTTTGTTTTGAAGATTCTGGGGAGAAGACCGCATACATATATCAAGACGGAAGAGTAGATGAGCAACTTAATCGTACATCCATGCGCTTAGGTGGAAGCATTATTCTGGGGTATGGGAAGAAGTTGTCGGCAACATCAATATATTTGGCACTTGAAGCTGGACTTGATTTTAAAAGAAACGCGACTTATAAAGAACCAGATCAGGCCTCCTTAGATAATGCCGATACGTCTTTTTCCAGATATTATAGTGAATCTGTTAGGCGTAATGGTTTGTCACCATCTTTGGCTTTGAGATTGGGACACTATGATTGCGATAGTGGAATTCTGACATTTTTTAAGGCTGGTGTTTCCTATGTGAAATCTTCTTGGAATTATCTTGAAACTTCTTCTGATGATACTTCTGATGATACTTCTGATGATACTTATGGAAAAAAAATTCAGGAATCAACTACTAGCTTATCCTCCTATCAGCCGATTGTCGCTTTGGGTATAGAAAGAGCATTTACAAAGAGGTTGAGTGGGCGTTTGGAGGTTGAATATCGGTTTGGCAAGAATAAAACAAACAGCAACGAGTACAGTGGTGATAACGGCGATGGGTTCATAGATGGTGATAGCGGTAAGCTAACACAGAAAGAAGCTATTAACATCCGTGCACTTGTTTGTTATAATGTAAAGCTGTAAACATCTGAAGAATTTAGGCGAGCCAGTCGAGGTAATTTACATTGCCTCGGCTTTTTTTGTATAGTTACCACTGAAGAAAAACCATGTTTACGAATAGGCGTACAACATAGTATCAGTTGCTGGATGTCAGCTCCGCCGTTAGAAGTCTAATGATCTCTTCATTGTTGCTCTTAAATTTATCTAAATCTATTTTTTTTGCATATTTTTCTTCTATTTCTCTTTCAAGTCCCGTTATCTTTGTTTTTATTTCGTCTATTGTTTCTTTCCCATCAATAGGCGAGTCATTGGCAAATGCAAGCCTATGCATAAAAATTGATGTCAGCAAAATAATTATAATTTTTTTATATAATTTAGTCATCAAAACTCCCAACTCCTTAACCAACCGTCGCTTTGTTTTGCATCTTCTTTGACTTCCCACTCATTTCCACCAGAAGAAGACCAGCCTTTTTGAGTTCTATCAGAAATCCATCCTTTAGAATTAGTCGTGTCACGGGACGACTGCCAATCATTATCTCCTAAGTCAGCTGCGCCTGAAGATAAATTATTTTCATTTGTAGACTCGTTATCAGCTTTTTGAGATGATCTTTCTTTTTTTTTAACAATCCTTTCTTTTTTGGAAAGATGTTGATCTTCAGATTGCTTTTTTTTCGAATGTTGCTTTTCAACCTTGCCATTGCCATCTGGATCATCTTTTTGATTTTCTTCATCTTCATCCTCTGAATCATCCTCGGAATTTTCATCATCATCTTCTTCATCCTCCGAATCATCTTCGTCCTCTTCATCGGAATCCTGGTCTTCCGTATTCTCTTCTGAATTGTCATCGGATTCATTCTCGTTTTCGTTTGAATCATCCTCGGAACTATCATCGGAATTTTCGCTGGATTGTTTGTTTTTCAATTTTTTATTACCAGAATTCTTGTCTCTTGAATTTTCGTCTTGCTTGTTTTCGGAGTCTTCATCTGACTGACCATCTCTCATATTTTTGTCGTTGGGATTTTCATTCTGATCATCTTCGCCATTTCTATTAGATTTGTTGCTTCCATCGTTATCCTTATTCTTATCAAAAGACTCGTCCTCTATGTTTTTACCATCTCGACCATCACGTTTTTTACCGTCACGTCTGTTATCATTCTTATCAAAAGACTCGTCCTCTACGTTTTTACCATCTCGACCATCACGTTTTTTACCGTCACGTCCGTTATCTCTATCAAAAGACTCGTCCTCTATGTTTTTGTCTTCATCATCTCGACCATCATGTTTTTTACCGTCACGTCTATTATCGTTCTTATCAAAAGACTCGCCATCTATGTCTTTATCATCTTGATCATCACGTTTTTTACCGTCACGTCTGTTATCATTCTTATCATAAGACTCGCCATCTATGGTTTTACCATCTCGACCATCACGTTTTTTACCGTCACGTCTGTTATCATTCTTATCATAAGACTCGCCATCTATGGTTTTACCATCTCGACCATCACGTTTTTTACCGTCACGTCTGTTATCATTCTTATCAAAAGACTCGTCCTCTACGTTTTTACCATCTCGACCATCACGTTTTTTACCGTCACGTCCGTTATCTCTATC
>BNWJ01000019.1 GCA_025998735.1 Alphaproteobacteria bacterium | reverse complement strand
GATAAGCTGGCACATAGGAGCAAAATCCAAAGCTAATATCAAGAGCCGTGTGCGGGAAATCCGCCAGCACGGTTCCGTGCGGGGTGGGGACGGCCGCCAAAGCCGTACCCCGTCTACCGCGATTTTTTTAACTGGGTCCCAACGTCGCGCTATGCGCTCCAACGACACGAGTGTCTCTGGCGACGAAACACTCAAACTGGTGTCATCCAGAGCAACGAAGTGGCGTAGGGTAGGGATCCAGAATGTGACTTTTTTCAAGAGTTTTCAGGCAAATATAGTCGAGCAAATCAGGGAAAATTGCTGAAATTCCAATGAAACAGACGTGTTTGACCTCAAGAAAAAACACGTCTTTTTGGCTTTATAAGACAAAAACATGAATAACGCGGCCCATTTTTGTCCTCTGTGGCGAAAATACCAGCCTTTTTCTTGATGTCAATTGCGTTTGTTTTGCTGAAATTCCAAAGTTTTCCGCCAGCTTGTTCGACTATATTTGTCTGAAAACTCTCCTTTTTTCAAGACTACTTTTTACAATAGTTCGCAAAAAATCCTCATTTTTTAGACCGTGAAATGACGCACTTCGCTGTTGAATGGGCGGACTCATGCGCTGAGGGCGGCTTTTCAGCATCGAAAACACAGCGCCACCTTTTTAAAAGCAAAGCAGTAAACAGATCCAGCCTCACGCTGGTCACTTCTATGCAGCCTTCGCCCCCTTAAACTTCGCCATGAAAACATACACGATTGGCACTATGAACAGCGTAAACAGAGTTCCAAACGACATTCCTCCAACGATGGACCATCCGATTTGCCGTCTGGCTGCAGCTCCGGCTCCTGTCGCTAATGCTAGCGGTATACTGCCGATTACCATCGCGAAAGTCGTCATGAGAATCGGACGCAACCGCAGATGTGCCGCCTTCTTGACGGCCTCTATGGCAGAAACTCCTTCTTCAAGTATGGTATTCGCGAAATCCACAATTAATATCCCGTGTTTGGTTATAAGTCCTATGAGCGTCACAAGTCCAACTTTTGAATAAATGTTCAGGGTACAATCTGGAACCAAATACAACGTTACTAGCGCTCCCGTAATAGAAAACGGAACACTGAGCATAATGATAAACGGATCTATGAAGCTCTCGAATTGAGCTGCCAATACAAAGAACACAAAGATCAGAGCAAGCGCAAACACAAATAGGATCTGTTGATTTTCCTCCAGAAACCTCTTGGTATCTCCAGAAAACGTCAATTGTATTGTATCCGGCAAATGATTAACTTTGAATGCTTCGATATTTTGTATAGTATCTCCCAGGTTATATCCACTTGCTATGTCTGCGTAAACCTGAATTGCCAACATTTGGTTGTAGTGATTTAATCCCATAGGAGACGATCTCTCGCGAATGGAGATCAGATCTGACACGGGGACCATTTTAGTTTCGTTGTCTCTGTTGTCCTTTGCTGACAATTTCGATTTCACTAACATTCTCGATATGTCTTCTGGACTTCTCCGGAGATAGCCTTCCAACTGAACCCATATTTCATCTCTTTTGGATTCGCGCTGAACGTTCCCGGCTTTCTTTCCCCTAACAAAATAACCGATTGTGGTAACTATATCCTGAACGTCAACGCCTAGGGAAGCTGCTTTATCCCTATTTATATCGATGACATATTCCTGCTGAGGCGGTACCAACGTTGATCTTATAGGATTCTTTACTCCTGGGCATCCATGCTTTTCATCCTGGAGAGACCACATAAATTTGTGTCCATGTTCTACAAGATATTCGTAGCTTTGATTAGTTTGGAGCGCAAACGTAACCATTTCTTTGTCAGAATCTCCGTATCCGGAACTGACATTACAAGGAACGCCAGGAATATTCCTGAGCAATGGAGCAAGGTATTCCGCAATCTCTTTGGATGACATATCGCGCTTATCCCAATCGACCAATTGAATGAATCCCTTTACTTCTTTCGTATCAGCTGTCACCCATCTATTGTCTAAACTTGGAGATTTCGCAAGTATTGCGTCGATACGATTCGCATTCTTTTGCATAAATTCATAGGAAGCTCCATTGGGACCATTGCCCTGAAATTGGACATATCCAGTATCTTCAGCAGGCTTGCTTTCAGACGGCAAGAGATTTCCAATAAATGTACCTACGACTGATAGAACGGCGCCTATGGCCAAAACCCAAAGCTTCTTTTTCAAAGCAAAGCTAAGAGCCGAAAAATACACGCCATCAATTTTTTTCAGGACTGCTTCCTGCCGATCGGACGTTTTTTTCCAAAATCCAACTGCTTTTTTCTTGCGATCTATGCTCATAAGTTTAGAGCACATCATTGGCGAAAGTGTTATGGCGACAAACCCAGAAATCAACACAGCTCCAGACAGAGTTAGAGCAAATTCTTTGAAATATTTCCCTAATTCCCCCGGAGTCAAGGCTATCGGCACATACGCTGCAGATAGAGTTAACGTCATCGCAATAACCGAAAAACATATTTCTTTGGAACCGACAATCGCCGCTTTCAACTTCGATAGTCCTTTTTCCAGATGTCTATGCACATTTTCTAGCACAACGATGGCATCGTCCACCACCAAACCAACCGCCAGAACCATGGCAAGCATCGTAAATGTGTTTATGGAAAAATCAAACAAATTCAAAAGAGAAAATGTACCCAACAGAGAAACAGGTATGGTAACAATCGGAATAAGTGTAGCCCTAAAGGACCACAAAAACAGAAAGACCACTAAAATAACCAAAAACGTCGATTCAAAAATTGCACTGTAGACATTGGACATAGATGCATTTATGTCTTTTGCTTCATCCATAACGAGAACAGCCTTACTTCCGGAAGGAATAAATTCCCTTACGGAAGGCATTACATTATTAACAGCAATACTTAAATCTATAGGATTCGCCGTCGATTGCTTTGTGATCGCAAGAACAACGCACTCTTTTCCGTTAAACCAGCTACCTTCGCGAATATCGTCCGGCACAAGCTTGGCTTTTCCAACATCTTTTATGCGAACAACTTTATTTTTACCATTGGCAGGCAGCACTATCTCATCGAATTCCTCCGGTTTCGATAGCTCCCCGTTGAGAATAAGCATATATTCTTTGTCTTTACTTATGAGACGCCCACATGGTTCCTGCAGATGCTGTTTGCCAACCGCATCAACCACATCAAACGGAGTATATCCATAGGCAGCAAGTCTTTGAGGATCCAGAAAAATTCTCATGGTCTTGATATTACCTCCGGTCAACGTGACTCTACCAACGCCAGGTAAAACCTCAAATCTCGATTTGACATATCGCTCTATGAAATCTCTCAAATCGTCTATGGAATGCCGATCACTGGTAAATCCTATGTTAATTCCAGCAACTGTATCGGAGCTATCTTTTCTAATGACAGGCTCCGGATTACCATGCGGCAAATATCCCTTGGCAAGGGATATTCTATCCCGGACATCCGACGCTGCGCCGTCTGCATTTCTCTCCGGAGCGAATTCCATTCTTATCTCGCTTTTGTCGTTGCTGCTATTTGATGTGATAAGATCCACTCCAGGTATAGTTGCAAACTGACTCTCGAGAATTTTTGTGATCTGTGTTTCCACAACCTTAGGACTGGCACCCATAAACTCCGACTCAACGGAAATTACAGATCTTTCCACTTTTGGTTCTTTCCTGACCGGAAGTCTCGTCTGGCACACCATTCCCAAAACCACGATCATCAAAGTTAGAACTGTAGAAAACACCGGCCTTCTAATGCAAAACTCTGTTATTTCCATATTATCTTACTCGCTTACACAAAAGTTACTTACTCATATCATAACGCTTAATTTTTGACCTCAACGGGCTCTGGAGGCGTATTAATTTCAACTGGTTCCGATGCTTTTGCGACTTCTGGCACTTTGTCTTCGGTTTGCTCAGGCGCTTTGGCGCTTTCTGTATTCTCAGCAGTCGCTTTCTCAAGCTCCTTATTCCTGCTATCCTCCAGCTCTTTATGCTGTCTTAGTTCATCGGCTATTGTATCCGTTGCTCCATCCTGCACAGACACAGGCTTTCCCTCAACAAGGACGGCCTGCCCACTTGTTACCACATCATCATCAACATTTATGCCGGTGATAATTTCCACCACGCCATCTTTTCTCATTCCAACAGTAACTGGAGTTCTAACGGCCATACCTTCCACAACCCTATAGACATAATCGTCATCTCCGACCCTTTCAATTGCACCTTCCGGAATAACAATTCCCATTGAATTTCCGTCCGGAGCTACTTTTACACTCACGAAACGTCCAGGTTTTAGCACCGGAGAGTCCAGAGCAACATCTTCTGGAATATCTAGCAGAGCTCTAACATCGAATGTATGGGAAGCTTTGTCGCATTCCGGATCAATGGCAATTATTTTTGCCGAATACTCTTGGGTTTTATCTCCTCCAACGAGAATTTTCGCTTCCTGATCGACGTATACGTTTCCTATATCCACTTCAGATACTTTGAAATCAACTTTCATCGGATGACAATCAACCACTTTTACGAGATTATCGCTGCCGTTGTTGGTCACGTACTGCCCCTCACTTATTTCCCGCAGTCCGACAATGCCACCAAATGGAGAATATATTTTATGTTTGCTTAGCTTGCTTTTGCATAACATGACTCGCGCTTCAGCGTTATCAACTTCGGCTTTTAAGGTATTTCTCTTTTGTATGGCAGCCACACCTTTATCGGCAAGCTTTTCTATGGGATCAAACTCACTTTTGGCCTTACGATACAGTGCTTCCGCTTCCAGCAATTCTGCTCGGGCCGTAGAATCATCCATTTCTACCAGGATATCCCCTTTTTGCACATAACTTCCTTCGTAAAAATGAATCTTGGAAATAACTGCAGTAACTTCAGACTTAATTTGCACGAAATCATATGGACGCAGGGTCCCAAGAGCATTTATATACCGTGTAACAGGGCCCATAATAGCTTTTGTCACAGTAACCGGAGGAGCTTGCTCCACATCTATGGTGGCCTTTTTGTGATAAAACTTATAAGATAGCGCAAATATAGTCACTATCCCCAAGCTAATCGCACACAGTAATCCCTTTTTCTTCAACACGATCCTAATCCTCCAATTACAAAAGCGACCAACGACCATTATAAACAATGGTCGGAGCAAGAGGATTCGAACCTCCGACCCCAGCCTCCCGAAGGCTGTGCTCTACCAGACTGAGCTATACTCCGATTTTTCGCACGTCATTGTCGCATAATAGGGTATCATTCGCAAGTTAAGAAAAAGTAAACATGCCGATCTTATTGTAAAAAATATTTTGATTCTAGCTACCAAAATATCCAATTGTATGCTAGAAGATAGCCAGCAGCTTTAACTGTGGAACCATCAATGTCATTAGATGATAACCCTGATAATAGAAAAGTTTCAATCCCCCAAACCATATGGATATTGGGATTGGTCAGTTTCTTTTCCAATTCAGCGGCGGTCGTTATAACGGCTCTGACTCCGGAATTCGTCATAAATGTTTTGGGATCTACTCCGGCTGCTGTGGGATACATTAGAGGACTATCAGAGTCTATATCATACCTGGTAAAATTGTTCTCAGGAGTCTTCAGTGATTGGCTTGGAAAACGCAAGGTTCTCATTTTGATAGGATATCTGTGTGCCGCATTCACAAAGCCAATGTTTGCCATATCAAAGGGGCTCGGACTTTATGTGACCGCTCAATTTCTGGAACGAATAACCAATGGTCTGAGGGATACTCCCCGGGATGCGCTCATTGCAGATTGTGCTCCTAGGGAAGTAAAAGGCGATAGCTACGGTATACGCAATAGTTTCGCCTACGTTGGATCTCTAGTTGGTTCCGTAGCTTGCGTTTTTATATTGGCCAGTTGCACTGGAGACTCGTCTGAAAGCATAAGACTCGTCTATTGGATAGCATCTATTCCAATTTTTCTTTCAGTTCTCCTAATATATTTTTGCATCAAAGAGCCGACAGGCATAGCACGTCTGAAAGATCGGAAAGGCTTTCCCATAAAGATGTCCGATGTCAAACAGTTGGGCTCAAAATT
Source organism: Alphaproteobacteria bacterium (assembly GCA_025998735.1). Lineage (GTDB taxonomy): Bacteria > Pseudomonadota > Alphaproteobacteria > UBA3830 > UBA3830 > BNWE01. The sequence goes on along the minus strand of BNWJ01000019.1, from coordinate 11,735 downwards.
CTGGTATTACATGCTCATATGTTTTATTTTCATGTGCTCCAGGTATAGTGAAGCATTTCTGGCTCTTCGGGCAAAGGAAATTGGGCTATCCCTCAAGTATGTACCTCTTATATTGGCCGTTATGTATCTGTTCAATGCTCCCACGTCGAAAATCGTCGGATCGTGGTCGGATAGGCACGAGAGAAAAATATTTTTGGCATTTGGTTTCTGCATGATGATGGCGTCTTGCATGATTATGGCTCTTGCAACTGAAATATGGCATGTATTCGTTGGAGCGGCCATCTACGGAATTCACTGGGGGGCAACTCAGGGGACTTTCTATGCCATGGTGACGGATTACTCTCCTCCTCAAATAAAGGGCACTTCCATTGGGATCTTCAATCTCGTCTACAGCGCTGGAATATGCGTTTCAAACGTACTTATGGGGGAATTGTGGACCAGACACGGCGCAGATGTGGCTCTCACTGTCAATGGCGCTATTACGTTTGTGGCGGCAGTTGGTATAATGTTTGTGAAGCAAAATCCGAAAGATAAAGTCGAGGTAAAATGAAAGAAGAAATAAGAAAAGTATTCGAATCAATGGGTAATACGCTTGATTTGCTCCGGAGGTTTCTTTGACCCGGATTCGCTGGAAAATAAACTAAACGAGCTGTCTAAACTTAGTGAATCCGAGGATCTGTGGCTGGATCCAGAGGTGGCTAAGTCTGTAATGCAGCAGAAATCCAGTGTAGAGAGCGAGCTAAATAAATTCAAGAAAGCAGCAACAGATATTTCCGACTTGAAAATCATGCTGCAAATGGCAGAAGATGAGAATGACGAGTCCACCATCGAAGAAGTGGAAACCGATATTCGCAAGCTTCACGAATTCATGAGGATTTATCAGCTTGAATGCTTTTTCTCCGGTGATGCAGATCAAAATAGCTGCTATCTGGAAGTACACGCTGGAGCAGGGGGGACCGAAGCGCAAGACTGGGCTCAAATGCTGCTGCGCATGTACTACAGATGGGCAGAAGATCACAAGTACTCCGTCGAAATAATCGAAGAAAGTCCAGGAGAAGAAGCCGGCATAAAATCTACCACCATGAAAATCGAAGGGAAAAAGGCGTACGGATGGCTGAAAAGCGAATCCGGAGTTCATCGCTTGGTTAGAATATCGCCGTTTGATTCCAACGCCCGCAGACATACGAGCTTTGCGTCCATTGGTGTGTATCCGGTAATTGATGATTCGATAAATATAGAAATAATCGACAGCGATCTGCGCATCGATACCTATCGCGCGTCCGGAGCCGGCGGACAGCATGTCAATAAAACCGATAGCGCCATTCGCATTACGCATATTCCGACTGGAATAGTCGTTCAGTGTCAGATCGATCGTTCCCAGCATCGAAATCGCGCCATGGCCTTCGATATGCTGAGATCTCGATTGTACGAACTGGAATTGAGAAAAAAGGAAGAAAAACTAAATGCTATTGATAAAAACGACATCGGATGGGGACACCAAATTCGCTCCTACGTCATGCAGCCGTATCAAATGGTAAAAGACCTGCGAACCGGATTCGAAAAAGGCAATGTGTCTGCAATACTAGACGGAGAAATCGACGAGTTCCTCCAAACATCCATCAGCGCAAGAGTCATAAACGACTATACCACCTTCACTTAGCATTTACTGCGTCCATAACGGCATCTTCCAACGTTTTAATTCGCAAAGATTTTTTTCTATAAACACAGTTGACTTGTGCAGGAGAGTATGCACTACCTTCGATGAGACATTCTATGCCAAATAACTTCGGCTGCTTTTACCAGGCAACATCGCCATCTTTCTTTGCTGGAATTTAAAAATATCTCGCATTCTGTGCCAATTATATCCGTTAGTTTGCAGAGCAACGTATTCCCATTGGGCTCTACACCTATAATTATTTTATTTATTAAATGACTAACATCTTCTTTTATGCCAGCCACGCAATCGCCAACTTTAAACCTAGAATTCAGAAAATCATTATCCACAATATAAAAAATTGCGTTTTTATGTAGGCTTGTGAAGAAGCTTAACTCGCGTTTTATGTTTTTATCTATAAATTGGAATGATTTTTCATTTTTTATATCTTCAATTGTATTTTTATTTTTTTCTAGGGCAAGAGAGCTATCATGAAGAAACACTGATTTTTCAAGATTGCCCATGAGCCTTGGGGGAGCTCCATTGCCGGTTAATAGCCACTCGCTGGCGCAATGTATACCTACCTTTCTTAGGGCACCACAGACTCTATCTGCGCTTTTTTCGGTAAGCTCAACTCTTCCGCTTTCCCACGTATCTATCGTTGATGTTGCAATACCTATCTTCTCGTAGAATTCCTGACGAGAAAACCCAGTGAGAGCTCTTGCCATACGCAAGCGTCGTCCTTTTAGTTGCGCAACACTATATGTTAAGTAGTTTTCCCCTAACAATGAGCTATTTTTTTCGTATTTCATGACAATACCTCTATGAATCTTATAAAGCATCTTGAAAAAAAACTCAACCTTGTTTATTTTAGACAAGAATCGCGTAATAGCTTAACGGAATTAAATAACGAAAACAACCGGAAGGAAATCAGAGATGTCCCAGAATAATCTGTGCAGTAGAGAATATGTATCGATTCTGGTATCACCAAGGCTATTAATGCCTGTCTTGCAAGGAATGCCTGTGGTGCAACCACCTCTCATCCTTAATGTGTAATCGAATAGTTCGCCGCTCTTCCTGTAAATTAACACATTCTTCATAATTCTAAGATTATCATCAAATATTAGATGTTTGTTTGATTATGGTGCTTCAATTGCTTATATGGTTTTTGTTTGGAATAACGCTTCTTATAGTAAGTATCAACGATTTTTTGTTTTTTAGGATAGAAAACGGGATCGTGGTATTTCTGCTGAGCCTGTACGCTGTTTCTTGTGTTTTTGGTGTTTCAGGAGGCAATTTTACGCAGGGAATTTCATTAGCAATTGGAATGCTCATAGTTACCTGCGTTCTAAATAGGCTAAATATGATCGGTGGAGGAGACGTAAAGCTCTTGTTTCCGTTGCTATTATTTTCGGAAAGCAACATATATCAATTTATTATTGGCGTTTCCGTGTCCGGAGTATTGTTATCCGTCATCTATGCACTATTTGCCTCCAAAATACTCTTTTTTAGGAAAAGAATGATAAGCTGGCTATGTATTTTTTATAAAGAAAAAAAAGAGTTTCGGTTTTTAAAAATTGTTCTGCCATCGTTAAGCAAGGTCAACAGGAAAAGTGTTTCCATCAGCAAATATCCCAAAAGCGCACTGAAACAAGAAATACCATACGGAATAGCGTTATCTTGCGGTGGATTATGCGTGATAACTGAGGTTTTGTTATCTAGGTGTTGATGATATGAAAAGTAAGAAAGATCTAATTCCAATAGCTTTAGCATCTATTATCGCACTAGTAATTACATGTCTCGTTAGGTTCCTGATACCAGTCAATTCAGCACCTGTTAAGGAGGTAAAAGAAGAAGTCCCCATGCCGGATATTCCACTCATGGCTAAGGATAAAACAAAGAAGAAATCCATTGAGGTATTTGTGCTTGTCGTGTCCAAGGATATCAAAAAAGATGAAAAGATATCTACCAACAATTGCGATTGGAAAAAATGGCCGGGAGATGATATGCAACCTTATTTTATCGCTAAAAATAAAGATAATGTCCCCCTGAATAACGGAGCCGATTACAGCAATGCCATGAGAATGTGGGCGAAGACTGATATTCCCAGTGGTATTCCTCTTTTGATCCGAATGCTGGATGCTGAGGATCCTGTTAAGAAAGCAGAAGCCGAAAGGAAAAGAAAGGAACAGGAAGAGAAAGAAAAAAAGAGAAGAGAGGAGGAAGAAAAGAAAAAAAGAGAAGAGGAAGAAAGAGCGAAAGCAATTAAGAAAACTATCATAGAAAAAGGGATGAGAGCTGTTACGTTTGTAGTTGATCAAAAATCAAGTGTGTCCACCGTTATGTTAGTGCCCGGTGATTTGATTGACGTGCTAATTATGGAACGTAAAGGAGATCGAGTAAAAACTCACAAGTATAAAGCTTTGAAAGTATTTGCAATTGACGGTTCTATTGCGGGTAGCAGACAAAAAAACGGAGAAAAGAGGAACGATGGATTCCTAGATAACATTACTCAAACAGTTCAGCATACAATTGGCCAGACAATCAAAAACGTTACTCTTGAGATTAAAGAAAATATGGTTGAAACAATGATAAATCAAGCAAGTTCATCGGGAATAATAATTTCTGTTCGCAGTCAGGATGAAGAAGTTGATAAAAGTGAATTGAACAAGGATATTCTTGAAGAATCCAATGACGGAGATAGCTCAATTATAAATGACATACTCGATGTAACTCGTCGGAGTTCCACGGAAAAACTGCTGGAGAAAAAAGCGCAGGAAGATGATAAATCGCAGAATGCAGAAATGCTCATGAACGACATACTTGATGTAACTCGCCAGAGTTCAACTGAAAAACTGCTGGAAAAGAAAGCGCAGGAAGATGATAAATCCCAGAATGCAGAAGTGCTCATGAACGATATTCTTGATGTAAATCGCCAGAGTTCTACTGAAAAACTGCTGGAGAAGAAAGCACAGGAAGATGATAAATCACAAAATGCAGAAGTGCTCATGAACGATATCCTTGATGTAAATCGTCAGAGTTCTACTGAAAAACTACTTGAGAAAAAAGCACAGGAAGATGATAAATCACAGAATGCAGAAGTGCTCATGAATGACATACTTGATGTAAATCGCCAGAGTTCAACTGAAAAACTGCTGGAGAAGAAAGCACAGGAAGATGATAAATCACAGAATGCAGAAATGCTCATGAACGATATACTTGACGTAAATCGTCAGAGTTCAACTGAAAAACTTATAGAAACCAGGGAACGCCATGAAGCGGATAGTAACAATGCCGAATTATTGATTGATAATATGAATGCTGTTGCTGGATTCCCAAGCAATAAAATCGTGGAGTCTTTGGAGAGATCTTCATCAAATACCAAGAATGGGAACGGAAACTATGAGATAGTTTCTGGGAAAGTCCTTGGAGATGAAGCGAAAAACGGAGAAGAGAAAAGAGTCATGATTTATAAAAAATTAACCCCTCAAGAAGTAAAGTTTGATAAGGACGGTAACGTTAGCGATGGTACAAGTGCTTCGGCAAGTGCTGGTACTGCGACAGAGGATATATAGTAATGATACATATTCAAGATGAGAAGTTGGGGTTTCTTTTTTCTGGATTCCTACGCCCCTTCGGGGCCACGACACAAGTGTCTCTGTATGACGGTAGTTTTAGCGTTTTTTGTCATCCAGGGGAACGTAGCGACGTAGGGATCCAGTGGAACAAAATCCATATTCTCAATTTAATTTTGTATATACATAACGCATGTTCGGCGCGCAGCGGCGTAGGAATCCAGTTCAAAAAAACTCGCATCCTCAATTTTATGAGGAATGTCGTGTCATGAGAAAAATGTGTTTTGTCTATATAGGCATTATTGCGCTTTCATTCTTTGTTGCCGATATTAATGCTGCTCCTAACGATGATAGCAAAGACGCTGTTAAGGCTATTTCAGATGGTGATGACGAAGAAGAGGAGGAAGAGGAAGAGGAGGATGAAAAGGAGGACGAAAAGGCAGATGAAAAGAAGAATGAAGACATACCTTCTGAAAAAAAGCCAAAGAAGAAACAAGTGATGGCCAAAGGCGCGCCACCGGTGACGAAAGCCAAAGGTACTCCAACAACAAAGAATAAAGGAAAAAGGGAAGAACTACGCATCAGCAAAGCAATAATCAGGGAAATCGAAATAAATTCCGTAAATTTCATAAAATTGAATGAAAAAATCAAAGAAATATTCATTCCGGATCCTACGGTTCTCGATGTTCAGATGCTGAACGATAATTCGCTGTACGTTATTGGGTTGGCCGCGGGAGTTACGAGTCTTGTCATAAATTCTAGAGACGGAAGAGCTCTGGTCGATTGCAAGGTGCGTGTCACATATCCGCTGGAAACAATTAAAGAAGCGATTAGCGAGATGTATCCGGATACTAGCGTTGAATTGATGTCCATAGACAGTTCGTTAATTGTAAAAGGGAGAGTGCCTTCGCCGGAAACCGCTTCAGATGTAATGGAAATCGTCGGAAGATTTGTTGACAAGGCCAAAGTTGTCAACAAATTGACAATCGAAACATCTACTCAGGTTCTGTTAAAGGTAAAAATTGCGGAAGTTACCAGAGAGTTGACCAAGAGCTTGGGGATTAACTGGAGAGCAATATCAGCCAGCAAAGATGTGGCAGGTACTAGCTATGGCTTTGTAGCTGGAGATTCGAGCGCCTTTTTGGGCACAGCGGCAACGGGGGAAGAAATGGCCAAAGAGGGCGGACTTTTGGCCACAAATATAAAAGGTGGACGTTGGGTGGCGCATGTAGGTGGAAAAAGTGGACTCTCTGGACTGCTGGATGCTTTAGCAAACGAGTCTTTTGCATCTATTTTGGCAGAGCCGACGTTGGTGGCTATGTCCGGTACTAGTGCGACGTTTCAATCTGGTGGAGAACAAGGATATCTTGTTACTCAGCCTAATGGCGGTGCCGCTACAACAGAATTCAAAACGTGGGGTACATCCATAGATTTTACGCCGGTGGTTATATCGGAAGACAGAATTACCATAAAAGTTACTCCTAAAGTTAGCACCGTAGCACCAGGTTCTACCGGAATTCCGGCACTTACGACTAAAGAAGTCTCGACCACTGTGGAGTTGGGAAGTGGCGAGAGTCTGGCAATAGCAGGCTTGCTCCAGACAACTCAGAACTCCACTTCTTCTGAAACTCCATTTTTGGCTGATCTACCTCTGTTTGGATCGTTATTTCGCCAGAACGCTGTACAAAAGACAGAGAAGGAACTTGTGATTATTGTTACGCCTTACATAGTGAAACCTTCTTCAAAGAAATTGAAAACTCCTGTTGAAATGGCTCCTAGATTATATTCTCCTTTGGAATCAATCTTGACCAGGAAATTTCACAAAAACAGAAAGAAAGGAAGAAGTAGCGCAGGAGTTTCCGTTAAGGGAAGTGGCGCAGGATTTTCCCTTAGATGATGAAGTAACAAAAAGAGGTTTATATGTTTATACACACTAAAGATGAGAGTGCCGGCAATACGGGCGTTCTCTGCATTGAAACAGAATCAGCACGAATAAATGCCAGTGGTGTAACCACTTTGGTTATTGCATTTGCGCTATTGGTTGGATGTGAAAAGCAATACAAAGTTGATGATGGTTATGTTCCGGAAGTTTGCGAGCTAGATGTAACCGAAAGCAAAAAATCCGAATTTTTTGAGTTAAATAAAAAATATGAGCTGAGTAAGACGGATATTTTAAAAATCGAGAAACTTTTGAGTGATTCGCGAGCTAAAGGAATTGATAACACATCTTTTGCTATAATCGTAGACAGGCCAATAGAGAATAATATCAAAGACAAAATTCGGAACAAAGTTCTGTCAATTGCGTATAAAGCTGGATTCATAAATAGCCGAGTTATCTATTCTGGAACAGCGGTGTGCGACGGTGCCCAAAGCGGAGTTCGCGTAGATGTTTTGGAATACGATGTTAAGGAGGTAGATTGCTCGCCTTGGTCAGAATATATAGGTGATATGGATACAAATAAAAATCTACCCAAGTTCGGTGTTGCTGATAAATACAATTTGAGAGAAATGATTGCAAATGATGCCGATCTTGTTGTGCCAAGGAAATATAAGGGGCCGGTAACAAAGGCTGCGACTGATGCTATGTCGTCATCAGTAAGTACAAGCGGCGGTACTAGTACGCAGAAGTTGTAAATGGTTTAGATTTATTAAATAAGGAGTATGGTCTATGGCAGTAAGTAGTTCAAATAATTTACCTCATAATCTAGTGGGGTTTGTAACAGATCCGGTATCTAAACAAGTAATTCTGACTTTCATAAAGGATAGCAACATTGGCTATGCCGAAGTTATAGACGGTTCTTCAGATGAAGCAATCGAATATTTAAAAAACAACAGAAGTCCAAAAACTATTATTGTTGATATATCGAATTCTGAATTACCAATGAGCGATCTTGGTAAAATCATCGATTCCGGTGTTCCTAGTATGAATATTATAACCATAGGAAGCAAAAACGATGTTGGTTTATTTAGGGATCTTATGAGTCTTGGCGTCTCCGATTATCTGGTGAAACCGATAAATACAACGTTGTTGAAAAAGGCCATTGATGATGCAAGTAGCGAAAAGAAATTCGAAACTCATGAGAAAACAGGTAAACTAATTTATTTCACGAATTCCGTAGGGGGTGCAGGAGCAACAACAACAAGTATCAATATCGGATGGATACTGGCAAATAGACATTTCAAACAGACCATGTTAATGGATCTGGATTTTCTGTTTGGAGCAGTGCACCTAATGCTAGACATAAAGGCGGAAAATTCATATTTGAATATGTTAGAATCACCTGAAAAAATAGACGGTTATTTCATTGAAACAATTATAAAAAGGTATGACAAGAGGTTGTTTTATCTTGGCGGTTTGGAAGATCTTGCGCGGGAGACGGAATTTAATCTGGCGGCATTCGGTGCTCTCATAAATTCGATAAAAAAGCAGTTTAACTATGTTTTGATGGATGCTCCAAGAAATGTTTCTGGAATTAACAATGTAGCCATGAAAAAGGCAGATACAATCGTTTTTATGGTTGAGATGAGCATAACATCCGCACAAAACACTGCTCGCTTTTTGGAATTTTTGGCATCTGAACAATCGACAAGCAGAATTGTAATAATTGCCAATAAAGTTGGGCTCTCAAGTGCTGGAGCGTTAACTAATGCATCTTTTGAAAACGTTATCGATAGAAAAATAGACTATATGATGCCGTTGGATGAAGGTGTAGCGCTGGCAGCTGCAAATATTGGTCAGCCACTAGCTATTTCCAGCAATCCGCTTACTGATGTTCTCGAAAGTATTACCATCGATCTTGTGGGGAAAAAAGATCTCAAACAACTCACGGAAGAGTTGCAGGAACAAGAAGTAAGTCCACTAGAAAAGATAAAAAGTACTGTGCTTGGTTGGATTGGAAGCAGCTCTGCCAAATAAAATATGGAGACATAAATGGCTCATGATGCAGATAGTGAAAATAGTGGAGCAGCGGAAGAATCTCCGGTATTAACTGTGTTCAGAAAAGAAGCACATGATACTATGCTCAACAGAATCAATCTGGCTTCGGCTTTCAAGCTGACTCCGCAAGAGTTACGCATAGAAATAGAGAATTTCGTTTTCGATTTTGCTCAGGAAAGAAGAGCGCAGATCACCAAGAAAGAGCAAATCTTGGTGGCCAGAGGTCTTGTGGACGATATGATTGGTCTAGGGCCGCTGGAACCTCTGCTGGAAGACGAAGAAATATCAGATATTGTCGTAAATGGTCCGTACCAAATATATTATGAAAAAAAAGGACTAATGCGGTTGGCTCAGGCGAAATTTAGAGATGAGTCACATCTTTTGCAAATTGCGCAGAGAATCGCCCATAGAGTCGGAAGACGCGTTGACACCTCGAGTCCTCTTTGCGATGCAAGATTGCCAGATGGAAGTCGCGTTAACATTGTCGCTCCGCCAATCGCACTTGATGGTGCATCGATTTCAATTCGTAAATTCTCCAAAAAAGCCATAACGCTCGCTGGATTGGCTGCTCATGGAAGTTTGACGGAGGAGATGGTAAGAGTTTTGCAAATTGCTTCCACCTGTGGCTTGAATATCATAGTTTCAGGTGGCACTGGATCTGGAAAAACCACGCTACTGAACGCATTATCTCAGTTGATAGATCCCCGAGAAAGAATCGTGACGTGTGAAGACGCTGCGGAGTTAAAACTGCAGCAGCCACACGTCGTCAGATTGGAGAGCCGTCCGCCTAACATCGAGGGCAAGGGCGAAATTACAATCCGCGATCTCGTCAAGAACGCGCTTCGTATGAGGCCGGATCGAATAGTCATAGGAGAGGTCCGCGGTACGGAATGTATCGATATGTTGCAGGCCATGAATACGGGACACGACGGATCCATGTCCACCATCCACGCCAACAAAGCTAAAGAAGCATTTATTCGTTTGGAAAACATGGTGGCGATGTCTGGATTTGGTCTTCCGAGCGAGATCGTTAGAGCCCAAATAGCAGGAGCCGTAAATCTGGTCGTGCAAACCGAGCGCCTACATGATGGTTCTAGGAAAATCACGGAAATTGTCGAGGTCACAGGGCTTAGTGAACGTGGGGATATAGAGTACCAACATTTGTTTAAATTTGTTCCTTTGGGAGAAGATGCTGATCATCGCGTTTTTGGAAAATTTGAAGCTGGAACTGAAAAGCCGGCTTTTCTGGAGAAAGCCATCACATACGGCCTGGATAAGGAATTACTTGAGATCATGAAAAAGTTGATGGTCGAGCAAGGAAAGGTTGATGAAGATGAATACTATTTTTGATCTGTCCACATCCTTTGTGGTTGCTTTCTTTTGCTTTCTTTTGCTATCGAGGCTCTTTGCAAGATCCGAAAACGATGCTTTATACAGAAAAAAAATCGACAAAAGGCTAAGGATACTTGCAAAACAGCGGGAAACACTAATGGAAACGAGCGTAGAAAAAATGTCAACATTTATGATGGCAGAAAATGAGGAATGGAGTACACAGGCTGAAAATTCCGCAGATACAGCTATTGATAAAGTAAGAGTAATAATGAAAAAGGCTGGAATAGTGGATGTTTCCACCAATATGTTCATGGCGATATGTCTTGCTAGCGGAGTTGTGCTCACGAGCGTATTAATATATTTTGAATTTACAGATTTTTTTATCTGCATAATATCCGGAATGCCTGCTGGCATGTACCTAGTCTACAATTTTTTCGCATCCCAGGCGTCCAAAAGGAAAAGTCTTTTTCTACAGCAGTTTCCAGACGCCATCGATATGATGATCAGAGGAGTAAAGGCGGGCCTTAACATTTCACGTGTGATAAAATTAGTAAGCATAGAATCCATAGATCCAATAGCCAGCGAATACAGAACCATAAGTCAGAAATTTGATATGGGAATAAAACCCGATGAAGTTTTAGTTGAAGCCGCAAACAGAATAAACATAGAAGAGTTTAGATTCCTAGTCGTTGCTCTCGTGCTTCAGATGGAAAATGGCGGCGTTCTGGTGGAAATCTTAACTAATTTATCAAGTCTTGTGAGGAAAAGATTGGAATTTGGATTAAAGGTAAAAGCAATGTCGTCTGAAGCGAGAATGTCCGCAATTGTCATAAGTGCATTGCCGTTTGTTTTTGCAGGAATCATGATGTTTGTTAATCCAAGTCACATGGAAACGTTGATCAAACCAGGTGCGGGGCAAACACTTCTCAAGTCGGGAATCGTTTTATTTTCAATTGGAACTTTTGTCATGATGAAAATAGCATCAGTAAAGGTATAGGAATGTCGTTGTTCTTCATTGATATTATCTGTTATTTTGCTACTATCTGCGCGTTTATGCTGGCATTTCCGTACGCAAAACGACTGTCGGTACGGATATTAAGCAATTATATGTTGGCAACCAAGCTCAAGAAAGCTCCAGTTTCTGAAGCCGCATTTGAAATTGAAGAACAGGTCGAAAGTATAGGACTCAGCAATCAAACGTCAAAGTACAATGAAACTTTTATTATGCATATCATTC
>BNWJ01000018.1 GCA_025998735.1 Alphaproteobacteria bacterium | reverse complement strand
TCACATAAACTTTGATGCGAAAATAACAGGAAAGCGTAGTGCGGGAAATCCGCACGCTGCGTTTGACGTGGCGGGCGATGGAAACGTGGCTATCTCAGCTAACGCGCCATTGCTCGACCCTACCTGTTCGCTAGTTCCTTTTTCAGCCAAATATACAAGTCACTTTTTACCATAGAATTCATGGTATATTTCGTGAATCCGTCGTCATATCTCTCAGTTGTCGAAATATCGTCAGAATCGAATCGCAATTTTTCTGGCTGCGGTATGTCTGTTTCTGCTTTCAGTATGCCTGCGGCTTTTAGTGCATTGATAATTGCCGGTTTTCCATATTCACCTGCGTTTTTTAAGGTGTCTATGACTTCTTGGTCTACGTCAACGTCTTTCGCCAGTATTCCTACTCCTCTTAATGTGGTTATGACCCGTTTTAGTGCCTCTACCTTTTCTTTTGCAGCATCTCCCCCGTTCGATTTTACACATATGCAGAAACTGGAGAGCCCATATGCGAGTTGCGAATTTATGTGTTTTTCTGTAACATCCCAATGAAATCGGAACTGCTCGTTGCGCCTACCAAGCGTATTTTTTTCGCTACATTGCCTGATTCTGTAGATCTCTTCATTTTGCCTGTCCTCAAAAAGATATACGTTCTCACCATCGGTTATCGGAGCCAATCCTGTTATGGTCAACATTTCCTCGCAATTGCTCCATGGCGACGTGCACTCATTTTCGTTTATTTGACAAATCGCAGTTGCAAGCACGTAGATTGCTCTCGCGAGCGTCTCCCGATCTAGCATCTGTTTCATGCTAAAATCTGTACACCCTTTTGGGAATACGGCGTTGCCTAATCCGTTGTCGATAATCGCCTTGAAGTAGGGGGGCACTATTCTTTCTACTTTTTTGCCAACTAGATCAGAGCTTTCTATTGTATTGTTGCCCAGTAGTTCGTTCAGGCAATCGACGATTTTTTTTACGGTCTCGTTCATTGTCTTTTCAACTAGCGTTGGAAAGAAAAGCCCAACAAAGTCCGCTTCCTCTGAATTCAATAAGGAGTATGCGGGTACAGAGCAACCACTTAGCAAGCTCGAGCGTTCCGCTTTTCCTTCCAATACCATGGCGTGATACGCATGTGTAAGCTCGTGAAAAATTAGATATGTATCGTCGTCTTCTAAAGTTTGTTCTCTTATTTTTATTCCACAAATTGCCGGGACATAGTAGTCGGTTAACTCAGTATTCGGTGTTTGTATAACATTTAGTCTAGTGAACCCATTCACAAAAGTTTTATCCGGTTCTGAATTTAATATGCTTACGGCCAGCATCGACATGATTCTCTGAAAACCTGTGTAGTTTTTCAACATCAACTCAAGGTGCTTCCTGAAAGCAGCCTTGTTAACTGGTCCGGAATCTGGCACAGCGGGCTCGTGGGATGAGTGAAAGAGCTTTTCCTCTCCTTCTAGGCAAAGGTCGATTATTCGGGCTACCTGTCCCTCTGGTAGTTTTTCTGGAAAGTCATCTGCGGTGATAATTCTTTCTGTAGCTTTAATTATAGCGTTCAAGCGACCTGCTCTGTCTGTTTGAACCTGGCCCTTTTCTTTTTTAAACACTCGCCTTATGTTTTGCCACGATAAGTCTATAGTGGGAATTTCTTCACTTTCCTTTCCATCCACTATATACCTCTTAAAACCAAGTTTTTCACCGATACGATAATATATTTTATCAACTGGCACTGTTATTTTTTCTCCAATGTTTTTCGAATGCTCTAGTGTAGGATTTTGCGCGTAAAATTTCTCCACTAATTCTTGATATTCATCTACAGTATAAATGGCCCTGCCTGCACTCTCAGTTCGTTCATATATTTTTGAGTTTGATTTAAGCGATCTAACCGGAGTTATTGCTTGTCTGATTTGTTTTCCTGAACTAGATGGAACACTCTAGCTAGACGAAGAACCAGAAGCAGATGAGGCGCTTGAGCTAGATAAAGTTCCAGAATTTGATGGAGAATTGGATGAATCCTCGCGTGTAGCAGTCTCTGTAGAAGTTTGAGATGCATCTCCACTTGCCTCCACACTAAAATCAACCAACAGAAACACGGCTGATAAACAACTCGATATCAAAATATGTCTCATTTTTCTATTCCTCTTTATGTAATATCTTATTGTTGCAGAAACATGTTGACGATTCGTTAAAAATACGAATTTTATTTTTAAAATACGTATCATACTCAAAAAAGTGTACAACCAGTGGCAATCCAACCTGCCGTCCAGATTTTTAGCGGAACTATCAACGGAACACGTTGTGCATAGCAAGGGCAAGACGGGTCGTTAAAAGCGTCGGACTTTTCCGTGAGCTAGTGCTGTATTAAAACGTTGGCAAGGCACTCCAATCGACGGTGGACGCCGTGGGGAATATATCCCTAACAAGAAATTGAAAAATATTTAATCTAGAAACACAAAAAAATGCGCGCACATGTATTGCGCATAGCGTAAATATAATGTATATTTTTATTCGATGTGCGTTGGGAAACTTACTTAAAATCAACAAGATTTTTTGCGAAATGTGTGTGGTGTATTTATAACTACGGAGGTTTTTTGAAATGAAGAAAAAAATGTTGGTTGCTTCGGTTGCGTTGCTTGCAGCCATTGATTTCACGTCCGCTATGGATAAGCTGGAACCATATGATATCAGTAATGGGCTGACGGGGATGAAACGGGATATCATTCTAAAATTAGGGAAGATTGTTGGATATGATTCGGAGAAAGTTAGAATACTGATTGCAATGTGCAAGCAACATTATCTATGGACAAAACATGCTTATTTTTTAAAGGGACGTCAAATGCTACAGTTGGTTCCCGGGACGGAAAGACCACTTTTTGTAGGGGCTGAAGTTAGTACAGGCGCTGCAGCAGCATTTGGAGCTGTTAATGCTTTTTTGAAGACAAGAAACGCGCTAGAACTTACTGTTACAAATAATGACATAGCACGAATAGCGCTGAAATATGGGTTTTTGGCAATGTCACGACGAGAGGGAGCGACTGGACGTGAATGTGCTGCGGCGGAACTAGCGGTTTTAGTCCTTCGATCACATCAAGGTGATCCTGATGTGGTGGCCGTGACAAGGCATGATGGTAGCCCTGTATCCATAACTTCTATTGTGCTGCATGCATCTGTAGACGTTATGTCGCGCGGTGCTCCATTTTGCACCAATCAAAAAGCCGAGCTGGCAACTTTCCTTGTTAACAATCTTATTCGTGAGCTTGGTAACGAAGCTACTCGCTCTGCCGCCGCCGATGAATTGGAAACATTAACAAAAGAAAGGTTTGCTACCTGGGGGGCGATAAATTTTGTTGATCTGCCCGCTTTAGTTAACCTTCTTAATGTGTCAGGTTCTGTTTGGATTACGGGTCAGGATGATGAAGACGAGACATCTTACAAAGTGTGCAAGAAGACTTTAATGCTTTTAAATGCTATCGTGGGACGCAATCCTAGATTAGCAACAAAAGATCTTCTTTATACACTACCTACTTTGTTTAGTGATACTGGTGTATGTTTGACCGAGGAAGCCATGAAACTTTTGAATCGTATTGTAAAAACAAACCCTGGCTTTGTTACGGGCAATTTTGTTAGGACATTAATTCTTCAACATGGTGATTACAATGGCGACTATTCATGCAAGAGCGGCTTTTATGCATCATCTTTAGTGGACGTAGCAAGAGCAATTCCTAGTTTTGCCCAACAGATTTTTGATGCGCTATTTTTCGAGATTATTAGGCATAGAAAACCCCACTATCTGACTATATTGGCCGTGGGGAACATGGTGATGGCGTATCGTGAATTTGCTACCGATGGGCTCTATGAAACCTTATTCCCCTTACTTGATCACAAAAGCAAATATATGAGATTACGTGCAGCCGATACCCTGCATGAAATGGTGAAAGTGAACCCTAAATTTGCCACTGAAGCTCTTGCTAACAAGCTAATACATCTGTCGCAAAATGATCCTGAGGACTGGGTGTTTCAAACCGCTATATGTGCTTTAGCGGGTGTGCTAGACGCCGGTCCTAATTTTGATACAGCAAACATTATTAGTACGCTAACTCATGCGACCACCGATAAGAAGTTTGATGCTGATGAGCGTGTTAACGCTCTGTGGGCTTTGCAAAATCACAATAAGGAGGGTGTGGCGAAGTTTATTGAGAAGCTCATTCACGAGTCGCTAAGCACTTCTGCTGATATTCAGGCTCGAGAGGATGCTATACGTGCTTTGCGAAGGGTAATAAGCCTATGCGGCGAAGACATCGACCCCAAGAACTTTGTCGATACGTTATTTTATCTATCACAAAACGATCATAAGATGCGCAAGACAGCTGTTTGTATGTTGACTGAGCTGTCAGAAGAGAACATTGTTGATACCAGGAGACTTGTTGATCTGTTAGTTCATTTGGCGAGAAATCTCGATGACAACGTACGCGAAGCCGCTGTGTATGCATTGTCTAGATTGTTAGAAGAGGCGTCTGACGACGATGAGCGCGATATAGATGGTGTCACTTCGTGTGTAATTGATGCGCTTGTTGATCTGAACAAAAACAATTCTAATGCCGATGTACATGAGCGTACAGAAACATTTCTGCGACAAGGCAAATTTTATCCACCTCTTTTCTATAGTCTTGATTCAATATTGGGACTACGCGATTATGAGGCGACAGGTACTATTATTCCTGTATTTGACAGTCAAAATCCTCTTGATTTGGAGGAAGTTGAAGTTCCAGCTATTGGAGATTGCGGCTATCATGCAATATACTATGGAATAAATCCAGCTCACCGGGATGCACATGAATACGATCGTTCTCGGACAGGTGAACATAGAGCGCTTCTGCTAAATAGGGTTAGGACTGCTCTGAAGGAGCAACAGAATGCGCAGCAAGTGCGAAACCTAATTGCTCAAGAAATGACAGCGCGTTTCGTTGGTGGCGAGATCAGAGCGTTTTTTGCCACAACAACACTGGATCTGAACGCTCTTGAAGCCCTGAGACGCGCTGACAACTTTACCGCTATTGATGCCGCCATGGCTGAGGAGACATCAGGAGCTGTTGAGGCATATATTGATTTTCTCAACAATCGGCCAAATTATGACAACTGGTTGGTGGTTGCTCCACTAGATGGTAATAACCCAGACGCTCACGCGAGAGGAGGCATAGCAGATGCGATAGCTCTTGTGCATAACTTGCATCTTGTCTTTGTTGAAGGAAGAGATCAAGCAGAAGTTGGAAAAATTCTTCACGAATTTCCGAATCCAGGAGGTATACCAGTGTATATAATACAAAGCTCAGATAATCATTATCGTGCGGCGAATGTTAAGCCCTCTCCCCATACACATTCAAAATGAGCATGTGGATTCTCTTGTTCATGGATTCCTATACCCATTTTGGCCTCTGAATGACGGTGATTTCAGCGCTTTTCGTCATTCAGAGCCACGTAGTGGCGTAGTAGGGATCCACGCACAAGAATCCGCATTCACAGTTAAATTGTGTATAGTTGTGATCTAAGATTTCAGTAATGGTGCCCCTGGCCGGAATCGAACCAGCACGTCCTTACGAACAACAGATTTTGAGTCTATCGCGTCTACCAGTTCCGCCACAGAGGCAATCCATCCATATAAATACATTAGTTGATGAATATAATCAATAACTTTCTGCAGATTTGCGCCTTAACACCCCAGGAGTTCTGCGATGCTCTGATTTTTGAGTTGATCTATAGAAAAATGCGCCGCAAGTCTCTCTCCACCAGGTACCATAATATCAGAAAATGATAAAATTTCCGTTAATGGTTGAAAATTTTTGTGATTTTGGCGATTTTTAACGCTTTTGTGGGAAAGTGGCATCTGGTGGAAGAGGTCCTGCGTGCATCGGGAAATCCCAAAACTCGAAAATTTCAGGGTTTCTACAAACTGCTGGGGTGGCAAGGATTTGCGCATAAAAAAGAACTTTTTCCTGGAGCTCAACAACAGCCTCATGATTTTCGATGAGATTCCATATACATCAAATCAAGTTTAGAATGAGGATTTTTTCAGCTGGGTCCCTACGCCGCGCTACGCGCTCCAACGACACGAGTATCTCTGGATGACAAAAAACACTAAAATTACCGTCATCCCTAGCGCAGTCGAGGACTCCGAAAATCCTTGAAAGTTCCGGATTCTCGCCGCACGCTGTGCTTGCAAGCACGACAAAAGGAGTGGGCGCGCTTTTTAAGCGGCATTACCAGAGACCGCTGCATAATGGCTCTTTTTCGCAATTGGCTTCGTCAGATCCGCTGCTCGAATCCTCATATACATCTAGTACACTGCGGTTCTGTGTTGCGTTCCTCCTAGCTCTTGCAAAAAACATCTAATTATGCAGCGGTCTCTTACCATACTATTTTTTCATCGACGAAAGAACATATCCCAAAATATCAGATAGTTTTGCTTGATTGATCTTTTTTACTTTTATAATTTTACGAATAAATTTTTTGCATGTTCCAATTATGCCTTTTTCTTCCTTGTTGGCTCCCACTGTCGCTCCACTGACCAAATCCTCCACCAAAGCAGTCAATTCTTTGTCTCCGGCAAAAGCCGAGCGAAAACGCTCGAGTTCATCAGAGAAATCTTCATCTTTTTCCATTTTATCTTTTAAATTAATCCAGATTTTCCACTGATCTCTCGCATCTACAGCTTTCACATATGAATTACCTATGCGATCAGATAATTTGCTTACTTCTTCTTTAAGTTCTGGCAGTTTTTTTACTTCTTCCACAAGAGGAGACAGTTTTTTGAGCTCTTTTTCGAAAACTGCTAGCCTTTTTACTTCTTCCTCAAGAATGGAGACAGTCTTTTTCAGCTCATCAATGTTTGCGGTACCGGCTGTCTGCAGTTTTTGCTCTAATATTTCTCTTTCATCTGGAGTTTGTAGTATTTCGCCCAGCGTGGTGGCGCTAGTCTCATCTTTTGCTTCGCTTGCAGGTGGTTGCTCCACAGGCTCTAATGTTTCACTGTCTTCCGAAATGTGTTGCGGAGTTGCAGTGGAATCTGCCTGAGTAATTGGATCCGACGTCGCGCCGGGCGCTGGAGCAACATCCGATTCTGTACCAGGAGCACTCTGGGTTTGCGATGCTGAAGTAGAAGCCTGTGTAGACGAATCCGGCGCCACGTTGACTAATGGCACGGATGGCACGTTGGTAGTGGAACGATACACATGCTCACCAATTACGCATATCACAAGTAGCGCAATCACACAAAGTGCACAGCGAAATCGGCATTTGTTGCTTCCGCATAGGCAATCTTTATGCTTACAGGAATTGTGAGACTCATGATCCTTTCCGGAATTCTTTTGGTCGTCTTCTGTCTTCTTTTTCATTTTTCGAATAACCTCTTCAATGTATCGTTTAACACTTGCGGATTCGCTTTACCTTGCATTTTCTTCATGGCCTGGCCAATGAAAAATCCAAACAGCTTTTCCTTTCCACTTTTATACTCTGCAACTTTGTCCGGATGTTCTTCAAGAATACCAACCAGACACTTTTCTATATCACTAACGGACGTTATTTGCCGCAGTCCGTTTTCTTCAACCGTGACAGAAGCGGACTTTCCACTATCCCACATGAGCTTCAGCACTTCCTTGGCTATTTTCCCGGAAATGACTTCCCTTCTTATGAGCACAACCAATTCAGCAAGATCCTTCGGAGATATATTGCAATCGGCGATGGCTTTTCCATCTTTGTTTAGATACGAAAACAATTCTCCCAGCATCCAGTTGGACAGCATTTTTGCCGCTTCATTATCACCAAACGGCAAGTGAGACAGCGCCGCCTCGTAGTAGTTTGCGGTCTCCATTTCAGATGATATCAGCGACGCATCGTAGTGAGGAAGATCCAATTCCCGCTGCAATCTGGCGGCTTTCGCGTCCGGAAGTTCCGGAATCGTACTGCGAATTTCGTCAATTCTGCACTGCTCTAGAACAAGCGGCGGAAGATCCGGCTCCGGAAAATATCGATAATCCTGAGCATCTTCCTTCGACCTCATCATGTGCGTTTTTCCAGTGGAAGGCTCGAACAATCGCGTCTCCTGATCCACCACTCCGCCTGACTCCAGAATATCTATCTGACGATCTATCTCAAATCCAATGGCTGATGCGATAAATTTAATAGAGTTGACGTTCTTGATCTCCGCCCTCGTACCAAATTCCGTTCCCGGACGATGAATCGACACATTCACGTCTGCTCGCATGCTACCTTCGTCCATATTACCATCGCAAGTCTTAAGATATCGTAAAATCGATCTAAGTTTTTTTACGAATCTTGTTACTTCGTCTGCACTTCTCATGTCCGGCTTGGTGACAATCTCCATGAGCGCGATTCCAGACCGATTCAGATCTATGTACGATTTCGTTGGACTTTGGTCATGTATGCTTTTTCCAGCGTCCTGCTCGATGTGTATGCGCTCGAGATTTATTCTTCTGATTTCGCCGTCTTCGTTTTCGATCTCGATGTATCCTCCACTGACTATCGGATGCTTATATTGCGATATCTGGTACCCCTGTGGCAAATCAGCATAAAAATAATTCTTTCTATCGAAATACGAAACCAAATTGATATTTCCATTGAGTCCAAGTCCGGTTTTTATGGCCTGATCAATGCAGAACGAATTTATGACCGGCAAGACTCCCGGAAATGCCGCATCCACAAACGAAACATTTTCGTTGGGAGCAGAGCCGAATTTCGTCGATGCACTGGAAAACAATTTCGAATTTGAGATGATCTGGGCGTGAACCTCGAGTCCGATTACCACTTCCCATTTTCCAGTTGATGTTTCCACGTATTTCATTAGATTATCTCCTTTAATGTTGGGAAGTTGGAGTTTTGCTCCAGCACATATCCGCCCTGAATCAGCAGATCCTCGCGGAATCGTGGGGCAAGAAATTGCAATCCCAGCGGGCGATTTAATTTATCCACACATATGGGGACGGAAATTCCCGGAAGCCCAGCCATGTTCGCGGTGACTGTGAGCACGTCGTTCATGTACATGGTTACCGGATCTGTCGGCTCCTCCCCAAACGCAAATGCGCTGGTGGGAGTTGTTGGCGTCAGAATGAGATCCACATAAGCAAACGCATCATCAAAATCCTTTTTGATGAGTTTCTGCACCTTCAACGCCTTCATGTAATAGGCATCGAAATATCCCGCCGATAAAACGTAGGTGCCGATCAGAATTCGTCGCCTTACTTCTTCGCCGAAGCCCTCTCCTCTGGTTTTTTCGTACATTTCATCCAGAGATTTAGCGCCTTCCGCCCGAAATCCATAGCGAACACCGTCATAGCGTGCCAGATTTGCCGAAGCCTCTGCCGGAGCAATAATATAATATGTCGGAAGCGCGTATTTGGAATGCGGAAGAGATATCTCGAAAATTTCTGCACCTGCATCTCTCATTATATCCACGCCTTTTCGCCATGCGTCTTCGATCTCGGACGACATTCCATCGATGTGATACTCCTTCGGTACACCTATACGAAGCCCTTTGGCCGATTTACCAGCAAACGATTCGAAATCCGGAACAGGACTGTGGGAGGAAGTTGAGTCTTTTTCGTCATAGCCGGATATCACCTTGAGAAATATCGCGGCATCTCGAACTGTTTTTGTAATTGGACCGGCCTGATCGAGGGAGGAGGCAAACGCCACCATTCCGTATCTGGAACATCTTCCGTAGGTCGGCTTCAGTCCAACGATGCCGGAAAAAGCGGCCGGCTGCCGAATGGATCCTCCGGTATCGGATCCGGTAGCCGCTATGCACAAATGTCCGGCGACGGCTGCTGCAGAGCCTCCGGACGATCCGCCCGGCACGAGTTTTTTATCGCCACTGCTCCAGGGATTTATCACGCTTCCGTAGTGACTGGTGATATTGGCAGACCCCATCGCGAACTCGTCCATGTTTGTCTTTCCCAGAAAGACCGCGCCTGCATCCAGTAATTTTTGCGACACCGTCGATTCAAACGGCGGAATGAAATTGTGAAGCATTTTCGATCCGGCTGTAGTTCGTATGCCTTTGGTAAGGAACAAATCCTTTATGGCAAATGGAATGCCCTCCAACTCGCCGATGCCGTCGTTGGCAGCAAGTTTTTCGTCGGATTTCCGCGCCGATTTCATGGCTTGCTCTTCACATATGGTAATAAAAGCATTTAAATCGATGAACTTCCGAATTCGGTCTAGAAAACACCTGGTGAGCTCGACAGACGAAAACTTTCCGCTCAAAAGCCCCTGTCTCGCCCCATAAATTGATAATGTATGCATAAAAAACCCCTAAAACTACGCTCCACACGAGAGATTAACAAATCTCGACGACAGATAATAGTGGCCAACGTGACGCCAACGTGACGTTGGATCCGGTTATTGCTTCGCTACCAGCTGACATGTATGCGAGATGTACTTGTAATGCTGAGGCTGAATGCAACCATTGAAAAACGAAAGAGCATGTGATCTGGATTGTGCGTTTGCCTATTGAAAAGACCCACTCGGATATTGCCATCCGAATGGGCTCAAATCGCATTATGATTTTCGAAAAATCAATTATTTTACTTCACTCTCTAGAGTCGTGGTTCCCCAAGCTTCCTGAGTGCTGCATAATATGCATCTATTTCAGGAGAATCACCAAACCATCCATGCACAGCTTTAAACTTTCCAAAGAGGTCTTTAATCTTTTGGCTTCTGTCTGAGTCGTCAAATTTTACAATATCTTGTAAGTTTAAGCATTCTGGCAATGTATACTCATCATGCAATCTCAATAAGTATAGCGCATACTCTGCACTAATGATTTTTTCTCCTGGGAAGTTTTCTTTTAACTTATCTGCCATAGCACTAGCTAGAGATAGTTTTCTATGACTACAGTTATGACAATAGCTGATAGCAGCACATAAATCCTCAAAAGTCCCTGGTTTTCTTAAGTCTTCTACATTCGTTATTTCCATTATCCTTTTTTCCTCTCCATCTAAAGAGTTGCGCGACAGCAGAAACTTAATGCACTCTACGCTGATTTTTTCTCCTGGATGGTCTTTTTTTAGCTTCTCCATCACAGCAACATATCCCCATCCATCATTATCAGTTTTGGCTCCAAACAACTCCTTGAGATCATCCACTTTTCTGAAGTCCACATCCGCTATTTCAGATATACCCCAACAGCCCTTCTGCCACAGAATTTTAGCACTCTCTATGCTGATTTTTTCCCTTGGATGGTCTTCTCTTAACTTGTCCAACACTATTTGTTCCAGATCCTTTTCCCACGGATTCTTTGCCCTTATCCCCAAAATACCATACGATTTCCTCGAGGTATCGGCTTCAAACAAACTTTCGAGATTCTCTGGAGTTCTAAAATCCACATACCTTATCCCCGGAGTACCTTGCCGCAAATGTTGGATCATTCTGCGATTGGCTTCAGCGATAAATCCTCTAGCTTCATTTGCCAATGGTACATTTTTTGCTTTTTGAGCCACATAAAGTCGATTTTTGAACACCTTCATAGCTTCTTCAAAACGACCTTCATACATCATTTTGGCTGGTGTTTTTTGGTGAATTAGCTTCATCATGTCTTCTGTATTCCGACTCACATAAGCGATTCGAATACTTTTGAAAGCAGGACGCATCTTTACCACGTTATAGTGCTCATCGCACATCCCCGCTAGCGCTCTAATTTCCTGGGTTTTTTCCGGCATAAGCCCAATTAGCCTAATAAGTACAGTACCTTCCATAGCGTTCAACGCTGCTGCTTCTAGCAAACAAAATGCAATAGCAATTTTTTTCATAACCTATCCTCTTTAAACAACTGACCCGAAGCCATCGACAAACTATTGCAGATGAAAAAACTCCCGATAAGTTTATATATTATATGACCACAAACAGAAAATAACTAGAGTTTTTTTCATAAAAAGTGATCGCGCCTATGGCTATTTCCTAGAGATTCAGCATTGTTGTAAGCGCTTCTTTGGGAGCCCTGAATCCTGACGGTGCTACGCTCCCCTGGATGACGGTAATTTCAGACTTTCTCGTCATTCAGAGCCACGAAGTGGCGTAGAAACCCAGAAAAAGAAACCCCCCAACTTCTTAATTGTAAGGAGTATGCATAAAAACCCCTAAAACTACGCTCCATACGAGAGATATTTGTGCGCCAGCATGCCAGCTACGGTTCTGCCTCTGCTTGTTGTGCAAGATCCGATGTAAAACTTGAGCCAATTCTTATGTGATAGAGTTTCCCTCCAGATTCCAGATCGATGGATTCATAGCCTATGTTTTTCACTGTGGATCCGTCGATGCTATCTCCGATATTGCGCCACTTATTGTCGACAAATGCCTTCTCGTTCTCAATGGCGCAGTGCAACGTGTGCTTCTCATCCTCCGATTTAAATAAAGATACAGAACCAATGTCGGATACGTCTTTGTTTTCTATAGGTTTTACGGAATCTCGCAGCGTGTTTTTATCGAACAAATATAATCGACACTGAATCTTTGCGAAAAAATCATTTTTCTCTTTTTTGGCTATTTCAATGGAATCAATTTCCACAGGACCGAGCGATTGGGCGTAGATTTCTTTCAGAAAATTGTATATGTGTCGCTCTTTTTTGGCTGAAAGTTGTATCTCTATTTCATCGGCTCGAAAATAATCGTCGTTCGTGGCTTTGTTTTTCAGCATAACTTTCTTAACATGTGCTTTTTGGGCGCAAGCCTTGATGTGTTTGCGGACATCGTACTTCGAAACATCGTCGCATAATTTTATGGCAGAAAAAGATGCCTGCGAAATCTCGTCAACTAATTTTGCGATATGATTTTTGTTGGAAAGCGCAATTTCTTTCTCCTGAAAAATTTCTTCCAATTCCGTGCTCTTAAAAACGCAGAGTATCAATAGGATAAACGCAATACAAATTAAGCCAGATATTTTTATTTCATTTTTATGCATATTACCGCGCCAAATTTTTTATCTGAAGAATCGTTTGCATCTATGAGTTCATATTCGGAATGTGTGTTTTCTGTTTTTTCTACAGTGATCGACATGCGATCATTTGATAGCTGCTGCAACTTATTCATGAGCGATGTATTGAGGGTAGTCCTTAATTTGACCAGCTTATTTTTCTCAATAATGAGTTGCTCTATGTCAATTTTATTTTTCTTGATAATGGACGATACTTCTCGAAATACATCAATTGGAGATTTTGCATTTTTTAGGATTTCGATAACTCGTTCAATGAATTGATAATTTCCATCGTTTATTTTGAATTGGAAATTGGAAGATGCGTCTTTTGCAATTTTTTCGCTTTCCATTTTTACGAAAGCAATGATTTGTTTTTCCTGCGCGATTCCAACACTAAAATATAGTAGACATAATACTTCAACAAATATGCAAACGAATAAAGCGAGGGAAATTTCCCGATGTTTTTCCTGTAAAGTTGTTCTGAAATAATTTTCGCAATTCCGAATGGAATGAATATTCTTGTTTGCGGAAAGAAATTTCAACAGCATGAGCTCCATATCTTCATATTCACTTTCTTTTATGAGGATAACCTCCTGATTTTCAATTGTTATATTTTCGTATGTGGTGATTATTTTTATTTCGTTTTTCAGACCGAATCTTTTTAGATATTTTATGGTGTCCACTGCAGCAATAGCGACATCTCCCGGCAATGTATTGGCAAGCAATCGAGATATCAAAATTCCGTCTCCAATTCCCGCTACTATTTTTATGCCGCTGGATTTGTGATGGGCGACATACATCCACCAGGTTTTTTCGTCGATTTTCGCAATGCTTTTGCAATACGCGGCAATGATATTTTCTACCAGCGTGACCAGCTTGAAGCTGGACACGTTTACTGCTTCGCGATCTTCTTCATGGTTCAATGCTGAAGCTGATTCCACAAGAGTAAATGGGGCCAACGTCACGCTGGTCACGTTGGTGGTTTGTACATGAAATTCGTATTTTTTAAAGACATTGAAATTATTGTGAGGCAACAGATAAATACTTTCCGAAGACTTAGCGACTTTTCTCATGCATTTCAATGCGTTATGTGCGTCCAAAATATTGCAATTGGGGAGAGTCTCTAGCAAGAAGTCGACATCTGCTCTATCGACGATAATTTTGTATTTGCTTGCTTCAGCTGGATCGGCAAAAAAATCTTCGGAGGTCATGACGGTATCGTTCCAGTTTTCATCGAAGATTCGGACGTCTTTTTCCATCAAAAGCGCATACATCTCATGCCCCCGCAATTTCCACATAGCTGTATATCGGGAATAACAATCCGGATATGATCATTATGAAGACCAATCCGGTAAATATCGTCAGGCCAACGCTAAATTGCTGCCCTAACGCTTTGATATCAAACAATATTTCGTTGTATTGAATCTGACTCATGTGAGCGAAACTATCCGATAGATTTCCGCCTTCTTCTCCGATAAATATCGCAGAAAGCGTTTCCGGAGACATAAATTTTATCTCCGAGAAGGATTTTCCAATTGGATAGCCGTCTGTTATTTGATCTTTTGCTTTGAGCAATTCTCTTTTTATATCCTCAAATTTTGTGGACGAAATTGCCAGATCCATTGCATCCATAAAATTCAGTTTGGCGTCTAGAGCGATGTGCATAATCTCGCAAAAATGCCAAAAACTGATTTTTACGGCAATGGGACCTATCTTCGGAATTCTCAGCAGAGCATTCAAGATTTTCATGCGTCCGTCTTTTGTTAGCATAAAAAAACATAATGTTATCAGAGCAATAAGCAGAAAATATCCCAATATTTCCGAGATTTGTGGTAGTACATTCAGCATGAATAATGTAGCATCCGGCACTTCGCCATTTGAAAAATCGCAGAGGAGAGACATCACCTGCGGTCCCAATATGCAAATGCTGAAAACCAAAATGAATATGGCCAGCAATACGAGAAAAACAGGATAGGCGACGGCGCGTTTTACATCGTCCTTCCAATTCGACTGCAATTTCAGGAATTTCAAGATGTTGCTGATGATGTCAGACAGGCGTCCGGTCTGTTCAGCTGATTTCAGCAACGTGATTATGGTCCAATCAAACATCCCACCGCTTTTTTCAAACGCCGCTCCCAGGGAAGATCCATTTCTCAGAGAATCCAGCACATTCACCAGAGACGCCTTCAATATTTTGCTGTTATGTAAATCGAGAAAAGACTCAATTGCCTTGTCTATGCGCACTTTGCATTTCAATTGCATATCGATGTGGAAGAAAAACATCAGCAGATCTTCCGGCGCGATTTTTCTCTGGGATAGGCGCGCCTTTTCCATCGATATTGGATGACATTTTTTGGTTTTTAGAGAAGAATACGCAGACTCATAATCGTTTGCCATAAGAAAACCGTCTATCTTGGACCCACCGCAGGAGAGGGCGCGGTATTTATATATCGGCATATCTTATTACTCTTTCTATTTCGTCAATGGTTGTTTTCCCGTTTTCAATCGCCTCCTGGGAGCTCATGGCAAACGATTTATCTGGTTTCAGCAGATTTATATCACCGGTCGCCAGTATTTCCGCCTTCCTGGCCTCTGAGAAATACATGTATTCGGTAATGGGAAAACGCCCCGCTGACTCTTCATGTCTAGTGTTGCGCACCAATCTCTGGGAAAGAATGCCTATGAGCGATGGAACAATGTCTGACAATTTTATGTTTAAATTCAACAATCTACGAATTGCATCGACGGGATTTGTCGCGTGCACAGTTGCCAGCACCAGCCGCCCCGTCAGAGATGCACGTATGGCACTGGCTGCAGTTTCTTCGTCTCTTATTTCGCCAATGAGTATCACGTCCGGATCCTGCCGCAAAATAGATCTAACGCCGTCGGCAAATGATAATAAACCACCTTTTCGCAACTCCATCTGATTGATGCCGTCTATTTGGTACTCTATGGGATCTTCCAGAGTCATTATATTTGTCACAGGAGAGTTCATTTCCTCCAGCAGCGAATAAAGCGTAGTGGTTTTTCCAGAACCGGTTGGACCAGCAATAAGAAAGATTCCGCTGGAAAACATGGTGATTTTCTTCAGCCACAGGAAATCGTTGTTCGTGAAGCCGAGCTCCTCCAGCGACCGAAGCCCATTGGATGAATCGAGAATTCTCACGACAACTCCTTCTTCGCTTTTATCAAGATGAGTAGAGATTCTCAGATCGATGGACTTTCCTCCGAGGCTGATTTTCACATGTCCGCTCTGGGGATGATGACGATCCGTGATGTCCAGCTTTGCCATTAATTTCAGCTTTGCCCTTATGCGAGACCAGAGCTCAAACGATATCTGCGTCATTACGTGTAGTAGTCCGTCAATTCTTATGCGAATTCGCACATACGTTTCCTGGGGCTCGAAGTGGATATCACTGGCAACGGACTCAACCGCATCAAATATGATTTTGTTCAGCAGCAGAAGCGGATCCTTTTCGATGCCATCGCGACTGCATTTCATAATTTCGATGAATCTCAGGATTTCGCTTTTCTTTGCAATGAAAAATTCTTTTTTTAGATTCCGGAAGTGCGCAACTATCTTGTCGATTGCTTTTATGTCGCCGGGATCCGCAATGGCGATTTTCACAACATTGTCATCGATAAAAAAGACTATGGCTGTACACGCTGCTGCCGTTTCATAGTCAAGTGCTCCGAGAGTTTTGTCATTTATGTACAAAAATTCCAGACTTATGGAATCAATCGAATACAATTCGGCCAGAACCTCCAGCAAATGCTCCTCATCCAGAAACTTGAGGTTCACAGCCAATTGTCCAAACAGCATATCTTCGGTTTTTTGAGATTCAATAATTGCATTGATTTGCTTTTGCGTCAGCAATCCTTTTTGGAACAAGATATTTCCAATACTCTGAAAAGCAGAACTATACGTTTGGTGCATAACAAAATCCTCTTAAGACCATGTGTCATATTACCATCTTATTGCTAACAAAAGATTTAGTTCTGCAGACAATCATACGATTTTGTTTGGAATAGCTCTCTATTTTACAATGGTCAATCAACGGACTCGATAACATTGGTGATAGTAGGAACATGAGTTGGTTTTGATAAAAACACCGAAATTTCACAATCTCAAACATGCTGACAATTCAGAGGTCTCACTTGGATCAACTCATATTACTACTATCAACATAACAGTCGAGATACGTAAAATCTTTCCTTTAACATTTTTCAGAACTATGGTAAATGCGACAAAAGCCTCTAGAATATCCAAAGGCTTTTGATTTGTGTTTGA
Source organism: Alphaproteobacteria bacterium (assembly GCA_025998735.1). GTDB lineage: Bacteria > Pseudomonadota > Alphaproteobacteria > UBA3830 > UBA3830 > BNWE01. Next base: position 1,327 of record BNWJ01000018.1, on the reverse strand, counting down.
TATTTTGCTATTTTCTATTTTTTAACTTGCCACCCCAGCAGTTTGTAGAAACCCGGAAATTATCGAGTTTTTAGATTCCCAGATGCACGCAGGACCTCATCTATCAGGCACCATTTTCCCACAAAAGCGTTAAAAATCGCTAAAACTGCAAAAATTTGCAACCATTAGCGGAAATGTTACCGTGTCCTGATATTATGGTACCTGGTGGAGAGAGACTTGCGGCGCATTTTTTCTATAGATCAACTCAAAAATCAGAGCATCGCAGAACTCCTGGGGTGTTAAGCTGTTACACAGCTGAGATTTGCGTGTCTTTACACAAACAAATTGCTTATGTTCTTTCACAATTCCTGCCAAAACCAGGGCTTTTTCCTACAGACCTGAAGATTCCCGATAGCTTTCAAAGCACCTCATGAAATTCATGGAATTGCAATATAAGCAGGGCTTTTTCCTAGAAATATGGGTTGATTTTTGAGATAAAATCTCCGAATATTAATTAGGTTTTAATATTTGGAGTAGAGATGAAAATCATAGATGCGTTAAAAGAGGTAAGGCCTCGTGCGAAAATAAAATGAACTTTCAACGAGGTGTGTTGCATGGAATTACAGCATTTCCGCAAGACAAAAGTTCAAGTTATTTTCACACAGATCCTAAAAGATGATCGCAAGCCCTTAACACCCCAGGAGTTCTGCGATGCTCTGATTTTTGAGTTGATCTATAGAAAAATGCGCCGCAAGTCTCTCTCCACCAGGTACCATAATATCAGAAAATGATAAAATTTCCGTTAATGGTTGAAAATTTTTGTGATTTTGGCGATTTTTAACACTTTTGTGGGAAAGTGGCATCTGGTGGAAGAGGTCCTGCGTGCATCGGGAAATCCCAAAACTCGAAAATTTCAGGGTTTCTACAAACTGCTGGGGTGGCAAGAATCTGGAGTAACTTTTGGGCAGAAAACGATTCATGAGAAAACGAACGAGACACCGGTTTTTCAGGAAATGCTCGAGTATTTAGACGTGGCAGGCAAGGCAATAACAGCCGACGCCATGCATTGCCAAAAGGAAACTTGCAAGAAAATCATCGCGAGAAAAGGTAACTTATGTCTTGGGACTGAAAGAAAATCACAAAAACTTTTATGGTGATATTAGGCGCTTTTTTGAAAGTGGAGCAAATTCTGACAAAATAGAAACATTTGAGGCACCAATTGAAAAGGCTCACGGTAGAGTCGAAAGAAGGATTTGCTCGAAAATCACGGACATAAGCTGGCTTGGCAATTTAAAAGATTGGAAAGGTCTTGAGGCGGTTTTTGCTGTCAGGAGAATTGTGAGCGACA
>BNWJ01000017.1 GCA_025998735.1 Alphaproteobacteria bacterium | reverse complement strand
GAGACCGCCAAAGCTACTTATCAACTCAAAATTAACGGCGTCTGGCATCGATCCGAAATGACAAAAAAAACTCAAGGAATTTTTAAGAAAATTGACGTAGGCGACCTAACTTGATGCGGAGTTAGGGTTTAAACATAGGTTCCTCGCGTAATCATATCCAACTCTGTTCGAGAGAATTTGCTACCAAGTTAAGCATTACTCCCTTCTGGCACATGCTTGCATCCTGAACGTTGCCACGGCCCAAAATGTGAACCACACTTTTACCCCGATGCCTGGGGAGACGGAATTTAACCGCCACAAAATCACAGTTACGCTGAAGCGATGGCTGCTCCAGCTACGGATCGCACCAGAGTTATATTTGCAGGGATTGCGGGAAAAGTTTTGTTCAAACGACAGGCACTGTTATGTTCAAATCCCATAGTGGCGAGGCGGTTTTGAAGGAGGTGATCAGAGATACAGTCAACGGAGTATCGCTCGATGAAACAGCTAAGGAATTGTTACCAAATAAACTGGACACACCGCTTGCGTACAGATGAAGTGCCGTAGTTTCATCCACGACATCATCTGTCCATGTTATTCAGTAACAATTTCTAAAAAACTCGTTTTGTCTCCTATGACTGCATTCAATATGAGACACAAGATTTTATGTTGTTTAGAACAGGAAGAGTTGCGCAATTCAGTAACGTTATCATGAGTTTGTGAAGCAGATGAAACATATGTTCTCGAAAGCTTAAAAGGGCAAGAATTGCCGCTCGATTATTACAGAAAGCCGAGAAGGCACGGCGCTGTTGCACAGAAATGCGGCATATCAAATGAATATATCTGCATATGCACGGCAGTTGAGTGAGAAGGTAGCGGAATTGCGCTTTCAGTTAATCGAGCAACGCCTCAAAAAGCAGATATTGAGCATGTTTTTGGCAAAAGAGTAAGCGAGAATACCCTTTTCTTATGTGACGGAGCAAAAGCTTATGAAATTCTTGAAGAAACGCAAAAATGCTCTGTAGTGAGAGCGAAAAGCGAAAGCAAAGGCGCTGGTTTTTACAATATTAATACCGTAAATAATTTTCATAGTTTTATCAAAGGAAAAAACAGAAAGGCCTGTGGATTTGCAACAAAATATCTTAACAGATACAACGCTCTTTTTTCTCGTATCTATCGTCAATCACAATTCGTTGTTGACGAAATTTATAAGATGCTCTGTGACATGGATAAGCATTATAACGCAATCGTTTCTTCTCAGACGACAAATTTGCTTGCTATTTGCAGCTTAGGCCTCGTGCGAAAATAAAATGAACTTTCAACGAGGTGTGTTGCATGGAATTACAGCATTTCTGCAAGACAAAAGTTCAAGTTATTTTCACACAGATCCTTAGGATATCTTATCAACCTCTTTCTGTGGTATCACCTCCTGGGATCAAAAGGTCGTGATTGTGTTTATAACTTAAAAAACCTGTTTGTTTTAGATAAAAACTATAATACCATATTTATGTGATGAAACTATTAGATTTGGGAGGCTCCTAAAATGCCAATGTTTTCATTTGATAAGTCCTCTTATGAATCGAGGTTGTTGGAACTTCTTCAGGATAGGTTCTTTAAGACGGCCGAGAGGAATAAGATCGTGGCCAAATGGGCCGCCGGAAGGCTGGGTTATAAGGGCGAAGGTCTTGATCGATATGTTCGGAATATAATTTTCTCATATCTCACGGTTCCTAGCGATAGCAAGATGATCCATAGAATTCTCACAGATTTTCAGAATGAAGGCATTAAGATATCAGAAGATGATATAAGAGATAAAATAAAATCAATCGAAATCAGAATAAAAAACAAAGCGGAGATAAACGAGAATGTTAGTTGAGCTGTCAGGTCAGGATTCAATTGCTGTACTAACTCTGAATAATCCGACTAAGCTGAACGCTGTCTCCAATGATCTCGTGGAAGAAATTTACGCTAAGACTCGCGATATCGAAAAAAAATTCAATGTATTGGTGATATGTGGCGGCAAAAAGGCGTTTTCGGCCGGCACTAATATATCTGAAATACACGCGCTATCGTACGAAAAAGCGTATCTTGACGGTTTTATAGATCATAAATGGGAAAGCATTCTGGATGTTAAAATCCCGGTGATAGCGGCTGTGTCAGGATATGCGCTTGGCATAGGATTTGAGCTGGCTCTCATGTGCGACATGATTGTTGCGTCCAAAACGGCGACGTTTGGATTTCCCGAGGTGAATCTTGGACTAATGCCTGGAATGGGCGGAACGCAAATGCTGACCGGAATCGTTGGACCAAAAATAGCGTCTGAAATCATGATGACCGGGCGCTTTGTGTCTGCTCCGGAAGCAAAGAATTTGGGAATAGTTTCGCATCTGGCCGAAGAAGATCAGCATTTGGAAAAGGCAATGGAGCTGGCGAGAAAAATCGCAGAAAAATCCGTCATGAGCACCCGAATGATCAAGGAAGCGGTGCGGTTGGCCCAGAATATCGGACTGTCCTCGGGAATGAAAGTCGAACGTCAGATGTTTCGTTCTTTGTTTTCGACAAGTTTCAAGGAAAAAGGTGTCGATGCGTTCCTGAACAAAAAATAGGATGACAATATGTTCTCCATACTGCAAAAACAAACAAAACTGCTGGCGCAGTTAAAGACTTCGTTTGGGGATGAGATAACGCTGAAGTCACTTCGGGGATTTGAAGCCATATCTGAATTATTCGAATACAGAGCGACGTTCATGGCGAAGGACAGCGCAATCGATCTGGAAAAGGCGCTGGGATCGACGTTTAGCATAGCAATAAAATCAGATACTCAGGAAAGATACATCAGTGGAATGGTCACGGAGTTCATTCAGGGGGCCACCGAAAACAAAACCGACATATATCTTACGGAATACACTGCCGTCATTAGGCCGAAATTGTGGCTGCTGTCCCTCGATAGAAACCATTTGATGTTTCAGAAGAAAACGGCAATAGATATAATAAATCAAGTGCTTAAAGACGGTGGCATCACTGATCTAGATGATAAAACCAAGTCATGTGGAAAAGTAGAGCGTGAATACTGCGTTCAATATGGCGAAAGCAGCTTGAATTTCATCTCGCGCCTAATGGAGGACGAAGGAATCTTCTACTTTTTCAAGCACGAAAGCGGAAAGCACACGCTTGTGCTGGCTGACAGCTCCAGTGCTCACGAAAAAATCTCCGGCGAATCCAAAGTAGGATTCGTAAAGAGCGTAAACAACATCTGTCCGCTTGGAAAAGTGTTCAATACCCAGATGGTGACCGCCGTAAATACCGGTGGATATTCCACAGCAGACTATAATTACACTATTTCCCAAACGAAATTATTCAGCAAACTGGATTCCCAATGGAAGGGCACAATGTTCTACGAATATCCTGGGAATTTTGCAAAAGCAAACGAGGGGGACGATCTATCCAAACTGCGAGTGGAATTGTTCGAGTTCAATCATTGCTTGTTTAAGGCGTCCTCAACTGCGCCGGGATTGTCTCCGGGGTTTTCATTTGAGGTGACGGATCATCACTATGCGAAATTTAATCAGGAATATATTGTGTATGCCGTCGAGCATTACTTCGATCTGACCGGAGCCGAAGGGTATACCTATAGAAATAATTTCCAGGCTTTTCCCAAGGGAACTGAATTCCGTCCACAAAGAAAAACGCCCAGACCGCGCATTCACGGCAGCCAGACCGCCGTGGTCGTTTGCGCATCCGGAGAAGAAATCTTCAGAAACGAGCATTGCGCCATAAAAGTGCATTTCCACTGGGATCAAATTGGCAAAGACAAAGATGATGAAGAAAGTTCCTGCTGGGTGCGAGTTGCCCAAATGATCGCCGGCAGTTCCTGGGGAGCCATATTCATTCCCCGCGTTGGGCAAGAGGTGGTTGTGTCATTTCTGGAGGGAGATCCGGACAGACCGCTGGTGGTTGGCTGCGTATACAACGATCAGTTTATGCCGCCATATCCTGATAGTGAGGCCATGAAAACCTGCATTAAGACTCCGACATTCAAGGCCGACGAAGGATTTAACGAGTTTCGGATCAATGACGAAAAAGACAAAGAAGAAATTTATGTTCATGCCCAAAAAGATGTGTACATAAATATCCTAAATTCCCGAAAAACGGAAATCGAGGAATCGCATGATACCCTCGATCTATTTAAAGGATGCAGAACCATAACCCTGAAAGCAGAGGGAGACGACAAAGCCAATCACTCTCTCTTTCTCACAAAAGGGGACTGCATAATGGAGATAACCGAAGGAGATCATAAGGTTACGCTCAAAAAAGGAAACCAAGAGATCACTCTCACCGAGGGAGATAGATCTCTGACTTTGGAAAAAGGAAAGGAAGAAATTACCCTCAAGGAAGGAGACCGAACTGTAACTCTATCCAAGGGGAATCTCACGTATGATGTGACAGGCGATTGCACTATGACGTTCTCCGGCAATCTAACAATTAAAGCCGACGGAGAAATATCCATCGAGGCTGGAAAGGATGTAAAGCAAAAGGCCGGCATGGCGTTTTCCATGGAATCCGGAACCGATTTCAAAATGAAGGCCGGAACCGCACTTTCTGCGGAAGCAATCACCGATATGCAATTAAAAGGACTGAATATCAAGGCAGAAGCCACCATGAACATGGAAATGAAAGCGAACATGAAGATAGCATTGCAAGCCCAACTTGCTCTGGAGGCAAAAAGCTCACTGTCAGCCAAGATCGAAGGAGCAATGGTCGAAGTTGCCGGCCAAGGCATGGTAAAAATCGGTGGACCAATGATAACCGTCGGCGGCGGAATGGTCCAATTGGGATAAGACTCAGGAAGTGGCTCTACCTATGTGGAAAGAGCCAAAACCGTTCCTAAGTAGTAACCAATTCAGTCAGTTTCTTTTTTCGACAAATGACCCGGATATTGGACTTTTACGTTTTTACTGAGGATCCTTATGTTTTCGCCTCTTAATTTTTTGCAATTCGTCAAATCGAGGTCATCTATACGCGCATCTGAATAGATATGAAGTGATTCTAGTGAGCATGGCAACTGAACGCGTTGGAAGTCCCCCTCAACTATACTTACCCTATGAAGTAGACCACAGTTTAATAGATCGACATTTATTTTTCCGCTAGTGCCATCGATTCGCAGAGTATTTACATATCGAGGCAATTGTTGCCAATCTAAGTCGCATTGCAATGACTTAAAAGTAACAGATTCCAAATCACGAAATCTCTTTAGACCTGGTTCAAAGCCTTGCTTATCATGCTCCCGATCTAGTAGATCTGGGTTGTATTGTCCTGGAACCACCAAATGCATAACTTGCATGGGCGAAAGATACATCAAGCCGTTGGGATGATATGAATTAACCATTGCTTTGATTTGTCGATAAATGTCGAGATTATCCACAGTTAAAAAAATAACACCTAGTGCCAATGCGTGCTTATCACCTACAGAAAAAGAAATATCTCTGATAATGTTTTTGAGAATCTGTTCCATCGCTGCATTACGTTTCGTACTTCCTAGTGTCTGGAAAGCTAGAATTGAATTCTTCAAATTCCCTACTTCAACATATCCTGAATTCCCATTGGCATAGGAGAATATCGAATGATAATCGTTCTGGCGTCTGTCGCTACCCAGGTCTTTATAGTATGAGAAAAGATAGCCAACCAGCTGCTTTTCGTCAAAAGATATATCGATGTTCAGCATATTCATAGACTCTAGCGTATTTGTCGACGGGAGCAGAGTAACTACTCCATGCCTGCCTTTCTCCTGATGAATTTTAAAGCCGTAGTCAATTGCTCTACCATCTATATTCCCAGTAACCTTCACATCCATGTCACCGGAAACATCTCCGCTTTCAATTTTAACATTATCCTCATCAAATTTAATGTCGTATTCTTGAGCAGGATTTATTATTTTGAAAAGCTCTTGGAATTTTTCTTGGATTTTGAGCAATTGAGCCTCCGAATCGTCTTGATCTTCTATACAATCTAAATTTATGTCTTTCAAAAAATCGTTTGGATCAATGCCAATTACGACACACATTACTCGCAATACATTTATAAAACCGGCATCCAGTTCGTTTTCGCTATCTTTGTTATTGACTCCTCCTTGGTTGAGATATAAAACGCCATTATCCTTACCGCTATTAAGGGCACATACAACTTTATTCCACAAGTCTCTAACGTTTACATTCCTACCATTAACATTGGAGTTGCAGTCTTTGTAGAAGGTATACAATTGGGAGCGCCGATGTAGGAACAATCTTTTATATTTAGGTAAAATTCCGGAAAATCCGTAGTCCTGGAAAGTTTCATCATTTTTTATGTCGTTCATTCCTTTGATACCAAGCACATAGTTGAAGATGTGCCGAATCGAAGTCTCCTCGCAGTCTGGAAACTTATTTTTTTTATCAGTGCCAACAATTGGTGTAGCACAACCTGTACTATATCTATGGGCTTCATCATGTTCAACTGGATAACTATATGGCAAACCAGGTTGATATAAAACTTCTTTTATCTTTTCTGCCATCTCTGATATTTTATCTGCACGTACTTCAGTTGGAATTGATGATGATCTAATAATATAATCTTCCATTTTTGTCCCATCCGAAATATTTGAGAACGCGATTTTTCTATATTTGGAGTATTCTTTCAAAAATTCTTGAGCCTCGTCTCTGGTGCTCAGGACTTTGCAGGCAAAAACCAAAATCAAATGCTCCACAGTATGTTCTGCATAGCCGTAAGGCGCTTCATCTAATATTGCACCAAAAATCAATTCGTCGAGTTCTTCAGCGCCAACGTCTTCTATGCCCACACCAAGTGGAGACTTCCCAACGGTAACGGTGGTGAGACTAGCACAAAGAGCGTGTATGCCGGCTCCTCCAACCTTACTGCGTGCATTTATTGCGATGCATTTTTGTATTGGTGCTAGCGTAATTGTTTCTGGATCGATCTTTTCGTCATCAATGTCCTCTATTTCTTTATTAGACGATCTTCTCTTTTCGTTTATCAACATTCTGAAAAACTCGGCTTTTAGCAATAACAACGCAAGCATTTTAGGGGGGGTATTTTTGATGGCAGCGGGAGTTCCGCGCAGCGCCTTCGCTTCCAGAGTCCCATATCTTGATGCAAATAATTTTATGATAAGTTCTTCAAGTTTATCTTTAGGGATGTACTCGAGATGCCTCCCTCTGCCATCGGCAACAACTTCATGAGTCACATTCCCTTGGCGTATGAAGTTTTCCAAATAGCCACTCTCAAGCATGACGAGGCCCCAAAATGGACAGCAATGCAGTGGTATTTTCAGCTTGTTTGGTTCACTCGCGGCTGCTATATCGGCAGAACAATCGCTTGATGACGATGAACTCGATAAAGACGAACTCGACGATCTCGAAGATGGTTGCTTATAGATGTCCACATTCGCTCCCAGCCACATGTCGAAAACGCCATTTTCGTTAGTGAAATGATGGAAATACAGACTCGCATCACTTGTATAAAAACAAAGCAACAGCAGAAAAAACATCATACCTCTCAAGAAACTCATATCTACCTCCAATATCTAAGAACAATAAGAATTACTATGCCAAAGAATAGTTAAGATTTCGCAAATATTGATAATTATTTTTTTAATGTGTTTGTAAAACAATACCGCTTTTGCGATATTGACTTCAAAATGAACTGGAGGCCAAGAGCTCCCTGTTTGCCAAAACCGAAGGCGTAATGGTAGAGGTTGCTGGCCAAGGCATGGTAAAAATCGGTGGACTAAATTCAAGAATAAATTAACCGCCCCGCATTGCAAAAAAGCAACGCCATCAACGGGAAAAATCGCGCAAGGCAACGCTGTGCAGCAAAATCTCTGTGCATTTCGAAAAAAAATTACATTTCCAGATTCGGTAGATGATTTCTTAGCGATAGGTTAATCTTTATCTTACATACACAGGTTCAGAGCCCTATTGATTAACAATTTGGTTGAGTTTAATGTGCACAGGTAATAATCTTTAATAGGGATGTGATATGAAAACTATAGATAAACGCATATATATGGATTACCAGGCGACAACTCAGTGTGACAGAAGAGTGATGGAGAAAATGTTGCCGTATTTCTGCGAAGAGTTTGGAAATCCTCATTCCACGAGTCATATGATGGGAGCAACGGCCGCTGAAGCTGTGGAATGCGCGCGTCATAAGGTGGCGAAAATCGTTGGAGTTTCCGATGCTCGAGAAATAGTTTTTACGTCTGGAGCAACAGAATCATGTAACATCGCCATACAGGGTGTGCCGAAATTCTATCGGGAAAAAGGAAATCGAATCATTACCACCACCATTGAGCATAAATGCGTACTGGAAGCGTGTGCAGCAATGTCTCGGGAAGGATTTGACGTTGTTCTCCTGCCAGTTTTGAGTAACGGCATCGTTGATATGAATGCCCTGAAAGATGCCATGACTGACCAAACGGTATTAGTGACAATCGCTTGGGTAAACAACGAAATCGGCGTTTGTCAACCCATCGAAGAAATAAGCAAGCTGTGCAAAGAACGCGGAGTGATATTTCATTCGGATGCGGCTCAGGCGGTCGGCAAGGTCAAAGTCGATGCGTCTTTGGTGGATCTCATGAGCATATCCGGCCATAAGGTATACGGTCCCAAGGGAATCGGAGCGTTGTACGTACGAATACAGCCGCGCATACGTCTCGTTCCGCTGTTTTTCGGTGGTGGACAGGAGCGCGGTATTCGTTCTGGTACATTGCCAACTCCGCTGTGCGTTGGACTTGGAGAAGCCTGCGAAATCGCCCTGTCGGAGATGGATGAGGAGTATAAACGTCTGACTGAGTTTAAAGATTACTTCATAGGAAAGATTTTCGATAACCTGAAAAAGGTGTATCTTAACGGAGATATGGAAAAAAGGATTCCCGGCTGTTTGAACTTTAGCTTCGAAGGAGTCGAGGGGGAGGCCGTAATGCTTGGTATGCCGAACGTCTGTATATCGTCTGGGTCTGCGTGTACATCGAGAACACTGGAGCCTTCGCATGTTTTGAAGGCCGTTTCCGCTCGGGAAGATCTGGCGCATTCGTCTCTGCGGATAGGATTCGGAAGATTTACGACGTTTGATGAAGTGGAATACGTATCTTCAAAGCTAATAGAGGTCGTGAATAGATTGAGGGAGATGAGTCCGATATGGCCAGCATGACGGCCCGAGTCGGACGGGCGCTGACACCTCTTCGCCGTCGGTTGTAGGGGATGCGAGCGCTGTTTTCGATGTTGAAGCTGTTTCAGCAAGAGTAAACGCGAGTGTTGCTGACACCTTTTGTTGACGTACAGCGACTGCTCTAGCTCTGGATTACTGACGAAAGTAACTGCTTCATTTGGTGGATTGCGTTACCTCAAGCCTCCCTGCGTTACGCTTGTTAATGACATACATGCTGTACGGTTGTATCGTTATTTTCGCACTGCCTACAGCTCCTGACGACGTAAAGTCTGCCGTCTCGCCCGCCTCGCTTGTGGGAAGATGGGAGTAGCATTCTACAAGTCCACCTTCTATTAAGTTGGATGCTGTCTTAAAGGCCTTGCTCAGAAAAACCTTGGCCGTAAGACTACCGGCATTGCATTTACAAACGACAGGATTAGGTAACTCTACGGTATCGTAGAACAGGTTAACAGTACCTCCTCCAAACTCAAATTCCATTGGGCAAAATAAATTTGTTCCGAAAACATCAATACCTCCTCCCTCAATTTTCAGAGATCCATCCATCTTGTTTTTTACAAATACGTTTCCACTTCCAAGCTCGACATTTATGTTTTTTAGCGTCATTCCAGTGGTGATATAAAAATCAACTTTTGCACCGCGTTTAGGTGACTCCATCTTTTCGCTTGTTATTTCCAATATATTGCCATGTTTTTGGATGATAATGCCATCAGCAACAGCATAAGATACATTTGTATCAGCAGACTCGGAATATTCTACATGTATATCGCCTCTGTTAGATCCAATGCATAAACATGACACATCAGTATATGGAAAAGTATCATGAACCAACAGTGTTGCCGAAGCATTTTGAATAACAGAATCATGAATCAACAGTATAGATGACATCATTATCGCTACACGTGCACTAGATATTAGTTTTTTCGAGAGTTTTCACATAAATATAGCAGCCCAAAGAAGCTCATTTATTAGCCTAAAGACGAGTTTTTAGCTTCATTAATTCACATTTTTGTAATAGACTGATTTATCAGCAAAAACGTGAAAAACGCGCCTCAGTTTTGTCTTCTGCAGTAAGAATGCTTACGTTTTTCTTGAAGTCAACCGAGCCTGTTTTGTTGAAATTCCAAAGTTTTCTGCCAGCTTGCTCGACTATATTTGTCTGAAAACTCTCAACCCCTCTATGTTGATTAAAAAAACCAATATAAATACACATCAAAAAAATCAAAAAATCAAGATAATATTGTGCTTTTTTGAATGCACAAAAGATTCTAAAATTAGTTGTGTAAAAAATAACATGTTATCAACGTTCGCTGTGCAAGCATCATGGATACAAGGTGATTTTGCGAAAATTATTTTCTGCAGATTGTTGTTTGACGAGTTTAAGGATTATTTCATAAAAAAGATTTTCGATAGCCTGAAAAAGGTGTATCTTAGTGGAGATAGGGAAGAAAAGAATTCCCGGCTGTTTGAATTTTAGCTTCGAAGGAGTCTAAGATGAAGCCGCGGTGCCGGTATGCAAAATGTCCGTATATCGTCTGGGTCTGTGTGCGCTATCTTCGATGTCGAAGCTGATTCTGTAAGAGCAAATGCCAGTGTCGCAGGCACCGTAACGTTGGTAAAATAGGAGTATTTTCTATGGAGTATTCAAAAAAGGTTCTGGATCTCTATGAGAACCCTAAAAATGTTGGCAAGTTAGATGAAAACGATAGGAATGTTGGTACTTCCGTAGTTGGCTCTCCCAGCTGTGGGGACGTCATAAAATTTCAGATTAAGGTCGATGATGATGGAAAAATATCCGATGCGAAATTTAAAACGTTTGGATGCGGAGCGGCAATAGCGTCAAGTGCGCTGGTAGCAGAGTGGGTGCATGGAAAGGATCTCGATGAAGCCAAATGCATAACAAATACAGAAGTGGCGGAGTACCTTTCTCTTCCTCCCGTAAAAGCACATTGCTCTGTTCTGGTGGAGGAGGCTGTAACCAAAGCCATCGAGGATTATTTATCTAAAAAAGAGGACACGAAATCCTGTGGTGGCGTATCGATCCGTTCTGGTGGAGGCCGTGAGCGAAGTCATTGAGGATTATCGATCTAAAAAGGAGAACACGAATTAATGGAAAAAATCATAAGCATTACGGAATTTGCAAAGGATTTCTTTAAAAAATCGGCTTCTGATGAAAAATGTTTTGGAGTAAGAATTGACACAGCTCCCGGAGGATGTCAAGGGATGAATTATCTCATTGATTTTGTTAAGGAAGTTGATCCGGCAGATGTCCTGGTAGAAGAGGATGGCTTGAATGTCTACATAGCTCCAAAGGCAATGCTTTTTGTCGCTGGAATGACCGTAGACTATCGGAAAACAGCCATGGGTGGCACCGTTGTCTTCGAAAATCCCAATGCAAAACAAACCTGCTCCTGCGGAAAATCTTTTCAAATGGACGGATCCGAAAGCCCATGTGCAGGATTCTGCTGTGGCAATTAATGGATACTCTTCGCATGAATTATTTCGATGTGCTTGAAATTCCAGCGTCCTATAAAATCGATCAGCAGGCGGTTATTCGCACTTACCTAAAAAAACAGCGAACGTCTCATCCAGACATGTGTGCCACACATGCACTAATGGCTTTGCCTCATTCTGAAGGGTATGCCGACTGTAATTGCGATCTTGAGGCAGAATCGACATCGCAAGCACATCTCGCGTACAATTCGGAAGACAGCGATAGCATTAGCGCAGGTGCTGCAAACACTGGATTCCTACGGCCCTTCGGGGCTACAACACGAGTGTCGTTGGAACGCAGCGACGGTGGTTGCATTACAGGCGTTACTCTTGCTGATTCAGCTTCGACATTGCAAGCACATCTCGCATACAATTCAGAAGGAAGCGAAGCATTAAATGGGGCAAGCGTCACACTTGTTAATGAGGCGTATAGTGTGATAATGAATCCAGTTTTAAGGGCAGAATATTTTCTGAGACTAAAAGGGATCGATCCAGATGCTGTAACTACGTCCAAAAGTGCATATGAAATACTCGAAATAAGGGAAGAATTCGAATCAATGGATTCTGACATCGAAAAAGAGAAATTTCTCGCTTATCTTCACAAACGTGTATCCAATCTATTGGAAGCTCTATACAAATCCGATGACGATATACAGGAATTTAGCGATAATTTTACGCTACTGCGTTTTATAAAATCGTTTTTAGAAAAGGTTGCGCCAAATGCTTATAGTGGGAATTGATCTGGGAACTACTGCGTCTGTTGTTGCGTTTATGCAGCATGGTGCTCCGCGCTCCATTGCCATCGACGTGGGGAAAAACACGACTCCATCCGTTGTAAATTACGAAAAAAACGGAATCATTGTTGGACGAGAGGCGATTTATCGCATGAATCCGGCTCATTCTGTTTTTTCCATAAAAAGATATATGGGAACGAGAAAGAAGTTCTTCGGCAGAAGTCCGGAGGAAATATCCGCAGATATCTTGTCCTATCTTAAGAATTCAGCTGAAATTAGTCTGCGAGCACCTATAGATGCGGCAGTCATCACGGTTCCAGCTCATTTTTCTGACGCTCAACGCATAGCAACTAAACGAGCCGCCTCCATTGTCGGCATAAAGGTCCTACGCCTGATAAATGAGCCGACTGCCGCTGCAATTGCCTATGGACTCAACAAAAATATAAGCGGAATCTATGCGGTCTACGATTTCGGTGGAGGAACTTTTGATTTTTCCGTTCTGCGATTGGTGGACGGAGTATTTCAGGTTCTGGCTACCGGAGGAGATAATTACCTCGGTGGAAATGACTTGGATGAATCGATTCTCATCCATAACCTATCGCAGCACGACATAAATCTTGCTAACTTGAATGATGGCGAAAAAATGCTTGGGCGATTAGTGGCGAAATCCCTCAAAGAAAACTTGGGAGATAACAAAGAAGTCACTAAAAATTACATCTATAAAAATGAAAGCTACGAGTTCCAGCTTTCGGATGTTGTTATGAAAAACATAGCTCAAATATATCTGGATAGAACTCTAAAAATAGCAGATCAGGTGTTTGCAGATGCTGGAATCGGAGAAAAAGACATCGATGGAATCATAGCCGTTGGTGGCATGACCAAAATGCCGTTGATTAAAGAAGCTGTGCGAGATCACTTCGATATAAAAGTTTTGGACGACATAAATCCAGAGGAAGCCGTCGCGTTTGGAGCGGCAATACACGCGGATTCAATAGCTTTCAAAAAGAAAAAGATGCTGCTCATAGATGTTGTTCCACTGACATTGGGAATAGAAACGCTGGGAGGCAGCGTCGATAGAGTCATACATAGAAACACCGCGATTCCCATAATACAGCGGAGAGAATACACCACATATAAAAACAATCAGAATGGAATAAAGTTCCATGTTGTTCAGGGAGAGAGACCTCTTGCGAAAGATTGCAGATCATTGGCTAGATTTGAACTGCAAAACATTCCCAATATGCAGGCGGGGGCGCCACGAGTCCAGGTCGAGTTTTACGTGGATGTCAATGGAATTCTCAGTGTTAGCGCCAGTGAAAAAAGCACTGGAATGGTTCAATCTGTATTAATCGAACCGTCATCTGGACTTTCCGACGAAGATATGGTATCCATTCTAGAAAGTGCAGCCAAAAACAAGGAAAAAGACAAGGTTGAAGTGGCTCAAATTTTTCTGAAAGTGGAATCGGAGCGCATGATAAACTTCTGGGAATCTCTATTGAACGATATCCCAAATGAATATGTTAATTTCGTACGTGACGAAATTGAAAATCTGAAAAAAGCCCTCGAAGATATGGACTACTCGAAGATGGCAGACCATAAGAAAAATCTCGAAGAGATCAGTGGGCAGTTTCTAGACGAAATAATAAGCGAAAGACTTAGTCGAAAAGTAATTGATGAAGACAGAAGGGAAATAATATGAACGTCACTTTTATACTAAAGGATCAAACGGAACGCATCGTAAGCTTCACGGATGGACAGACGCTGCTGGAGGTTGCCGAGGAAAATCGAATCCCCATTCATGGCGCCTGTGAAGGAGCATGCATTTGCGGCGGATGTCATGTGCTAATCGAGAATCTAGCGGATAAACTTCCGAAAATATCTGATCAGGAAAACGATGCCCTCGATAATGCCCACGGCGTCGTATTCAACAAATCCAGACTTGCCTGTCAGGTCGTGCTAACCCCAGAACTAGACGGACTGCGTGTGTGTTTGCCTCACGGGCGCTAATGCTAAAGCAGAAAATGCCTGTGATGCGATCATAGTGCTTTTATTATATCTTCTGTTGTTTTTTTAGCGTCTCCAAGCAGCATCATTGTATTTTGCGCATAGAATAATTCGTTGTCGACTCCGGCGTATCCGACTCCCATCGATCGTTTTAGAAACAGGACCGTCTTCGCTTTTCCAACTTCGAGAATTGGCATTCCGTAGATGGAACTGGAGGTATCGTGTTTGGCAGCCGGATTTGTGACGTCATTTGCGCCAACGACATAGGCAACGTCACAGGATGCAAAATCTCTGTTTATTTCGTCCAGCTCACACACATCTTCATAGGAAACACTTGCTTCAGCCAGCAGGACATTCATATGTCCCGGCATACGTCCTGCCACCGGATGAATGGCATACCGAACTTTCACGCCTTCTTTTTGGAGGATGTCTCCCATTTCCTTCAGAGCATGTTGCGCCTGAGATGTCGCCATTCCATATCCGGGAACAACAATGACTGAACTGGCATTTTTTAATATGAAAGCGGCATCTTCCGCCGATCCGTTTTTACAGGTTTTGGATACATCTGATGAATCACCATTTTTATTGCTCGAGTTTGCCTGTCCACTGCAAAAAATGACATCCAGAAGCGATCTATTCATTCCCTTGCACATGATGTAGCTGAGTATGGCGCCACTGGATCCGACAATTGCGCCGGTAATTATGAGGAGATCGTTGTGCAGAGTAAATCCAATGCCGGACGTTGCCCAGCCGGAATAGGAGTTCAGCATCGATACGATCACAGGCATATCGGCTCCACCAATTGGCGCGATCAATATTGCGCCCAAAACGAATGACAAAAACGTCAGCAAAATAAAGACGGAGACAATTTCTGTGGTCACGAAATATATCAATAGGCAGATTACGAACGACAGCAAAAATGTGTTGACGAATACGGGAACGTCGCTTCCTTTGTATCGTCCATCTAATTTCAAAAACGCAATGACGGATCCGGAAAATGTCACGGCTCCTATGGCCGACCCCAATCCCATTTCGATTAGACTGGATTTGTAGACGCCGTTGATTCCGATTATTTCAAACAATTCCGGTGCAAAACAAGCGGAAAAAGCCACCAACACTGCCGCAAGTCCCACAAGACTATGAAAACCCGCCACCATTTGTGGAAGATCTGTCATGGAGACTCTTGTTGCTATGCAGGATCCTATTCCACCACCAATTGCAATAGCGATGAGTGTGTAAAATGCGCAGGAAACACCCACTGAAATGTAAGTCGCCACGCACGCCAGCACAATTCCAACGATTCCACAGTAGTTCCCGCGGGACGCGAATTGCGGAGACGATAACCCCTTCAGGGCGAATATAAAACACACTGCAGCTATTAGATAAAGGACGTCAACTACCATGAAATTACCTATTTTTTACGAAACATATCAAGCATACGATGGGTCACGATGAATCCACCGAAAATATTCACCGATGCCAGTATTATGGCTAGAAACCCGAATGTTTTTGAAAATCCATATATATTTTGGGAGGCTGCGAGCAGCGCTCCAACTATAACGACGCTAGAAATCGCATTTGTGACGGACATAAGCGGAGCGTGCAATGCCGGAGTTACTCTCCAAACGACGTAGTATCCGACAAAACAGGCCAGCACAAACACCGTTATTCCGTGAATTCCAGACGATGCGCATTCTGGCGGAGCCATAGAAGCCATGTGCATAAACATAAGATCATTGAAATGATCAAAAAAATCACGGAAACAACAATCCATAAATCTCTCCAGAATCAAGATAAGAAAAACATCGATCCTCACGAGAGACCGCCGCATAATGAGATGTTTTTTGCAAGACACTTGTGTCGTAGTGTACTGGATGCACACGAGGATTCCTTAGAAAGGAATATTGCGTGTACTGCAAACATCGAAGCCAATTGCAAAAAAGAGCCACTATGGAGCAATCTCCATGATTCAACGCGTAGTATATCAAAAAAATACTAATAGTTAACAGATAAAAATTTATCGGAATCTATGCCCGCCATGCATCCTTGTCCGGCGGACGTTATGGCCTGCCTATATGTGGGATCGCACACATCTCCGGCGGCAAAAACTCCAGCGACAGATGTTTTTGTTCCGTCTTTGGTAATTATATAGCCATTTGCGTCCATATCTATTTTTCCAACAAAGACAGATGTTGCCGGTTGATGACCTATGGCTATGAAAACGCCGTCGATGGGCATTTCCGAGACTGAATTATCGCTGACATTCAGCAGTTGTATGGCAGTTACGCGATTCCCATCTCCGAGAATATCCGCAACCGTGGTGTTCCACACGACTTTTATCTTCGGGTTCTCCAAAAGACGCTTCTGCATTACTTTCTCGCCACGAAGAGTATCTCGGCGATGTATTAGCGTCACGGATTTTGCGAAGTTCGTCAGGTAAATTGCCTCTTCCAGAGCGGTATTTCCACCGCCAACAACGGCGATTTCCTTGTTTCTGAAGAAAAATCCATCACAGGTGGCGCAGGCGGAAACACCGGTACCTCGATATTTTGTTTCGCCGGGAATTCCCAACCATTTGGAACTGGCTCCGGTGGCTACTATCACGGATTTGCTTTCGTAAACGATTTCCGATTCTCCAACGCATTTGAATGGATTTGTCGAAAAATCAACATCACATATGACGTCCTGAACAATTTCCGCTCCAATTTTTTCCGCTTGCTCTCTCATGCGATCCATTAGTTCTGGACCGGAAATGGGATCCACAAAACCAGGATAATTTTCTATGAAGGAGGTGATCATCAACTGCCCCCCCTGCTGTGGTCCGGCGATTAATTTTGTTTTTCGTCCGGCTCTTGCGGCATAAATGGACGCCGTATAGCCCGCAGGACCACTACCAATTATTAAAACATCTGATTTCATGTTTGCAATTTTCCTAAACTTATAACGACCGGATGCTACCATAGGCATTGCTTTTTATCAATTGTCCGAACCGCCAGTATGTCGCTTGTTTGGATTACTCCTGCCGAAGCAACTTAAGTATCGTAATTACAGTCGGCACACATTAGGAATTGTTACCAAATAATGTGGATAAACAACATTGTAAATGGAGTTGCTTCGATTCATCAAATAGGGAAGCAATGTCTCCATATTATTCACCAACAATTTCTTAGAGAATAACACCGATTTTTGTAGCAATGTCCCGGTCGTCAGGAAAAAACCTTACGGCAATCTCGACACTCTTCACTCGTTCTGCCCTGCGTGGTCCGCTTCGTGCGGTGCTGGCACTGGTTCCATAGCAGTCGTTTTCTTTACTGTAAATTCTAATAGCGGCTGGGCTTTCTTAAGATCCGCTAGCCGGGAGTTCACGGCCTTCAGTGATGCTTTACCGTCAATGACAGACTGCCCCAAGAACACAACACCGCTTAATAGACTGTCTAAGTCGCATCGCTCCGCTTGAGCGCGACATTCCTTACGAAGCCTAGTGTTCCGCAAATAGTCAACAGCATATATCAGCGTTTTTTGAATTTTAGGTACCAAAGAATCATTCGTAGATTTCGCTTTTTGGCAATTCTTAAGGCCATCAGCACCATCGCTAGTTATAAATGAAACAATCTCAGCTGGAGCCACAGGCATTGATTCCGCGGCGCTATCATCCATACAATACCCTTCGAACTGTGCAAATAACACCACTATCATTACACAAATACAACATATCAGTTTTTTCATTTTTGAACTCCCTTGTTTGATTTAAAAAACAATACGAGTATACCACAAAAAAACAAAACGTCAAGTGTTTTTGAAAACATTTTTGATCTTTTTGTTGGATTTGTTAAAAACATGGATTTTATTTGACCAGATCTTTACATTGCTACGCTCCTCAGGGTGACTGAAAGCTCGGATGGTAGTCTCTAGATGGTAAAAAATACCAAAGATAATGCTCGCTTACCTTGCAATCAAAGGCAAAGCCATTAGTGCCTAAACTTGCCCCACGGTTTATGTGTGCTCGAGAGTAGAGACCGCCATTACTGGCGTTCCCCCTCCACAGGTAGGGTCGAGCAATGGCGCGTTAGCTGAGATAGCCACGTTTCCGTCGCCCGCCTCGTCAAACGTAGCGTGCGGATTTCCCGCACTACGCTTTCCTGTTATTTTCGCATCAAAGTTTATGTGACCTATCATGCCAGCAACACTTTCTGAGCTTGGTAATACTTGATCCTGTAGTCTGAAAACAGCCCACATACCGCGTATA
>BNWJ01000016.1 GCA_025998735.1 Alphaproteobacteria bacterium | reverse complement strand
CAAGATAGATCTAAAAGATCATTTTTGACAAAAGGGTTGGCAACCATCTTCTCGATGATCGTCTCATCTACTTTCTTTCACGAGTTGTGGGCTCATGTGCCATGGATCACGTGAAAAATGTGCAAGATGGGTGGTAAGGTCGCCGCATAAGTTTGAAACATCGGTTGCTCTACAAAGTGCTAAAAAAAGAAAAAATCGTTGTGATAGTATCAATGTGGAGTCATTACGGAGACTAAATACGAGTCGCCAATGTGACGCTGGATCCGTATTCTGCTTCGCGTCATGCTGCAAGCACAAAATATTACCAAATATTTTAGATTATTAACGTAAAATTAATTTTCATGAATTACCATCGTCTACATAGACAAAGGGAAATTATAAAATGTCACATGATTTATTATGGACTCCTTCCAAGGAGAGAATTGAGGCTAGCAACGCATCAAAATTTATTAGCTTAGTCAGTGAAAGCTGTGGTTTTTCAGGGGCAACGTTCCATGAGCTGTGGAAATGGTCTGTTGAAAATCCAACGCTGTTCTGGAACGCAGTTTGGGATTTTGGAGATGTCGTTGGTGAAAAAGGATCTGACAGAATATCCAACAACGCAGAAAAATTCTGGGAGCACAGGTATTTTCCAGATGCGACTTTGAACTTTGCCGAAAACCTCCTGAAGCGCTCTGATGCTGCTCCGGCTCTGATATTCTGGGGTGAGGATAGAGTTAAGAGGATCTATTCCTGGAAAGACTTACATGACTCCATTGCAAAAGCAGCAGCAGCCCTAAGAAAGCTTGGCATTGAGAAAGGAGACATCGTCAGTGGCTACGTCCCTAATATGCCGGAAACGACCATTGCAGCTCTGGCGACCATTAGTATTGGAGCGATTTGGTCATCCTGCTCTCCGGATTTTGGAATACAGGGAGCTCTTGACCGATTCGGACAGGTAAAACCAAGAATATTGTTCGCCGTCGATGGATACTACTATAAGGGAAAGGAGTTCAATAATCTTGAGAAAATCAAGAATGTTGTAGAGCAGGTTACTAGTATAGAAAAAACCATTGTTATTCCGTACATAGATGTCGGTTATCCATTTGGAAATAGGACTGAAGTTCTCTCATTTTCTGAATTTCTGGGAAATGATCCGGCTCCTGAACTGATATTTGAAAAGTTTGCGTTTGATCACCCGATATATGTGTTATTTACGTCAGGAACGACCGGAGTTCCAAAATGTATTGTGCATGGAGCCGGCGGCACATTGCTGCAGCACAAAAAGGAGCAGCTCATTCACTGTGACATAAAGCCGGACGATCGCGCGTTCTATTTCACCACCTGCAGCTGGATGATGTGGAACTGGGCGACCTCCATTCTTGCTCAAAATGCAACGCTTATGCAGTACGAGGGAAACCCACTGCATCCAGAGCCGGATATTCTGTTTGATATGGCAAACGACTGCGGCATGACATTCTTTGGTACGTCAGCCAAGTATCTTGATACACTACTAAAGAGCGATGTTTGCCCGATGGAAACCCACCGGCTCGAAACCATAAGAACCATTGGATCCACAGGCTCTCCGCTTTGCGCCGAAGCATGTGAATTTGTGTACAACAAGATAAAGAAAGACGTTCATTTGAATTCATTCTCGGGTGGAACGGACATCATCTCCAGTTTCGTGATGGGAAATGCGATTTCTCCAGTATATTCCGGCGAAATGCAGGGCTTCGGATTGGGAATGGACGTCAGGGTATATGGTCCTGATGGGACGGAAGTGCCTGTGGGACAGCAGGGAGAATTGACCTGCGTCACAACATTCGCATCACAACCGTTGAAGTTCTGGGGGGATCATGAAAACAAGAAATTCATCTCCTCGTATTTCGCGAAATTCGACAATGTCTGGTGCCATGGCGACTGGATAGAATTAACTGAGCACGATGGCGTATTTATTTCTGGCAGAGCGGACGCAGTATTGAATCCTGGCGGCGTCAGAATCGGCACGGCAGAAATATACACTCAGGTGCAGAAGGTTGAGGAGGTTATCGATTGCATCGCTGTCGGGCAGCAATGGGATAACGACGAAAGAGTCATTTTGTTCGTTGTTCTAAAGCCTGAGCTAGAGCTAACCGACGATTTAAAGAAAAAAATCAATAGGATCATCAGAGAGAACGCCACTCCGCGCCATGTGCCGAGCAAGATTATAAAAGTTCGTGGGGTTCCTAAGACCAACAACGGAAAAATCGTTGAGTTGGCCGTTAAAAACGTCATCCACGGAAAACCGGTGGTAAACATGGAGTCCATTGAGGATCCATCTTTGCTGGATGATTTTAAAGATCTTCCGGAACTCCAGGTGTAGTGGTTGCATCACGGGCGTTTTCTGAGCGCCCATTCAATAGCAAAGTGCATCATTTCACTGATAATATAGCACAGATTCTGAGATCAAAGATGCAAGGAATTGTTGAGTTCTGCGAATGATTTCTATAGACTTCCTTTAGCTTTTTATTAATGGAGAATAGATAAATGAAAATGAGCAAATCAATAATCGCTTGCGCATCTGCAATAGCGATTGCAAGTTTCGGAGTTGCAGAAGGGCTGATAGTGGTTGTCAATTTCAATGACGGTACTCTTGACAAGTAAGGGGAGATCAGAGACTTCAAGGGAAACGTTTACAAAGGAGAGATTGTGCTGTATGAGGATGGAACGTATGGGCCAAATGGGAACGGGAGCCTAAAAATGACCACCAGTGGCATATATGATGGAATTTGGGTGCATGATAATCGCGTAAAGCTCAATAGAGGCGTACGTATGGAAGATTGGGTGGTTTGCTGCTTTAAAAAAGGAACACATATATTTGCCGACAAAGGTGTCTATGTGGGAAATTGGGAAAATGGTATGAGAAATGGGAAAGGTACGACGACATTTGCCAACGGAGTAGTTCTTGAAGGAAATTGGAAGAATGATAGGTTCATAGAAGGAAAAATAAAAATAATGTATACTGACAAAGACGTCTATGTGGGAGATTGGAAAGATGGTATGAGAAATGGGATAGGATCGAGGAGATTTGCCAATGGAGTAGTTCTTGAAGGAAATTGGAAGAATGATATCTTTGTAAAAAGAAGAGAAGAAATTAACCGCGTTGACAAAGACATCTATGTAGGAGATCGAAAGGGTGACAAAAGACATGGGGTAGGAACAATGACATTTGCCAATGGAAATAAATATGTCGGAGATTATGTAGATGATAAAATGCATGGAAACGGAACGTATGTATTTGCCAATGGGGAGAGATATGCCGGAAATTTTGCGTATGGTAAATACGATGGACAGGGGATCTGGGAAGATGCCCACGGAAACAGCTACGAGGGAAATTTTGCGCATGGTATACGAACAAGGTAACGGAACGTATACAGAAGCCAACGGGAACAAATATGTCGGAGATTTTGCGCATGATAGACCCGGAGGACAAGGAACATATACACTTGCCGACGGGAGGATTTTTGCAGGAACCTGGAAGGATAGTGAATTCCAAGGATCTCAATGAAATTGGTCTAGCACATACATTCCCAACAAATTGATCGACCGGAAACGGCTTTCCTTAGATTGGAGGCTGTTTTTTTGTTTGCAGTTAGTATCAATAAATAGAAAAACAATTTATTATTGGAATTGATTTTGCAATTATTTAGGGCGAAGAAGGAATTTCGATGAGTGTTGGTGGCATAAATACTGATGGGCAGGACGATTCTCCAACAGTACATGAGACGAGAAACGAATCTGGTTCTTTGATAAGTAGTATCACTCTTAAAAATGGCGTTCCGCACGGAGAGACATTGCTGTATAACGATCAGGGGCAGCTAACTCACAGACTTTTATACGAAAACGGCGTGTTATCAGGGCCAGCGGAGTTTTTTTTATCCGGAAAACCACTGATGAACACCAATTTCAAGAACGGTCTTCAGGAAGGGGAAGCCACATTCTTTTCCAATGGAATTAAGGCTGGAATCGCTCATTTCCAAGGCGGTCTTTTCGATGGAGCTTTCACATCAGTCGATGCTTCCGGAAATGTAACACGCATTGCACAGTACTCTGTGGGACAGCAGAATGGAGAATGTACAATATACTATCCGGATGGAACAATTATGGAGCAATCATGTTACAAAAATAATGTTCTCGACGGAGATATAGTCCGATACTTCCCCAACGGAAATATCATGGAGGCGGCGAGTTTCGAAAATGGTAATCCCTACGGATTTATAGATAAATATGATATGGACGGTAACTTAACATCGCGAGAGGAGGTCTAATGGGATTGGGAGCTTGTTGTACTGGAATGCTCATGTGTCCAATGGGAGTTGCGCCGACCCCGATAACGGTTCTTCCAACAAGTCTGGTAATGGGATCAGCTGGACCTATGCCCTGTATTTCTGATTGTGTTCCATTTTTAAACATAATTCCGTTTGGTGTTTGCAAGAGCATTGCGAATCCGGCGACGGCAGCTCTAACTGCGGCTGCGTTGGGTGTTCTCACACCTGGTCCATGTATTCCGACTCCGGCTGGAACGTGGGTTCCAATGAAACCAACAGTAATGGGTAAAGCTGGACCGGCTGTGAATGGCGACAGTATGTTGATATGTGCCTACGGCGGAGTGATAAAATTCACATTTCCCGGCCAAGCTACGGTATTGATCTAGATGTGATTTGGTGATAGATTGCCGATAATGCCCGCGTGGCGGAATGGTAGACGCTACAGACTTAAAATCTGTTGTTCGAAAGGGCGTGTGGGTTCGAGTCCCTCCGCGGGCACCAATAAAACTTCAAAGTCTTTTGTCGTGAAATATAGTCATAAAAATAAGAGAAAAGGGTGTTGAAAATGTTAGAAAATACCGCATACATTTTATTGGCTTATCTTCTGGGATCTATACCGTTTGGACTCATTCTGTCTAATCTTTTCGGAAAAGGAAATCTATGTGAAACCGGATCAAAAAGTATAGGCGCAACAAATGTGCTGAGAACCCAGGGAAAATCGCTTGGATTCTTGACATTTCTGCTGGATTTTCTCAAAGGATTTGCCGTCTGCTATTGCTTTCATTCGGACAATGGACTCATGAATTCTGCATTTGTGGCGCTTCCAGTCTTCGGACACATGTTTCCTGTCTGGTTGAAGTTTAATGGCGGAAAAGGAATTGCCACTTATTTCGGAGTGTTGTGCGCTCTGGACGTCTATGTGCTTCTCGCAGCGCTGCTCGTTTGGTTGGCTGTCTTCGCCATCTGGAAATTTTCGTCCCTATCCGGATTGGTCAGTGTAATTTCAAGTTGTGCGTTTTTTTATTTTATGGATCATTCATCTTTACACTTTCTTAATCGATGGTGTGCTCTAATTGTGGTTGTGGTGGTTATCATCATTCGGCACCATGAAAACATAAAACGACTGTGGAATAACGAGGAATTGAAAGCGTAAATCCTGCGCAGTTCGATTCCATACGATGGAGGGAATCATGCTGTCCAAAAAGGAAAAATTAGCCAGACTGAAAATAATCCGCAGTGAATCCATTGGGCCATCCACGTTTTGGAATTTGATAAGCCTGTATGGAAGTGGCGAAAAGGCCATTCAGGCATTACCGATTCTTGTGAGATCAGCTAAAAGAGCATTTGATATCTGCAGCGACGAAAAAATCGAGCAGGAACAGGAGGCAATGGAAAAAATCGGAGCTGAGTTCGTCTTTTTGGAAGATGAATTTTATCCGCCTCTTTTGAGAAATATATCAGATCCTCCGCCGTTGTTGACTATGCTTGGCAAAAAGGAAAACGTCCAGTCGTTTTTCAAGAAAAATATCATATCCGTTGTGGGATCGAGGAACTCGTCCATACATGCCAATAAATTCTGCACATTTTTATGCGAGAAACTAAGCAATGACGGTGTAGTCGTGGTTTCCGGCATGGCGCGGGGAATTGATACATGTGCACATGTCGGAAGTCTGAAAAATGGTACCATTGCCATATTGGCCGGCGGAATAAATATAGTGTATCCACAGGAAAACGAAAAATTATACAAAGAGATAGTCGAAAACGGCTGCATCTTTACGGAAATGCCATTTAACACAACAATGCAACCGCAACTTTTTCCGCGAAGAAATAGAATAATAGCGGGAATTTCCTCTGGTACTGTGGTCATTGAAGCTGCAGAGCAATCCGGATCTCTCATAACTGCAAGATTCGCCGCCGAGTATGGTCGAGAGATATTTGCGGTTCCAGGATTTCCATTGGATCCAAGAAGCGTAGGCTGCAATAATCTACTGAAAGACGGAGCGACGCTGGTGCAGAGGCCTCAGGATGTTCTTGATTGTTTTGAAAATCGAAAAATAATTCAGCAATCTCTATTTGAAGATCGTCCGGTTTTTTCGGCCAAAATTTCCGAGAAGGATCTAGAGAAAACCCGCCAGAAAATACTGGAGTCTCTGAATTCAGTGCCCATAACCATCGATGAACTGATATCTTCCATTAAAATACCACCTCAGGAGGTGCTAACGGCTCTCATCGAGCTGGAACTTGCGGACAAAATATCCCGACTGCACGGACAACGCGTTTGTCTGTCGCTGAGTAACGCAATCTAGTGGACGTTAACTTGAGATTGCAGCCTCTTCATTAAATCTTCTTCTATGATTTTTGCTAAACCTGCAACTGCTCCTGTTTTTAGTCTTATCTAAAACTCCAATTATCTCTAAAAATTATTGGAATTATAGCATATTCTTAACTATTGTAAAAACTCACGTGGTGGTAAGTACTGTTAGGCCTCGTGCGAAAATAAAATGAACTTTCCGCGAGGTGTGTTGCATGGAATTACAGCATTTCCGCAAGACAAAAGTTCAAGTTATTTTCACACAGATCCTTATTAAAATTGCTTGCATTGTCGTACGTTTTGCTGTACAATCTTGTAAGATAATTGGAGATTTACTATGCAAACAATCAATGCTTCCAATGCTCGAAGCAATTTTTTCAATTTAATGGCTGCGACCGCTAATAATGGGGATCCCACACTCATAACATCGAAGGCTGGAAACTGCGTTCTTTTGTCAGAACAAGAATGGAGCTCTATTCAGGAAACAATATTTTTGATGTCCAATCCGAAAACCAGAAGAGATATATTAGAAGGCATCGATACCCCTCTATCTGAGTGTGTTCATATAGAGCTATGATTATGATATGGGATATTGTATATACACTTCGTGCGGAAAAGGAAGTTGTAAAAATGAGAGCCTCTCCTTTCTATAAGAAATTGAAGGAAATAGTCTCAATAATTCAAAGCAATCCCTATGCTACGCCGCCGGCATTTGAAAAACTGGATGCTTTCGAAAATGTTTACAGCCGGCGCATTAATATCAAGCATCGGCTAGTCTATCAGGTGCTGAAAGATGAAATGATCGTAAAAATCATCTCACTTTGGGGACACTACGATGACAACTGACATGCTCGTTCTTTGGTACATGCATTAGCGAATGTGTTCAACGTTACGCTGATAGACGTTAGGGAAGGATTTATGCGATGGATTTAACAAAAACAAACGCCAGTTCGGCTCGGACACGTCATGCGGAGTTATGCGATCTACTGGAGAATTATTCCGGTCAGTATTATCTGCTGGATACTCCCACAATTAGCGATGCCGAGTATGATGCGCTCTACAACGAGCTCCTGGAGATCGAAAAGGAATTCCCGGAGCTAAAAACGAAAAACAGTCCGTCCCAGAAGGTGGGAGCGAAGGTATCGAAGAAATTTTCGAAAATAAAACATTCTAGCCCGATGTTATCGCTGGAAAACGCCTTCAACGAAGACGACATAGCCGCATTTTTGGAGCGAGTCAGAAATTTATCCGGCCTCGATCAGATTGATTTAGTGCTGGAGCCGAAATTGGACGGTCTGTCGGCATCGCTGAAATACAAAAACGGCATGCTAATCTACGGAGCGACGCGCGGAGATGGCACCGTAGGCGAAGATGTAACCGCAAATATTCTCACAGTAGATAACATTCCCAGAAAAATCCGAAATGACTTCGACGAAATAGAAATTCGTGGGGAAGTCATTATGAAGAAAGTCGATTTCCAAAAACTGAATGAATCGCGTGAAATTTCAGAAGAAAAACTGTTTGCAAATCCAAGAAACGCAGCGGCCGGATCTCTGCGACAGCTGGACGCCGAAATCACCAGGTCAAGAAAACTTACGTTTTTCGCCTATGCCATAATAACTCGAGATTCGGTATTCAAAACGCAAATGGACGTACTAAAAACTCTCCGCGAGTACGGATTTACGGTGTCAGACAAAATCGCGCTGTGTCGAGATCAACAGGAGGCGTTTCTTTTTTATGCGGAAATGGAAAAGCAAAGAGCCGAGCTGGAATACGACATCGATGGAGTTGTGTACAAAGTCAATGATTTGCAATTGCAGCAGAAGCTGGGAGCAGCATCAAAGTTTCCACGTCATTCCATAGCCTATAAGTTTCCCGCTGAAAAAGCTGAAACCACGGTCCTGGACATCATTGTGCAGGTGGGACGCACCGGAAATATCACTCCTGTTGCCGAGTTGGTGCCGGTCACGGTGGGCGGCGTCGTTGTATCGAGAGCAACACTGCACAACAAAGACGAAATTGACAAAAAAGATATTCGCGTTGGAGATCGCGTTGTTCTGCAGCGTGCCGGAGACGTTATCCCCCAGATTCTGTATTCCATACCGGAGAAAAGGCCGGAAAACTCAATGTCGTTTGTATTTCCCAGTGTGTGTCCCTGTTGCGGATCAACATTGGTTAGAGGAGACGAAGAAGTCGCTATAAAATGCGTGAATATCAGCTGCGAAGCCCAAATGATCGAACGATTAATTCATTTCGTGTCTCGGCAGGCATTTAATATAGACGGTCTCGGCGATCAAAACATAAAATTTTTCTTCGATTCAGGCATAATAAAAAGTCCACCGGATATTTTTGAGCTGGAAGAAAAAAATAAATCACTCGTGCGATTGGAAAACATGGATGGTTGGGGAAAACAATCGGTAACTAATCTGTTCGAGTCCATAAATAAAGCCAGAACTATTAGGCTGGATAAATTCATATATTCGCTGGGAATCTCACAGGTCGGTCGATCTGTGTCGAAATTGGTGGCGAATTTCTTCAAATCCTACGAGAATTTCCAACGTGGCGTTGGATCCAGCGTGACGCTGGACCCGTTTACTGCTTCGCTGCCTTCTGAAACGTATGCGAGCTCCATCTTCAACGCTGAAACCACCGCCAACAATATTGACGACTTGCTTATGGTAGATGGCATAGGTAATTCCATTTTAAATGACATAAAAAACTTTTTCGCTAACAAAAGCAATCTAGAAGTCGTGAAGAAACTTGCTGATATGATAACTATCGTTGATATGGAAGCTTCTGATGCTAGTCCTTTGGCCAATAAAACCATTGTATTCACAGGTACATTCGAAAAAATGTCTAGAGAGGAGGCGAAGGAATTAGCCGAAAAATACGGCGCAAAAGCAGCATCGTCCGTTTCTTCCAAGACTTCCTTTGTGGTTGCTGGAGAAAACGCCGGAAAAAAGCTGGATCAAGCCAAAAAATTGGGAATAAAGGTACTATCTGAGCAGGATTTCATAGAGTTATTGCCAACGTGACGCCGCTCCTTTGCTAATCATCGGAAGGTATGCACATTCAAGATGAGAATGCGGATTTTGTTCCACTGGATCCACATGTCGCGCTACGCTCCCACACCCCGAGGGGGCTCTGGATGACGAAAAAGGCTAGAAAATAAAAATATATTTTTCAAGAAATACTTGCAAGAATTGTCCATTGCGTATATATTATATACAGCGATCTAGTTTTAATTAGTACAAAAATGGAGAAGGATATGAAAAAACTGATATGTAGCGCTTGCGTAATGGCATATGTGTCGTTTGCGCTAGTCGAAGGAGCTGATGCCTCGTTGCAGACTGTTGTCAAGAAAGATGGTGTACATAAGACGAGCGCTACTCCGCTGCCGCCTGATACATGGACAATTGCTGAGAGCAAGTCGCCTGGTACTCCAGTGCCTCAAACACCCGGGGTAGGGAACTCTGCACCTCCTGTGGTCGTCATGAAACCGCAGCCACTTAAGCCGGGCCCTGATCCAGCGACATACGAACTAAGGACTACATTGGTATCACCGAAGTCGCCTGTGGGCTCATCGGACATTAAACCGTCTCGAGCCGAATCTCAACGATTGGCGAGGCCGGGGACTGCGCCAGCAACTCCTCACGTAACAAAACCTATTTCACCTTCTGCTCTGTATCAGACGAGCCGGACCACGACATCGGCGTCAAATACGCGAACACCGCCGGCTGCTTCAAAAGCGAAAGCGGAGACATCAGCGGTAATGCCTGCTGGGGCCGTGACTGCGCGAAGAGCGACGTCTGAGAGTACGCAAGCGCCAAAGACAGCGCCGGTGGCGAAAGCTGAAACGCCAGACGCCTTGGCAGGGACAGGGTCGACCGTGTCGAATGGGGCGCTCGCACAATCGCGCCCGAGGATGCCCGTTTCAACAGCAGCCGCAGGGGCACCTGTTTCGGATGCAACCGCACCAGCAACGCCGGTGGGAGCTTCTGCGATAAAGAATCCCACTAGTCCTACTCCGAGCCAAGCAAGCCATGCGGCAACATCAGCATCATGGCCGAAGGCACCGTCACCATCGACTGTTTCAAGAGCAGCTGTGGGGGCAGCTTCTGTAGTGAAGCCAGAGCTCCGAGGAGAAGCGACCACAACTCAGACGGACATGCTGGCACCTCAGGCGAAGCCTGAAACAAAGGTACCATCTGCGACGCTACCGGCAGCACGAGCACCGTCAGGTAATCAGCAAGCGACAACCCCATCAGCAGGGCCGGCGGTGTCTTCTGTAGTGCAGACGACCGGTCCGAGGGCATCCGCTCCATTGCCAGCGAATCCGTCGATATTTTCGGTACCGGCGGCGCAGGCGGGATCGCTGAGATCTGCGGCGCCTAATTCGAAAGCGCTCGCCGCAGCAGCCTCTGTGGGGAAGTCAGCGGCTCCTGCTTCTCGGATGGCAGAAAAGCCGTTGACCCAGCTAGGAGCGGAGCCATCATCAGCGCCCACACCAACGCAGCTGACGTCATCCTCTCCAACGGTGCCAGCCGTCACAACAGGAATATCGGTACCTTCTGCGGTGATGCCTACCAATCCGAACAATGCGGGACAGGGTCTGACTGCTAAAGCTGAAGAAAGCAAGGTAGATAACACGCTGGCAGCCGGGAAGGCTCGGGTGGCACAAGAGCTAGCGGCTGAGATAGAGAAAGCAAAGGAGGAGAAAGATGCGCTTGTCGCTATGAAAGCGGGGGCAGAGGGCGCAGAAAAAGCGCTCGCAACGGAGATGAAAAGAGCAGCGGCTGTGCGAGCGGAAGTAGAGGCCACAAAGAAAAAGCTGACGGAGGAGAGAGAAAGAGCAGAGGAAGCGAAAAAAGCGCTAGCAATGGAGAGAGAAAGAGCAGCGGCTGCGCGAGCGGAAGTAGAGGCCACAAAGAAAGAGCTAGCGGCTGCGCGATCGGAAGTAGAGGCCACAAAGAAAAAGCTAACGGCTGAGAGAGAAAGAGCAGCGGCTGTGCGAGCGGAAGCAGAGGCCACAAAGAAAGAGCTGACGGCTGAGAGAGAAAGAGAGGAGGAAGCGAAAAAAGCGCTAGCAATGGAGAGAGAAAAAGCAGCGGCTGCGAAGACGAAAGCAGGGGCTGCAGAAGCGGAGCTAGCGGCTGCGCGAGAGGAAGTAGAGGCCACAAAGAAAGAGCTGACGGCTGAGAGAGAAAGAGAAGCGGCTGCGCGAGCGGAAGTAGAGGCCACAAAGAAAGAGCTGACGGCTGAAAAAGCTAGAGCAGGGGCGGCAGAACAAGATCTAGCGGTTGCGCGAGCGGAAGTAGAGGCCACAAAGAAAGAGCTGACGGCTGAGAGAAAGAAAGCAAAAGAAGAGCTAGCGACTGCGGACACGAGAGCAGAGGCAGCAGAAAGAGAGTTGTCGCTTGAGAGAGAGAGGAGGGCCGCAAGAGAAAAAGCAGCAGAGGAAGCGGCCGCAGAACGAGCAGCAGAACGAGCAGCAGCAGAGGTAGCGGACGCAGAACGAGAAGCAGCGGCGCAAGCGAGGGAAGCCAAAATAGCGGAGCCTCTTGCCCAAGCAGAAGAACGGGCAGCTGTGGCACAAGCCAAGATAGAGCACGCAAGCGCGCGGCAAAAAGAAATAGATGCTTACATTACATTGCATGAGTCTGCGTTTGGGTCTGGGGCTCAGTCTAAGTGTGATATAGCAACATATATCAAGTACTGCCATCTGCAGAGGGATCGTCATTACTTTAGTTTCGAATGGTCCGTGGCATTCACGGAGTTCTACAGAGCAAATCGAGAATGTAGCGTAATACGATCGCAACTTTTTTCCGCGTCGGACATTCCAGCAGAAACCGTTCGCGAGAGACTGTTAGAAATTGAGGAACGTCTTCAGGAGTTGAAGCAAGCAGCTGATGAAGAATACAAGGCTTTCACAGAAGCACGAGCGGCGATGACAGAAATATTTGGCCAGTACGACAAAGTCGAAGCTACGACCGAGGCCGCGCTGCTGGAATCAGGAGCAGAGGGCAACGTCAGCGCCGCCGTGGAAGCGTGCCGAGACAAGATGACAGCCGCGATCAATGAGGTGGTGACATGCCCTATGATCATTCCCAACGCTATTAGAGCACTCAGTCTGTACTCTGAATCGCTTGTAGAATATAACAACCTTATTGCCAGATTAGAAGAGCTTGGAGAGTCGAGTGAGAAACGCCCAATAATGCTCTGCGACTAACGTGTGTACTTTTACACTGGGCAAGTTCGCATATGGATTTTGTTCGACTGGGGATCCCGTCGTCGCGCTACACTCCTGCGATCCGACGGTCTCTGAATTGCTCGTAGAGGGCACCACAACCGCTAAAAAGGTTATGGTGCTCTCGTTGCTTGTCTTGTAGGGTGATCCTGCAGACGCAGCACGATACTCCGGCTCTGAACAATGCCTAAGAAGCTTCTCGCCATCTTGGGGAGAGTTTTCAGACAAATATAGTCGAATAAATCAGGTTAAACTGCTGAAATTCCAATAAAACAGACGCGTTTGACCTCGGGGAAAACACATCTTTTTTGCTTTGTGGGACAAAAACATAAATAACGCGGCTCACTTTCATCATCTGTGGCAAAAACGCCCATTTTTCTTGATGTCAACCATGTCTATTTTGCTGAAATTCCAAAGTTTTTCGCCAGCTCGCTCGACTATATTTGTCTGAAAACTCTCCATGACTATTATATTTTTCATAAGCATTTTCTCCAATTATTGTCGGACAAGAAGCGGTAACCTTTTCCGAATCTCTATCCATGATTTCTGGCATTTTCTCCGATTCTAATACATTTTATTTGTTACTTGGAGCTTTTCTTTTCAACATAAAATATAGGATTTCCGGGGAATTGCTGATTAAGATCAAATACGTTGCCTCAATTGCTATCGGATTGTTTGGCGTTTTCGCTATTGTTAGCGGATTCATCAAGCTCTTTTCTTAACCACTTTTCAAATTCCTAAAATTCGGTTATTTTAATAAAAATGCCCCCAAATCGCTTTTTTTTGATTTTTTTTGCTGTATTAACGTGGTATTTACACTTGTGTTTTATATTGTTACCATGTAGCCGCGTATTGTTGGGAGTTAGGTTCATGGAATCGTGTGATCATGCGTTGTTAGAAAAAGTGTTAGAAGTTGTAAATACAAATATAAAGCCACAACTCAATATGGATGGCGGTGATATTTCCGTGGTATCGCTGCAGGGAAATAGGCTGTATGTAAAATTGCATGGAGCTTGTTCCTGCTGTCCAAGAGCCTCTGAAACGTTAAAATATGGTGTTGAGAAGACTGTTCAGCATCTTGTGTCGGAAGATCTTGTTGTTGTTGCCGTTTAATATTTTTGGGATCTGTACATGATTACACGTTGTTGTTCTTTTGTTGTCGCCGCTTTTCTAGTTGTTTTTTCCCATCCTTCTGTTGAAGCCAAAGGGGACGCGAGAAGCGTTAGGAACAAGTTGTTTAAGTGCCATCTCACTAATAAAAGCCATGATAAGATCTATCATAAGATTCTCGATGATATAAAATTGGATAAAACTAGGAATATAGCAATTCCTGGGATCGCTCTTTGTTCAGTAAAACGCACGAAGCGCACTTCAAAAACAGATCGGGAGATGTTTATAAAAGCAATTGCAGCTGTCTCAAATTATGTAAACCAAATAATTATGGAGCATAGATCTTTTGTAATCATGGTTAGCAAAAAGATGAAAGCAAAGATTGCGCTGACGAATTCGGAACAACAGACTTTCGATATGATATGCTCATTTTATCAATCGGAAAATATTGATGAGCTGCTGCGAAGAGTAGTTCCCGTTCCATCGTCGCTGACTGTAGCGCAGGCATCTTTGGAGAGTGGATTCGGAAGCCATTCTGCAATACATCGGAAAAATGCATTTTTTGGTATGATGCAGAACAGTCGCAAATTACTTGCGTTTGATACATTGCTTGAATCAGTAGTTGCGTATACAAAGACTTTGAACGTCAATCCATGTTATAAAAATTTCAGAAAAATACGCAGAAAAATGCTAGATGGTTCGCAAAAAATAGATGGGGCGAAACTATCGAAAGCCCTCGGGCAATACGCCAAAAGCAGAAATTATAATGACCAACTGCAGCGCCTGATACGGGAATATAACCTGGCCACTCTCGATAGAGTATACAGCTAACTGCGCACGCGAGCACTGTTTTGGAAAACAAGGCGGCGGCAAGGTTAAGCTTGCCGCTATGGTTGTGTGACGCTTATTCTGCTTCGGGGAGCAGGTTCAATATGGTATCAGCAAATTCATCTTCTTGACGCTTGCCTTCCGCTAGATGTTTACGCTCTTATACTTTATTTCCATATTTCTCCGGGTGATGTATATTGTCTAATACGAAATGAGCCAATGGATCTTTTTGATGCACGGCTTCCGTTAAATGTTCAATCGCTTTCTCTATGTTTCCTTTGTCCCTATATGCCATCCCAAGGTAAAGTTGAACCCCGGGTGCATCCGAGGCAAAGTTTTCCGAGAGCCATCTGATGAGTTTGTCATACTGTTTTGCCGTCAGCAAATCATTTGCAATATTGTCTATGATCGCGTTGTCATGGTTTTGCTTATAAGCTTCGTCACACAATTCAATGGCTTTATCGTATTCCTGTTTCTCTATCAATATTTTTGCAATTTTGCTTATGAACTCAGGATTCTTGTTTTGCTCATAAGCTTTTTGATAATATTCAATGGCTTTATCGTATTCTTGTTTCTCTATCAATATTTTTGCAATTTCGCTTATGAACTCAGGATTCTTGCTTTGCTCATAAGCGTTTTGATAATATACCATGGCTCTATCAAGATCTCTGCTTATGTATGGAGGACAACCGTGGTAACACATAAGGCCCAAAAAGCTCTGAGCTCTATTAGAATTCAGATCGGCAGCTCGGCGAATCAGTGCGACAGATTTCTCGCAATCCTGGGGATGATATTTCCCCAGAAGGGGAAAAGCCCGCGCGATGGCCATTGACGTTCTGGGGTCATCCGGAACTTCCTCGCTACCTCCATACAGGCTACAACATTCCATATTTTGTTCAAAAAACTCCACTGGACAATACGCGCAGGCAAGCCCCAAAAGTTTGCTAGCGCACACATCTAGACCTTCATGTTTCCCATGAGCCTCATCTATCTGCCGTTCAATTTCCATAACCCCGTCTTCAAGCCTTTTCCTTTTTTGTGCTTCCTCTGCTTCAATACGCTTTTTCTCTTGTTCACGTTTTTTGGTCTCTTGCGCCTCCTTTTTTTCATGCGCCATTCTCTCTTGTACCTTCTTGCGCTTTTGGGCAGAATCTTCTTGTATCATCGATCTTGTCGCCATCGCTTTTGACTTTCCTTTTGCTCGTCTTCTTTTGCCTGATTTGTTTTGCTTTTTTTTAGCAGGAGTGCCTTTTGCATTTTCTTCCTCTGATGACTCCTCTGAATCCGATGAATCGCCCCCTGCTCCGGCTACTTCAACTGCTGCTCGTTTCACTGCCGCAGCTTCTGCGTCCCTTCTCGCTTCACCAGCAGCTGCTATACTCTCCGGATCGTTATCAAGCTTTAAGTATTGATAAAAAGTAGCGCCTTTACCTGCGTCATGACAGACATAGCCAGGCGTAAAGTCTATGCCCATTGCTTTTGCAAAATCTTCAATCTTTTTAGAGTTGACTCTAACGGGCTCTTTGTTTCCCGAAAGCACATAACAATATAGTCCTGGCACGTATTCAGTTGCGGAGATTTTAAGACCTTTTGGTTCTGTCTTAAGAATCGTTCCCTCCATTCTCCCGCAGCGGTCAATAAAATCATTATAAACCCCATTCATACCTTCCACATGCACTGCCCAAACACATGAAAGCACAAGAGCCAATACTCTACCGCTAATTTTTATTATCATTTCACACCCCATTTTATAATATCTGATAAAAACTATGTTCAAAGTAACACAGAAAAGAACACTTGTCAACACAAGACAAAAAAATGGCATGGCCTATGCATAAAAAAACATCGATATTTTTTGTTGATATTTCAGTGATTCACTTGAGTTGTCATGAAGATCAAAGCGCGCTGTGGTATAAAAAACACCGCAATCGATCGTTTTTTGATAATTCATTTGTGCATTTTTAGATCATGCAAGTCCGCTGAATAAGGCCTTAACGTTTGAAATTGCTCAAATCCCAACAAAACACATCGCGAAATCTTCGAGAGACAGCTCTGTCATTGGCACTTGATTTAATATTATTATCGTTGTAGTATGGCCATCAGTTCGTGTTTTGGATCTCGTGTATCCGTGTGAGGGGCGCGTGTATTTCCTCGGATAGGTGTGCTTCAGAAGAAATGTCCCCTTCGTCTAGTGGCCTAGGACATCGCCCTCTCACGGCGGTAACAGGGATTCGAATTCCCTAGGGGACGCCACGTTATCGAAATAGCGTTTCGTGCAGTTTCGATCGCGTGTTTGTCTCATGTTATTGTGTCCTTTCTCCGTTTATTCAATTCAAAATGTATTTTCTGCTCTATTTCCATCCCACACGTGTACATCTCATTGACATATTCAAGATAGGTCTTACCTTCCCCCCCGAAAAAAACTGAGATGCAGCCAATAAATAGAGATAGACTACTTGAAAATAATGCGCAAATGCTTTAATAATACCTTCTGAATCATAAAAAGGATTGTATTATGCTTGCAGTTATAAAAACAGGCGGGAAGCAATATAAAGTTAAGGCCGGAGATTTCGTGTCTGTTGAGAAGCTTCCCCATGAAATTGGAGAGTCCATTGAAATAAAGGACGTTCTCATGACGGAAAAAGATGGGAATGTTGTGCTTGGCACTCCAGTTGTATCCGGGGCGGTTGTGAGAGCAAGCGTTGTGGATCAGAAAAAACAGAAGACGATTTTGATCTTCAAAAAGAGTCGTCGTAAAAATTATCGCAGAAAGAATGGGCACCGTCAGCCTGTGACAATTCTTAAAATCGAAGAAATTAAGCATTAGGAGTAAGATATGGCTACAAAAAAAGCTGGTGGTAGTTCCAAGAACGGTCGCGATTCAGAAAGTAAGCGACTTGGTGTGAAACGATTTGGCGGGCAGTCTGTGCTATCCGGTAATATCATTGTCAGACAGCGTGGTACAAAATTCAAAGCCGGCGATAACGTTGGCATTGGCAGAGATCATACTTTGT
This sequence comes from Alphaproteobacteria bacterium, assembly GCA_025998735.1. Lineage (GTDB taxonomy): Bacteria > Pseudomonadota > Alphaproteobacteria > UBA3830 > UBA3830 > BNWE01. The sequence goes on along the minus strand of BNWJ01000016.1, from coordinate 958 downwards.
TTGCCGTATCCGATGGCGTTGTGAGGTTTTTGAAAAACTCATGCGGTAGATGTGTTGTATCCGTCGTATCGGGGAAATAACTTTATTATAAGGACATATTTCATAGCGGGAAAATGGATTTTTTCTGTGTGTTTTGTGGTGTTCTCGTGTTAAAAAAGTGACAGTTGTACATAACCTTCATTTTTGTTTTGTAAGATTGTTTTTTTTGTGCTAAAAGTATGTATCTGGTCCATTGCTTCGGGAGCTTGGTGGGCTCGGGTATTATTGGCAAGCTCCTTCTAATATTGGTGAATTATGGTAAAAAAGTTACATGTTGGAAATCTGGCATATGGTGTGTCGGATGATTCTTTAAGGGAAGCCTTCTCTCAATTTGGTACCGTTCAATCGGCTACTGTTGTGAAAGACAGGGTTAGCGGTAGAAGTAAAGGGTTCGGATTCGTAGAAATGTCGACGGACGCTGAAGCAGCAAGTGCTATCGAAAAAATGAATAAAGCAGAACTAGATGGAAGAACAATGTTTGTTTCTGAATCTCGCTCTACTGGTGCTCCATCCGGCGGCAGTCGTGATGGTGGCGGTCATCGTAGCGGTGGCTTCGGCGGCGGTGGTTTTAGAGGCGGTGATCGTGACGGCGGTCGCGGTAGACCACGCAGCTAATTTATATTTAATATAATAAGTACATTGGGCTTCTTTGCATTTGTGAAGGAGCCTTTTTTGTATTATCGCATCATCGGGTTTTTGCAATAAAAAGTAAAAACAAAATAATGCTTGACGCTTTGTTAGAGAACATTATATTATATATCTTGCCACCCCAGCAGTTTGTAGAAACCCTGAAAATTTTCGAGTTTTGGGATTTCCCGATGCACGCAGGACCTCTTCCACCAGATGCCATTTTCCCACAAAAACGTTAAAAATCGCCAAAATCACAAAAATTTTCAACCATTAACGGAAATTTTATCAT
>BNWJ01000015.1 GCA_025998735.1 Alphaproteobacteria bacterium | reverse complement strand
GTCTGAAGCTATACACCGAAGACGCGGGCTCGAACGGATTGGTTTCTGTTCGAGCGGTAGCGGAGCGTTCTGTAAGCCTGTGAAGGTGGATTCGTGAGAATCGCTGGAGGTATCAGAAGTGAGAATGCTGACATAAGTAACTAAAAGAGAGATGAAAGGTCTCTCCGCCGAAAATCCAAGGTTTCCTACGCAATGATAATCAACGTAGGGTTAGCCGGCCCCTAAGGTGAGGGCGAAAGCCGTAATCGATGGGAATGTGGTTAATATTCCACAGCCTGCTTGTGGTGACGAAGGACGTGTATTGTTGAGGTTGTAATGGATGACCGAGGCAGTGAAGTACTTCCAGGAAATAGCCCAAGCACTGAGGCTGCTGCATAATGAGATATTTTTCGCAAGAGCTAGGAAGAACGCAGCGCAGGACCGGAGTGTACTAGGTGTACATGAGGATCTGAGCAGCGGATCTGACGAAGCCAATTGCAAAAAAGAGCCATTATGTAGCAGCCTCAAAGACCGTACCGTAAACCGACACAGGTGGATTGGTAGAGTATACCAAGGCGTTTGAAACAACGATGTTGAAGGAACTCGGCAAAATGCTCTCGTATCTTCGGAAGATGAGAGGCCTCTTTGCGGGCAACCGTGGAGAGGTGGCACATACCAGGGGGTGGCGACTGTTTAGCAAAAACACAGGACTCTGCTAACTCGTAAGAGGATGTATAGGGTCTGACGCCTGCCCGGTGCTGGAAGGTTAAAAGGAGGAGTGAGAGCTCCGAATTGAAGCCCCAGTAAACGGCGGCCGTAACTATAACGGTCCTAAGGTAGCGAAATTCCTTGTCGGGTAAGTTCCGACCCGCACGAATGGCGTAACGACTTCCCCGCTGTCTCCAACATCGGTTCAGTGAAATTGAATTCCCCGTGAAAATGCGGGGTACCCGCGGTTAGACGGAAAGACCCCGTGCACCTTTACTACAGCTTTGCAGTGGTATTAGGGGTTCAATGTGTAGGATAGGTGGGAGCCGATGAAGCGGAGACGCCAGTCTTTGTGGAGGCAACCTTGAAATACCACCCTTTGAACTTTTGATATCTAACTGAGGTCAGTGAATCCTGATCCAGGACCCTGCATGGCGGGTAGTTTGACTGGGGCGGTCGCCTCCGAAAGAGTAACGGAGGCGTGCGAAGGTAGGCTCAAGCCGGTCGGAAATCGGCTGTTGAGTGCAATGGCATAAGCCTGCCTGACTGCGAGACAGACAAGTCGAGCAGATACGAAAGTAGGTCATAGTGATCCGGTGGTTCCTTATGGAAGGGCCATCGCTCAACGGATAAAAGGTACGCCGGGGATAACAGGCTTATCTCCCCCAAGAGTTCATATCGACGGGGAGGTTTGGCACCTCGATGTCGGCTCATCACATCCTGGGGCTGAAGCAGGTCCCAAGGGTTTGGCTGTTCGCCAATTAAAGTGGTACGTGAGCTGGGTTCAGAACGTCGCGAGACAGTTTGGTCCCTATCTGCCGTGGGTGTTCGAGAATTGAGAGGAGTTGCTCCTAGTACGAGAGGACCGGAGTGAACATGTCACTAGTGTATCGGTTGTAACGCCAGTTGCATAGCCGAGTAGCCATAACATGGAAGAGATAACCGCTGAAAGCATCTAAGCGGGAAACTCGCCTCAAAAATAGTTCTCGCCATTAGGGACGTGGAAGACTACCACGTCGATAGGCTGGGTGTGGAAGCGCAGTAATGCGTGAAGCTAACCAGTACTAATATCCCGATTGGCTTGATACACGAGACTGATGCATAATGAGATATTTTTTGCAAGAGCTAGGAAGAACGTAGCGTAGGATCGGCAGTGTACTAGATGTACATAAGGATCCGAGAAGTCAGTTACGAAAAAGAACTCATTGTGCATCAGTCTCGACACAACAATCAGTCATAAGCTTCTTCACTCTTACATAGAAGAAGTTTTGTTTTCCTCCTTTATGTTTGTCGAGAATCTGCTTTTTATTGGCTTGGTGGCCATGGCGGGGAATAAAACGCTCCATCCCATCCCGAACTGGAAAGCGAAGGTCCCCAGCGGCAATGGTACTGCGTCCTTGAGGCGTGGGAGAGTAGCACGCTGCCAGGCTTACAAAAAGCAGATTCTTGGTCTTTCTTTCTCTTATTTATGCTTTTTTGCCTTATTCATTTGATAGTTTTTTTTTGCAAAAATATAGAAAAAAACGCTTGACGATCATGTGTAAATATGGTACTGTTAACCAAATCTGTAATTGGAGAGAAAAGTGAGAAATCTTTTTGCCTGCGCTATTTTGTTTGGCATCACGTGCTGTTCGCCAGCGCTGGGTGCTGAGAAAGCGCCTACATGCGGACCTGAATTGAAAACGGACATACGTACTCGCACACTGAACGGCATAACTGAACTGCGTACCCTGATCGAACCAGAAGAAATCGAACGTGGCTCGGAAAATTATCCTGGCATGACCATAAATCGTCCGGAGATAACTGAAAAGTTCAAAGAGTTTTATCCCTGCTTGATGTCGCTGCCGTTTGGCTCCGAAATCCTGAACGAATGGAAGCAGGACGGCCAAGGTATATGGCGTGATTTAAACGCCACCTGGGCGAAGACTCGTCGCTCGTTATGGTCCTCTACCGAAGGTTCTACCGTGTATCCAGGCTGTCTCGCGTATAAGTTGCTACGTTTGCTGAAATCCGTGGAACGCTGCTTGGCGTATCCAAACATGCCAGGAGACCTTAGAGCCATGTCCAAGACGCTTGAACCATTTAAGAAACGATTAACCCGGAGCAGAGGACGGTATATGGCAATAACCCAGACTGAGTGTTCTATGCTTCTGAAAGTCGCTAACTCGCTACAAGAAAAAGTTGACCATATTTCCTTTGCCGATAGCCTGCCGAGCGATATTCCAGCGACTTTGGCAATTGCTGTGAAACTGCTGAAGCCACTATCAGAAAGCGCTGATGGAACTATTGCCGCCGATATAAGACAAGAAATTACCGCCATGATGACTGGCTCCGCCGCACCAAAAGACCAGTTCAAAGACTTGGACGCAAACCCTGGGGCTCTGGCCGTGGACCAATTGGCTGAAGCTTGCTTCGTCCTAGACCTCTGGATAAGATGCCCGTGATAACGTCACTAAAACAACCACCTGATGTTCGAACGCGCCAAGTGGCAGTGCCTGCCCGTTTACTCCGTTGGCCCTACCGAGCGGAACACTGCCGCTCGGGACGCGGGAGCGTAGCTCGCTGCCAGGCTTATAAAAAGCAGATTCTTGGTCTTTCTTTTTCTTATTTATGCTTTGTTCTTGTTTTGCTTTGAATCATCCATTTGTTTTCTTACTCAGTAAAAATGTGATACAATCGAATTGTTGAGTGGTGTGTTAGTTGCTTTTGCAACTGTACTCGTCTGTTCGACCATTTGCTGTTTTGTAACGTGTATACCCCTCGTAAACAAGGAAAAGGCCAATGAGATAAATGGCTCTACAGAGCTTTAAAGTCTCAAATAGCCTTGCTCCAAATATTAAAACTTAATTAATATTCGGAGATTTTATCTCAAAAATCAACCCATATTTCTAGGAAAAAGCCCTGGGTCCTGATGATTCGCACACAGGGGCTTGACGTTTTTGTTTAATATGTATAAATATATACGAGTGGCTGGGTGGCAGAGTGGTTATGCAGAGGACTGCAAATCCTTATACGTCGGTTCGATTCCGGTTCCAGCCTCCAATGACGAAAGTTTTAACCTTTTTCGTCATTCAGATCATCGATTTCAGTTGAGAGCGGTTGATTTATATCTTATCGATGAACGCGGAGGTTTCATTCTCCAATATATCTGTAACTTCTTCGTTGAATTCTTTCAGATCGTTCATAAAACCATGAACTGTACCTTTAGGTATGACAATATCTGTTTTGATTCCAGCTTCCTTTAATTTTGTATAGAGCAATATTTGTCCATCCAAAAGAACATCACATTCTGCGGCAATAAATATTGTTGGCGGAAATGCACTCATATCTTCCTGTAAAACAGGAAATACCAGCGGATTTGTTTTCTGTCCATCACCTGCATATTGTTTATAGCAGGCTTCCATGTCACTTTTGGTTAATGCATCTATATCTCCATATGCCTTAAATGACTTTGATTCACAATCGCCTGACAAAGCGGCATAGAAGAGAATCTGAGCATGTGGCTTTTTTTGCGTTTCTTTGCTGATTTTTATACATAAAGCTGCCGATAAATTACCTCCGGCGCTATCTCCAGAGAGAATGATTTTCGTTTTGGGAAAGCTTTTGGCGATCCAGGAGTAAACGCAGAAAACATCATTAAGTGGAGTCGGAAATGGATGTTCCGGAGCAAGTCTATAATCCAAAGATACAACTGTAACTTCAAGTATATTTGCGATTTTACGACAAAGATGATCATACCTTTCTATACTTCCATCAACCCAACCGCCGCCATGAATATACATTACAATAGAATCTTTTCTGGAATTCTTTGATGGAGTATACATTCTTATCGGAATTTGATAATTATCTGCTGCTCTAACGATTGAATCTTTTACTGACTTTACATCGTCTTTAGTTCCGGCATGAGCTAAGAAAAACTCATTATATGCTTCTCTTGGATCTTTTAACAATTCCGCTTTTGCCTTCAACAAATCATTCAAAATAATATTTGATTTTTCAGAAGGTACAGCATCGTATTTACTTTCTGATACTGTATTGGATGTACTCTCCTCCTTTTGACAGGCGCCTAATAGACAAAACACAAACAATAAACCCCTCAGTATCATTTGCTCCTCCATACTTATCGTGCACACATGATTTACGCACCACTACATATGTCACAATCTACCATCCAGCTTATACACATTCAAGTCGAGAAGTTTGATTGTGCGAACAGAGAGAAATGATGGGAAGGCCAGATCATGTGCCCATTCAACACTAGTCGACAGTATGGGATTACGCTTGCAAAGTTGTCATGAGAGTGAACTCAATACTCTGATATTCTAAAATTATCTTCTTTGTGATAAAAAAGTAGCGGGGGAAATGATCAATTGCTATATTTTTACACCACAACGCGCTTTTTTTTTAAATTCAATTGACAATGTTTTTCTTTTGTTATATAGTTTTATTGTGTTTTTTATATAGAGGAGAAAAAAATGAAAAAACTCATATTTATTTAAGTCACACATTATTTACTTTTGATGAGACGTCATTTGGTTCGGAGGGAAAATTCCATATGTGGATAGACAATGCCTTAAGCTCAGATGGAACAAACATATATGCTTTTGTGCGGCGGCATGGTCAAGATTATTTGGCGACTTTTACTCCGCCAAAGATAGCATCTCAGCTGGCTGCTGCTTCGGCTTCTTCTGCAACAAGTGCTGCACACCCATTAGAGCACACATCGATGGCAGCAACGGCAAATCCCGGTAAGCCAACTGAACCGGCAGCGGCACATCTCGAAGGAGCGTCGACAGCGAGTTCTGTACCCTCGTCAGAGACTGCATCGACTGAGGCGACAGCAAATCACGCTGTGCCGACTGAACCGGCAGCAAAAGCAGACATTAAAGTGACGAAGCCCGCTGGCACAAACAGGAACGAAACATCAACAACTGCAGTACCGCTAAATCCTGCAGAAAGTAAAAATACTAGTGACAGACATAATACCAGCACCTGGGACTGAAAACCTGTGCGTTGTTTAGTGCCTACTTTCCCCCGATGGCCAATAGCCATCGGCGAAAGCAGCCGCCTGATCATTTGTTGATATTCTTTTCAGCAGAGATTCGATTTTTTCTGCTGTTTCGAAGGAATCGTCCACAAAAAACAAAAATATTTTTCCACGAAATCATCCCATGTGTGCTATGTGATTGTTTTTTATGAAAAATGTCGCCAATGTTAAGGTTAAATTTTAAACTTCACCTATTCTGGAGACCTTTCACTTTCTTCACAACTAAAAATATATAGCCGCCTGGTTTTTGAGCCGTATCATATGTGTTTGAACCTTTACACTTCTCGGTATATTCCTAAGCGAAAAAAACTCAAAAAAAACTTGCTTTTTTGATTAAAGTATATTACTATGAAGGCGATTTGTATTTTTCACAAATTATATGGAGGTTTAAAAATGAAAAATAAAATACTAGTAGGTTGCGCATCTGCAATTGTGCTTGCACTTTCGGCCATAGATGCTGGCACTATGCAGCAGACTAAAGAGCAACAGCGGAGTGACGTGCCGCCACTACCTGTAATATTCCACAGCCCGAGTGGATCGGCTTGTAGCCTTAACAACGGAGCGCAGCTGCCGCCTGGAGAATCGGCAATACCTGCGCCGCTTGGACGTCCTCCCGGAACACCGCCACCGCCTGCTGCTCCACAACCTAAGATATTTTGTCACCCACGTGGAATGGGTGAAATACCCGCAAGCGTACCGCGTATAACAGTGCCGCAAGCGCAGCACCAACCGGGCGCGAAGCAGCTCCAGAATCCGAAGGCACAGGCACAGCCGCCGCAGCAGTACCAGCAATGGCAGCCGACGCAGCAGTGGTACCAGCAACAGCAAGCGCAACCGCAACCGCAATGGCAGCCGCTGCAGCAGTGGAACAACCAGCAACAGGCGCAGCAACAGGCGCAGCAGCAGTGGTACCAGCAGCAGCAGTATCGACCGGCACCGCCGGCGCAGCAGCAGTATCAACAGGCACGGGAGGCACAACAGCCGCAGAACGCACAACAGCCGCAGTATCAGTATCAGCAGGCACAGCAGCAACAGAATCAACAACCGCTGCAATGGGCGACACAGCCGCAGTATCAGCAATGATAGAAGCCTGCTACGCTGCCGGGCTGAAACGATAGACTTATTTGTTTGGTCTGTTTGAAGAGAAGGAACGGTTCAGGGATAACACCAACAAATTGTTTAAACATCATGAAGGGACTACGTGTTTGAAAGAAAGGTGATACCACGTGAGAGAGTTGATTTTTGTTAGATTACTGAAATACCAGCAAATTGTGCATGCTGGGATTTCGATATTTTCACAAGAATCAGTTCTCTTATGTGGTATCACCTGAAGAAAAAACGAGTCCAGATTATTCCTTAACTGATCCTAAAGCTAAAAATGATTAAGATCTCATTGGAGATGTAAACTACCACCATTCGGAGCTGAACTTGACACATGACTTTTATGGAGCATATTTTGCTGATGTTCCAGGCATTATATGACTTAAATCGTCAAATGCTTTGCGAAAATGAGGCCATCCTTCCTCCAACGGCATCAACTGTTGACTCCTACGATTAGTAGCCCCGATTATGCGCTGATCACGAGAATTTTTTATCCACGACTTTGGTTACGCAGCAGTCGGACCACACATTTAGCGCCGTTTCTATCATGTCTATTATGCTGTAGAACGGCAGAATCAACCAGAGCAAGTCGATTGGCACATCCATGCTGGCCAGCAAGCTAAGACTCAGGAAGAAGCATCCCATTGGAACTCCGGCGTTGCCTATGGCTGCGATAGTGGAAATGAAGATCCACTGAAGAATTGTCAATAGATTTACCTCAATTCCGTGATTCTGCATGACATAAATCACCGTCGTGAGAATAAAAGCCGCGCATCCGTTCATATTAATTGCGGTGCAGAGTGGAAGGACGAATCTGCTGATTCGACGCGATACTCCCAGATTACTTTCAGCCGTTTCCATTGTAACCGGCAGCGTTCCCACCGATGATTTGGAGAAAAAAGCAACGGATAATGCCGGCAACATACGTCTCAGTGTAGCAAAGGGACGTATCTTGTTGAAATATAAGAAAATCGGCAGGACAATCAATCCCTGCACGATATTGGCCAGAACAACCACGCTCAAATATCCTCCAAGTCCCTTGATATTTACTCCGCTTTTTAGCTGCACAACGGCCGTAGATATAAAACCAAAAAGCGCAATTGGAAGTATTTTGATGATCCACCCGACAACAATGAGAAATATTTCATGGACATTTTTGAAGAAATTACTCACGGATGTGCGGGAGCTGGAATCTGGGATGTATCTAATTGCGATGCCTATGACAACTCCCATCAGCAGAGCTCCCATGACATTGTGTTCCAAAAACGGAGAAAATATATTTGATGGAATTATGTTCATGACGTATTCGGAGTATTTGCTTGCTGCCATAGCCTCCCGCTCAACTGAAGGTACGGATGTTGTAATATTGGACGGAGAAATCAACAAATACAGAATACTTGCAACCGATGATGCTACCATCGTTGTAGTAACCGTATAAAAAAGCGTTTTCCCTCCTATTTTTTTCAATTGAAGGTCTGAACTCTGCTGAGACAGAGAAACAATCAGCGAAAACGCAATTATCGGCAGGCTCAGACACTTGAACATCTTCACAAAAATGTCTGAAATGAAACACACTATCGGCTGAGCAAACTCAAGATATCCGCATACACAACCCAACGCGATTGCAATCAGATACCAAAACAGCGATTTATTCTTTGCCAGAGCCTCGTTTTTTAAAAATCTACTTACAAACACGACAGAATCCTAAATTATTCCATGTTATTGTGTAGCACATATATTAACAGAAAGACAACTGACATGATTATGTGCTCACGGGCGTTTTATAAAATTTTAGAGATATATCTAGCGGAAGCAACGAAAAGAGCTAACGATCTCGAATCGCTTCCTTTTGTTCTTTTCTTCTCCCTCACCGGCCCCACTCATTTTTTCATTCAAAATGAAATGAGCAAAAACGATTGTTGCTTATTCTGGCCATTGTACTTTACTGGGGGGAGCCTCTGTGGGCCTGGATGAAGAAGTAAAGGAAAAATATACAGAGAAAAAACCCCAAAATCGGTAGTGGTTGATTCGTTTTTTTTTGTTTGACATTGGCGGGAAAACAGCATATTATATCTTTAGCTTGAATTTTTTTTATCAATGGAGAATAAACAAATGAAAATAAGTAAATCAATAGCCATCTATGCTTCTGCTGTGGCGTTCGCAAATTTCGCAATGGTAGAAGGATCGCTAGAAAAAAAGGATAATATCCTATCTAAAACTCTCGCGACGCCATTAGAGTCCGAAGCCCCTTGTCAGCAGTCGAAGGTTGTCGGTGCAGTATCTATAATCTTAACTGACGGTACAAAATACAGCGGGACAGTCAATTCACGAAATGAGCCCCATGGCAGAGGTGCCGTAACATACCGCGATGGAAGCATCTATGAAGGCCATTTTGTGAATGGTCGGAGAGAAGGGGCGGGCACTCTGACATTGCCGTCTGGAGCCTCCTATGACGGCAATTGGGTAAATGATCTCAGAGAGGGACATGGGACCACGGTATATGCCGATGGGGGTATTTATGCTGGCAATTGGGTGCATGACCGTAGAGAGGGAGAGGGAACTCTGAAGCGTCCAGATGGCGGCAAGTATGAAGGACCGTTGGGACATAATCTGGCACATGGACATGGAAAAATGACATGCGCCGATGGAGCCGTCTATGCCGGCGGTTGGGCAAATAATCGGCCGCATGGACATGGAAAAATGACATACACTGATGGAAGCGTCTATGTTGGCGCTTGGGTAAATAATCTGGCACATGGACAAGGAACAAGGACATACACTGATGGGCGCATCTATGTTGGCGCTTGGGTAAATAATCTGGCACATGGACATGGAAAAATGACATACGCTGATGGGAGCGACTATGTTGGGGCTTGGGTAAATGATCGGAGAGAAGGACATGGGACAATGACATACTCAGATGGAAGAACGTTTGAAGGGCAATGGCTAGGTGATCTGATGCATGGCACAGGAACCATGACATATCCAAATGGGGCTAACCATACCGGCACGTGGGTACACGGAATGCGTCCCTAGCGATTGCTCGGTGGTAAGATATATATGAACTACAGAGCCAGAAAGGGCGCGACTAGGTGGACGGAAATGCTCGTACGACACAAAAAGAAGAGCCTCAGAACGACAAATAGAAAAGTAAGTCATGAGCTAGTGAAACCTGATGATGGTCTGTGTAGTAATGAGGTTATGAGACTGCGTCAGTCATGCAGCAGTCGCGATTGCCTTAAATTCTCCTACCTTTAAACTGGCTCCCCCCACCAGGACTCCGTCTACACTGTCACTGCTCAAAATCGCGTGAGCATTTTTAGAGGTTACTGATCCGCCATACAGGAGTGCCGCATCTTGTGTGGCTGACAATTGATCTCTTATAAAATTCAGTACGGTTTCTATCTCTTCGATGGATGGAACAAGACCTGTGCCAATGCTCCAGATGGGTTCGTAGGCGAAGATGGTGTTCAATATGTCATCATTGTCAATGTAACTTTCCAACTGTTTCGAGATAACGTCTTTCCAGTTGTCGCGCTCTTCCAATTTTTCCCCGACACAAACTATTGGACATAGCGATTGCTTAATGGCGGCCTTCCATTTTTTGTGTACGATTTCGTCCGATTCGTGGAATAGAGCCCTCCGCTCAGAGTGTCCCAGCAAAACATAGTCGCATCCCAGTTCCTTCAATAATTTCGGACTGTGCTCTCCCGTAAACGCTCCAGCTTCCTCGTAAAAGCAGTCTTGCGCTCCCAGCATGAAAATAGACACACTTTCTTCTGCTTCGCGACCTTCCGAAGGATGTGCGTGATATGCTTGCAAAGTTATAGATGGATCAACAGGAGTAAACGCGCGTACAGCAAGCACCAATGCAGCTGGAGGACAGATGATTATCTTATTATTGCAATGAATATCACTAAGTTCACGCATAAATTGATTCACTAGCGCAACGTTTCCGTTCATTTTCCAATTGGCTACTATTATTTTCACTCAAAAATCTCCATAACATACTTGCTCAGCGGGACAACAGCTAATAATATACACAAGTGTTATTGTAGGGGCAAATAATGTTAGAGTTTATTCGAAAGTATTCTAGCTCACCTGTTGTGAAGTTTTTTCTGTTTATTTTGGCTTTCACATTTGTTTTCTGTTTCGGAATCATGGATATCGTAAGAAAATACATGGGAAAAGACTATCTCGTTAAGATAGGAAGCGTAAAAATAACTCCAGCGTTGTTTAAGTTCGAAAAAGACAAGAAGCTTAATATGCTGCGTAATAGCGAGAAGAATATCGATGAAAAAGCCGAGACATTAAACATATTAGACCAAATCATTCTGGAAAACGTTATTGATCTTGCAGCTTCTGATTTTGGTTTTGTGGTTTCCGAAAAGACCATAGAGGAGTACATAAAAGGCCTGTATGTATTTCGGGACGATAATGGGCGTTTTGACAAGAATAGATACAATATGGTACTGCAAAAAATGGGTATGTCTGAGAAGATGTTCATAGAACTCTCGAAAAAAGACATAAAAAATGCGCTCATAGCGGCTCCTTTTAGGTTTATTTCCACCGTAAGCGAATTGGGCTATTACACCAAAGCCATGCTGGAGAAGAGAACGCTTTCACTGGTTGAATTGAAGCCGTTGTCGTTTGTGGTTGCGGAAAAACCTTCTGATGCAAATTTGCAGGAGTTCTATACGGAGCATCCGGATTTGTTTTCCGTCGAAGAAAGAAGATCTTTTAGAATTCTTGAGCTATGTGAATCGGATCTGGCAAAGGACCTCCAGATTTCCGAGGAAAATAAAAAAGATTATTACGATACGGAATATGTAGATAAGGATTCCAAGAGCTATGAGGAAGCGGAAAAAGAAATCGCCGCTGAATTGCTGCAGGAAAAATTGCTGAAGGTAACCGAAGATCGGACAAGAGATATTGAGGATGCTCTTTCGAGCGGCACTTCCATTGAAAAAGTCGCCAAGAACTTCAATCTGAAAGTCATTCCCGTAAGCGATGTTGATATTTCTGACGAATTGCAAGATTCGCAAGTGAGTTACAAAAAGGATGCGATTACAGTCGCTTTTACCACTGACGAAGGAACCGATAGTTCGTTTTCCGAAAGTGCCAACGAGCAAGGAGAGAAATTCTTCTGGCTGGTGCATACGGATAGCGTGGATCCAAAGCATGTGGAGGAATTCGCAAAAGTTTCCGAAAAAGTAAAAAGCGAGTGGATCAAAAGTAAGCAGAAGGAATTGGCAAACGCGATGGCCGAGTCACTTGTGGAGCAGGTGAAATCCGGTGCGAATCTGGCGAATGTCGCGTCCGAGCGCGGGTATACTTCGGTGATAACCAAGAAATTCGATAGAGAAGGCAACATAGATGATGGAAAAGATTATAAGTTTTCCAATGCAATTTTGTCTTTGTATAATGAAGCATTTCAAAAGCTAAAAAATGAGGCCGGATACAATGAAGTCGATGGCAATGTAGTTGTGTATCAGGTGAATGGCCTGTTTTATGCAGACAATGTAGATCCGAAGAAAGAAGCTGAGCTTCATGGGAGATTGATCCATGAATTTGCCGATGGGATGCTCCAGGAGGCCGTTGGATCTTTATCAAAGAAGTACAAAGTAGAAAAAAATTATGAAAACCTGAACAACGAAGCCACCGGTATTGATTTGGGTCAATTTGAAGGAATGTTCTAGGAATATGCAGCACAAAGGCGTTAGTAGCTCTCCACAAGCTAAACTTTGTGCACTTCCGTGTTGAATGTGCGCTGATTTATGCTCCGAGATTTTTAAAGTGCACCACAAATTGAAACGATGTTTCTGGCCTTAGATCTCCGCCAGAATAGTTCGTGCGCTCAGTTCCAACTTCAAGTTCGATACATTCGTTTTTGTATTCAAATCCCACATTGTGTTTTACCAATTTGACTTTCTCGCGTTCAATGGATTCTCCATCGCTTTTTTTGTGTCCAAGAACAACTCCAGTTTTCAATTTTAATTTACTATTCACCTTCCATATCGCATCCAGCATTATACCCTTATATCTTTCGATTCTCTTATCGGCGGTTTCATCATTAAGCTCTTTTGGTTTAAAAATCGATTGGGAAGACTGTTTGCCTTTGAATGCCACTATGTCTAAATCGACATATTTATTGGAGAATTTTACGCCTGATTCGAACTTCAGCAATTTTCTATCTCGGGTCGAGTAACTTCCGTTTGCGGTAACGGATATTTCATTTGATATGAAAACTTCTCCGGAATAAACTATGTTCGAGTTCTTGTGTTTCAATCCAGAGGCCTCAATTTTTTCTGGAACTTTCGTTAATTCCGTAGATCTTCCTATGGTTATATAACCAAGTGCGTTTCCATCTTTATAGGCGGAAAATTTCATTCCGTAGCAAATTCTACTTCCATTATCCACGTTATAAGGAGATATCGATCTACTACCATCCATGAGATTTATGTCGTTTATTTCCCCCAGAGGATCTTCGAAAAGATCATCATACTTTTTGTTGTCTGCAAATATTGCGCCTATCATGGGTGTAACGATTGTCTCAGCAAAACTAGAACTAATAATAAGCGGCCATTTCCAAATTATAGACACCTGCGGAGTTATTCTAATGGCGGAATCATCATCAGATTTAGAAGTAGATGGCTCGGAAACATTTATGGCTTTAAATGAAGTTATTCCTTTGAGATCTATTATCTGCCCATAGGCCAGAAGAAAATTTTTCTCCCAAGATACGTTTGTGATAATTTTCTTTACTGATCTGGCATTACGAAAATACAAGTTCAGAAACATTGCATCAAAGCTGAAAGTTCCACCGAACAATGTTTTAGAAAACTTGTGTTCCATTATTGGCAGAACTCTTGCTGCATTATCGGTCGCGTTCGGATCTCCTTGAAACATGATTGTTTTCAGCAGTGTGTAATTTCTTCCATCGAATCCTTCTATTCTTGCATTGCTTTCAAGTGTGCGGTCCTTATCGAAAAACGAGAAGCGTTTTAGATAGTAGTAATCGGAAGCGAGGTTAATATCGAAGCCGCATCGCCACACATTATCTATTTCATAATTCATTTTTGAAAAAAGGTGACCTCTGTAGCCTGATGACTCAATTTTTTTTATGCGTTCCATGCTTCTTTGATCAATTTTATTGTTGGCATCATGATTTTTTACTGATTGCGTACCAGTTATGCTGGCATCTACACTGAATTCGCCATTTTTAAATCTGTATCTATAATATGCCCATGCGACACATCCAATTTTTGAGGTAATCATTGGCTTTATTATCAATTCCTGCGATTCAGAAATTGACAGCAAGTACTGCGGACGAATGCTAAAACCACTTTTGCTGGCCGTGGTAAATTTCGGCGCAAGAAATCCGCTCTTCCTTTTGATTTTGGGACTCGGTTGAGATAAATATGGAGAATAAAATATTGTTTGGCCGAACAATTCAAAATTCGCATTGCTGTATTCTATATATTCATCCGGATCATATGTGACATGTTCTGATTTTAGTTGCCACGTCAATTCAGATCCGCAACATTCGTAGCATGGCGTATAAATTACATTGTTCAATTCGAGCTTACATTCATTTATTGCGCAATCTGTAGCAGCCAACCTCGATTTATCTGGCATTATGATCTTTACATTTTGCGCATTTCCAGAAGAAAAATCTCTGTGCACCCAGAGTGAATCCATGAAATATAAATTGCCGCGCTCGTCTCTCAATATTATGTTTCCGACTGCCGTTACGATTTCTTTTTCTTTATCAAATGAAATTTTGTCGGCGGAAATTATTCTTCCGCAGTAAACAACGATTACATTTCCTTTGCAGATAATGTTGTTTTTTTCGTACAGTGTTTCATCTGAGTTTATAAACGAAATATCATCTCCACGTGAATCCCTGAAAAAAAGCAATGAGCAGGCGATAGTTATAGAGATCACGGCATAATGAGATATTTTTTTCATGCTTCGTTCCATATTAACAAAGATATCGACAAACACAGAAGTATTAGCACAACAGCCCAGCTGGCGGGAATTACCGGCAATACTCCGGTGCGAGCCAGTGACTCGAAAACATTGTTGGCGAACCTTAATACAACAGCAGTACAGATCATTTCTATGGCAATGTTAGTTTTTGTTTTGTAGCGATTTATTGGAAAGCATATTACGGCAGCAATCAATGCGAAAAGAATAAAGTTGACGCAGTTGGCCAAAAGTTTATGCAGCTCCAACTCATATAATTTTAGAGAAACTTTATCTCTGGTTTGAATTTCATAAACTCTGCATAAGCTATAGATGTCCTGTTTTTTTGGATGAACAGACAGCATATAAATAAGGTCGTTGGAAATATTGTTATGAACTATTGCGTCACTGAGATTTTTTATGGTGCCGTTTTTCATGATCGTTACATCATGAAGTTTCCACGAGTCTTTTTGTACCTTCGCCTTTTTCGCAAAAATTCGATAATCGCAGTTAGAATAGTAGATATACAGTCCCTCGATATTATTATTAGCGATACTGCTCATGAATATCATTTGATTATCTTTTGGATAATCTATCCAGATGTCTTGGTTTATTTCGTGATTTGCGTTTGTATCAATGGCCTGGTTGTAGCATTTTTCAGATAATTGCCCAAGTGGATGCAATACAAACAACCACAGAATAGATATAAAAAACGCGCAACACACAAATGGATATAAAATTTGCTGCGGAGATCTGCCCGAAGCTTTCAGTATTGTTATCTGGTGAGAATGACTTAAATTCCACAGTGTAAATGTGGCGGTTGTAAAATATATGTAGTGCAGAATTTCGCAAAATGTATTGGGAGCTCTCAGAAAAGATAATTTTATTGCAAACATGGTTTCTTCCATATTTGATATGGGATACTTTCTGGTTATCTCTGCAAAATCGAATAGCGAAATCAAACAAAACACCAAAAACGACACAAATATCATGGATGCAAGCTGCGTCTTGAATATATGCCGAAAGAGAGTCGTGTTCATATGCTAAATTCTATTTCTACGCCTGAAGATAACCAACATCAATAAAGTTACAAGTAAAATCCAAATAAATATATAATTAAAACCAATAAGAGTTGGATTTTTTGCAGATGCGTTCGCCATCCAAAAAAATGTTCCCTGTATAAAAATGATTGCGGATACAAGAGCAATTATTCTGCTATAAGACGATTTCCTTCTGTGTGCAGTTAATATCACAAACAAAAACGATAAAAGCGGAAAAATAATGGCCAAAAGAGGCGAGAGAATCTTCTGATGAAATAACGCTTTTCGCTCCATATTTTGATCTCCGTCATCTGTATCCTGCAATAATTCATCAACGAACTTTTCATTTGCTTGGGATTGTTTTTTGCTATTTGTAAGTATGTTTTTCAGATTGTATTGGTAGGATTTGAATTTCACTATGGAATGCTTGTTTTCGATTTTATCCATTTCAATTCGTTCACCATCTATAAGCAACAACATACTATTTCTTATGGTGCCAGATTTAGCATAGTAGCTACATGTTTTGCTCTCATTTCTTGAGTCTATTATATAGATATTGCCGAAGGAAAAGTTCCCTCTGTATTGCTGCGCGTACACATTAAATCCGTTTTTGGAGAAAAGTGAGCCGGAATTTTCTGGCGGGTCGATGTTATTTTTTATATTAAATTCCATGGATCTGAACGTTGCCCAGGCAAATGGAGATATATACATGTTGCAGACATAGATAAACCCCATAAGCAGAAACGCCAGCAGCAGAAGCGGTGTTAATAAATTGACAGGAGACCCGCCAATTGATTGAAGTGCCACCAGTTGATTCGATTCCCTAAATCTGTGATAAACAAACGCCGCAGATACTGCAAACGATATGGGAATAATGATTGATACAATATCAACAGAAAGATATGACGTGAATTCCACAAATTTCGATAGGCTAATGTTGTTGGAGTTTAATATTTCCATATATCTCGATGATTGAACGATCCATGCGCAAAATGTCATGGCAACAGTTGAATAAAACGTTGTCCTTAATATCCGAAAAAATATAATATTAAATATGCTGCGCACGATTTGTTCCCAATTTCAGATTTTGCGGCCTCTTCGCAATAGTATTGCTTAAATGATTTTTCTCCAAGTTGATTTTGCTTTTGATTTATGTTTTTTTTAGTAGTATCTTGGAGTGTTGTTCATATATGAGATTTTGGAGATTGGTGTGAGATCAGTAATCTGTTCAAGCTTGGTAATTTTGTTAGCTGTTTTTCCTGGAATATCCGACGCTGCGTGCGCTGCGAAGAACAGTGCTGTTTCAGATGTTACTGAATATAGCGGAATTGCTGCAATCATAAACGATGAGATAATAACGTTTTATGATCTTGAAAGCAGAGTGAAATTTGTTTTGTTGTCCATCGGGGAAGACGTCAAAGACAACATGAAAGCTAAAGTTTACAAGGAAGTTTTAGATGAAATTATAAATGAAAAGCTAAAAATGCAATACATAAGAAAAATTGCTCCCAAAGGAATAACATCGAAGAAAGAACTGGATGAGTCCGTAAATGATGCCATTTCTGATATGGCGAAACAAATGAATAAATCCCCAGAGGAATTCATGAAAATGCTCCAGTCGAAGGGAATTAATCCGAATGTCATTCGGTCGCAAATTGAAGTTAGTTTATGCTGGGGGGAATACATAAGATTAAGGTTTGGAAAAAATGTCGATATTTCTGCGTCAGAACTCAATAGGATTTGCAATATGGTTAAGGAAAAATTCACTCAAGAATCCTATTGCGTACACCGAATGTTTTTCCCATTTTCGAAGCAATCTGATGAAGCTGCTGCAGCATCTCATGCAAATAACATATTGAATATGTTGCGGAACGGGGCAGATTTCGGCAACTTGGCGCGACAGTTTTCCAAGAGTGCTGACGCCAGAAAAGGTGGAGAATTGGGATGGGTTTTCCATGGACAATTATCTCCGGAAGAAGAAGCTGCCCTAAAGGGAATGTCTGTTGGATCCTACGCCATAGCCAAAAGCAGAAAGGGATATTTCGTATTGTATCTGCAAGACAAGAGGGAATCTGGCGAGCGCAGCCTTACTGACCTTGGACTCGTGCAAGTTATCATGCCATTTGCCCAGGAAAAGCCATCCAAAGATGTGGTTGATCAACTCATGAGTTATATCAATGATCTCACGAGAACATCTAGAAATGCTCGTGCATTCATCGCGAAAGCTAAAGAATCTGGAATAATGGGGGTCTCAGATGAATCGCATAGTACGCTGGAGGCAATGCAACCGCAATTTAAAAGTCTCCTTTCGAGCATTCCGCAAAACGGCTTTAGTAAACCGATATTAGTAGATGCTGGTATATTGGTTGTGTGCGTTATGAATAAAAAAGTCACGACTTTAAAAGAACCGTCCAGAGATGAAATAAAGCGTCAAAAGATAAACGAAAAACTGACGATATTTTCCGAAAGAGAATTGCAGGATCTGAGGAAAAAGGCTGTCATCAGGACAGATGCGAAGTACCAGCAGTAAAATGGATCGCATTTCAGCGAAGTGGATCTTTGAGAATTATTATCGGAAAACCCATAAAAAGTTCGGTCAGAATTTTTTGTTTGATGGAAACATAAACAGCAGAATTGTATCCGCCGCCGGAGATCTCCAAAACAAAATAGTAGTGGAAATTGGTCCCGGCCCCGGCGGACTCACGCTTGAAATATTGAAACGCGATCCCAAAAAATTGTACGTAATCGAATATGACAACCACTGGGCTTCCGTCTGGAGAGAACTGCAACCAATGTTCGGCGATAAACTCGAAGTTATCGAATGTGATGCATTGCATTTTGACCTCCAAGTAGTTGCACCACCGGCATTTACTCATCTTGATTCAGTTTCAACATTGCAAGCACATCACGCATACCCCACAACATGTAGCGAAGCAGAAAGCGGGGCCAGCGTCACGCTGG
>BNWJ01000014.1 GCA_025998735.1 Alphaproteobacteria bacterium | reverse complement strand
CCATTCGTAAGAATTTACGCTCTTGGTCGTGAGACTTGCTGCAACGCAATCTGAGATTGCGAGAATAAGTCTTTGGTCAATGTTTGGGACCTTTTGTTTTAGATTGTTTTCAATGCACTTTGACAAAATCCGATACGCACCCTGTTTTTCTAAGATGCATACCTCCTCATTGGGTTAAATACATCAACAGCTTAGGATTAGTTAAGGAATAACCTGGGCATGTTTTTTTCTTTAAAGCACGGAGTCTCTGCGTGTTGTTTCAATAATTTGTTCGAGTTATTTCTTAACTGTTCCTTAGCACATCTTATTTTGAATGAAAAGACGAGAAGGGTGGTAAGGGTTCAAACACATATTCCGTCTCACATGTATTGAACATTTACACATTGGGATTAGTTAAGGGATAACCTGGGCATGTTTTTTCTTCAAAGCATGGAGTCTCTGCGTGTTGTTTCAATAATTTGTTCGGATTATTTCTTTACTGTTCCTTGCCTGGATTTTCTGCAATGGTGTTACTTACGATACCCAATGTACTTTTAAGCTTTTCGCCTGCAATACGCCATCCAGCAACAGTTGCAACTACCATCAGACTGGCTATCAGCACGTATTCTACCATAGTTGCCCCTGCGCTTTTTTGCTTCAATATATTTTTTTTGTCTAGCCAATCAAAATGCATAGCATTCGTATCCATACTACATAAAATATCCTACATTTCATTGATAAAAAAAATACTAACAAAAACAATGTCAACGTTTTTTTTAGAAATATTGAGAGCGATTGCGTGTGGTAAAATAGCCATTGGGATGCTATAATCCCACATATATTGATTTTGAATTTTTTTTTGTAATATCTTATTTTTCAAGCTAATAAACATAGGAGAAGCTCTATGCAAACCTCTGAGAAGTCGTCTCATGTCGATCAGTCTGCCCCAACTTTTGTGATAAAAAGGGACGGCACAAAAGTAGAATTTGATTCTGAAAAAATTGTAAATGCCATAAGAAAAGCCGGGCTGGAAACAGGCGAATTCGCTGAAGCCGAAGCAAGGCATATAACATTCAAAGTATTGAAGGTTCTAAAGCACAAGTACGACGATGCGCTTCCTGATATTGAGCAGATTCAGGATATAGTCGAACAGGTTTTGATAGGGGAAAATTACTTTAAAACCGCAAGAGCTTACATTGTTTATAGAGAAAAACACGGTCAGCTCCGGAAAGATAAAAAAAATTTCGTTGACGTTGTTCATTCCATAAATGAGTATCTTGAGCGCCTGGATTGGCGCGTTAATGCAAATGCAAATCAGGGATATTCGCTGGGAGGAATGATATTAAACACATCCGGCAAAATGGTAGCTAACTATTGGCTAAATAGAGTGTATCCAAAGTTAGTATCCGAAGCTCACAGAAATGGTGATTTTCACATTCATGATTTAGATATGCTGTCCGGGTATTGCGCCGGATGGTCTTTGCGTACGCTGCTAAATGAAGGCTTTAACGGGGTATTTGGACGAGTGGAGGCCAGTCCACCGAAGCATCTGTCCAGTGCTGTCGGTCAGATGGTAAACTTCCTCG
Organism: Alphaproteobacteria bacterium; assembly: GCA_025998735.1. Classification (GTDB taxonomy): domain Bacteria; phylum Pseudomonadota; class Alphaproteobacteria; order UBA3830; family UBA3830; genus BNWE01. Next base: position 18,017 of record BNWJ01000014.1, on the reverse strand, counting down.
GCACCCTTCAAAACGAATGGGCGGGAGCTCAAGCGTTTAGCTCGTTTGACACCTATCTAGCACCGTTTGTGAGAGTCGATAACCTTTCCTATGACGATGTAAGGCAGTGTATACAGGAGCTCATTTATAATCTCAACGTTCCATCAAGATGGGGAACGCAGACGCCGTTCACCAATCTTACGTTCGATTGGGTCTGCCCAGACGATCTGAAAAACGCAGTCCCACTGGTCGGAGGAAAAGAGGTGGACTTCACCTATGGCGATCTCCAGAAAGAAATGGACATGCTGAATCGCGCCTACATCGAAGTTATGACAACCGGTGACTCAAAGGGAAGAGTGTTTACGTTCCCAATACCAACCTATAACATAACCAAAGATTTCATTTGGGACAGCGAAAATGCCGAACTTCTATTCGAAATGACAGCGAAATATGGTCTTCCGTACTTCCAGAATTTCGTAAACTCTGACTTAACGCCCGCCATGGTAAGATCCATGTGCTGCCGGCTACAGCTGGATCTGAGGGAGCTGCTCAAGCGCGGAAACAGTCTTTTTGGATCTGCTGAGCAAACCGGATCCATTGGCGTCGTCACGATAAATTGCGCAAGACTTGGCTACATATACAAGGGAGATGAGGACGGTCTGATAAATCGCATGCTGGAACTCATGGAATACGCCAAGCAAAGTCTTGAAATCAAAAGAAAAGTCGTGCAGATGTATCTGAACAATGGGTTATATCCGTATACCAAAAGATATCTGGGAACATTCAAGAACCATTTTTCCACAATTGGTGTAAACGGCATCAATGAAATGATTCGAAACTTCACTTACGATAAGCAGCACATCGCGACGCCAAAAGGTCACGAAATGGCGGTGCGTTTTCTCGATAAAGTCCGTGAAACTCTGATCAAGTTCCAGACGGAAACCGGACACATGTACAATCTGGAGGCAACTCCGGCGGAAGGAACAACTTATCGCTTCGCCAAGGAAGATCTGAAGCGCTATCCGGGAATACTTCAGGCCGGTTGCAAGGATAAACCATACTATACAAACTCCAGTCAATTGCCTGTCAACTACACCGACGATGCATTTGAGGCACTTACATTGCAGGACGAATTACAAAAGAAGTACACCGGCGGTACGGTTCTCCATCTTTACATGAACGAGAGAATCTCCAGTGCAACTGTTTGCGGAAAACTAGTACGAAAGGTCGTGGAGAATTTCAAGCTACCATATTTTACAATTACGCCTACGTTTTCCATCTGTCCCAAGCATCAGTACATTGCCGGGGAGCATAGATTTTGTCCAAAATGTGATGCGGAGCTGATAGAGAAGAAAAAAGCAGAAGGAAGGCTTGCAAAGGCTGGCTGAAATCACATATGTTTTTGTTTTTACGAAAGTATAACACAGGATGCTGGATTTTCTTGATCCTTACGCCGCTATGCTCCTGCGATCCAATGGTCTCTGGATTATAAGTAGATGGTGCCAAAAACGCTCAAAAAGGCTGATGAAACGGCTGTGTGTAGGACGTTGTTTTCAGTCCAATATTGTGCTTCTATTTCGTAGCAAGTCTTTGATTTTTTGGTCCTTTGTGCAAAATCCACAGACTGGGCAAAAAAAGTATGGGAACAATGATAAAATAGTCGAGCCAGCCAACACCATCTACGAGTAATCCGGAGACGGACGAGAATAACAGGACGCCCAATTCGCGTATGGCACTGAGCAATGCATATTGCGATCCTCCGGAGCATAATTCATAGAAAAAGGCCAAGAACGCTGCGGCAGCAACGCCCTCCATTATTCCTTCGACAAATACCACAATGCCTAGAACTCTGGTATCGGGGCCGTATAACCACAGCAATATGTACAAATAGGACGACAGCATGCGCAGAATTCCGGCATACAGCATCGTTTTTCGTGTGCCGATTTTATTTATCAAAAATCCTCCGATAAATCCGCCAATTATTATGGAAATCGATCCAAAAAGTTGAACGACATTGGCTATTTCAAGTTTTGTAAATCCCATCTCAAGACAAAATGGACGCGACATCTTTTGGATCATGGAAGGTGCTGCCTTGTACATGATCAAAATGAACAGCACATAGGGGCCATCTCCTCTTTCCATAATCTGTTTGATGATTTTTTTCATGGTACTAAAAGTCGAGAGGTTTTTATAGTCATCGCTGCCGGACGGTTTCGGATTTGGCATTAACAACGCGAAAATCATACATAAAAATATCAAAAACGCTGCGGACTCATAGGCGATGGTCCATCCGAAAAAATGCGCCATATGCAATGTAACGAATTTCGTGAAAATACCGCCTATCCGGTGACCAAAGCCTATTACTCCGGCAACGTATCCAAGATCTTTTGGGGATACATCGGATATTTGGTATGGATAGAGGGCAACATTTTGGCATCCGTCTGCAAACGAGATTAGGGATGCGAAAAACATCAGCGCCACCGTATTGGAACCCGGATCAAGATGCGCCATGCACACTATTCCAAAAATCAAAGTCAATTGACTAGCGATCACCCAACTTTTGCCTCGTCCAAGCAATTTTGATAAAAACGGAATATCCCTATTATCAATCGTTGGACCCCAGAGGAATTTCAGCGTAAATAGTAGATGGAGCAATGTAAAAAGTCCGATTGCACTATTGGAAACTTCACATTCCTTCAGCCAATAATCGAGAATCACTATTGTAAGAGGAAAAGAAGTGCCGTAGGAAAGTCCAACACAAAACTTTTTTGAAAAAAACGCCAACGACATCACTTGAAAGCCTCGTTCGAAACAGGTTGCACAGTATTTAGGGGCCTCGTAAGAGTGACCTCGTAAACAAGGATAGCCGCTCCAAATTCCATTTTAACATACAGGTGTGATCATGCAATCAGTTATTGGAATCGATGTATCTAAATTCTTGCCACCCCAGCAGTTTGTAGAAACCCTGAAATTATCGAGTTTTTAGATTCCCAGATGCACGCAGGACCTCTTCTATCAGGCACCATTTTCCCACAAAAGCGTTAAAAATCGCTAAAATTACAAAAATTTTCAACCATTAACGGAAATTTTATCTTTTCCTGATATTATGGTACCTGGTGGAGAGGGACTCGCGGCGTATTTCTCCTATAAACCAACTCAAAAATCAGAGCATTGCAAAACTCCTGGGGTGTTAAGATCTAAATTAAAGCTTGATATCTGTTTGATAACCAAGGAAAAAGAAAATTCCAAAGTTTGTAGGAACAATAAGCATGGCTTTCAAAGCATACTTGTTTCTTCCATATTTTGTGGATGTTTTTATGATATGCTGTTTGGTAAGCGCTTGTATTGAATTAACTTACATGTTATCAAAAAGAGGTTTAGTGTTTAGAGGTAGTCATGAGTTTGATAAAGAATGTTGTAACTGTCGGCGGGTGGACGCTTGCGTACCGTCTAAGCAGTCTAGCACGAGACATTGCCCAATCTGCGTTTCTCGGAGCTGGAATGTTTGCGGATTTGTTTTCCACCGCGTTTAAGTTCTCCCAAGTGCTGAGAAAATTGTTCGCCGAGGGAGCCTTCAACGCATCTTTTCTTCCGATATTCTCCGATGCGCTAAAGGATAAGGGGCAGAAAGAAGCAGAAAAAATAGCCTCCCAAGTGTTGACGTGGCTGGTGTTTCTGGTTTCGTTTATAACAATTATATGTTTAATCTTTTTCAGGCATATCATATCTTGCTATGCGCCAGGAGTAGATACAGCGTCGGAAAAATTTGAGCATTTGGTTATCATGGGAAGAGTTTGCTCGCCATACATTGCTGCATCTTTCTTGGTTGCTTTGTTTACTGGAGTCCTAAACACCATAAATAGGTACGCAATGCCAGCGGCTGTGCAATTGGTGTTGAACATCTGCATGATTATAGCTCTATTTATGGGGGCTCTGTGTTTTCCTAGTGCCGCGTATACCATGGCATGGGCTGTATTTCTTGGAGGAGTAATTCAGGCAGTTATCCTGTGGATAAATGTCCGAGTATGTGGACTCAACATTGGCTTCAACATATCAGCCATGACGGAAGAGGTAAAAACGTTCTTTAAAAAATTAGTTTCCGGAGCTATCGGAGCTGGCGTTTGGCAGCTGAACGTAATAATAGATTTCGTTGTACTGTCGTTTCTGCCTACTGGAGCGGTTTCGTACTTCTATTATACAGATCACCTCAATCAATTTCCGCTGGGAATCTTAGGAATAGCTTTCAGCACGGCTCTACTTCCTCCGCTAACAAAGGCCATACATGCCAAAGATAGCCACGCTGCCAAAAAACAAATGAATCTTGGACTTCTTTTTGCTTTCATATTTACACTTCCAGCTGCTGTCTTGTTTATTTCGTTGGGAGAGGAAATAACTGGAGCTATGTACGGAAGAGGAAATTTCGGTCCGGAACAAGTTGCGGCGGCAGCTCCTGCGCTGGCGGCTTTTGCGTTTGGACTTCCATCTTACATGATGACCAAGGTGCTTACCACAACATTCTTCGCCCACAAAGACACGAAGACTCCGTTAGTCGGCGGAATTATATCCATCGTAACCAATCTTTTGTTTATAGTTCTCCTAATGCCATGCATGAAGCACACGGGTATTGCTCTTGCGACGTCGCTGTCCTCATGGTGCAATGGAATATATCTTCTGTTTGTGCTCAAGAGATTGGGAACCGTGACAATAGAGTGCAATACGGTAAAAGAATGCCTGAAGCAGATCGTAATTTCAGCTGTGATGTTGGCATCCATATTTCTAATGAATATCTACGCGACTCCATGTCTTTCTGATAGATTTGGCGCAAAAATCGTGCTGCTGATAGTGGCTGGCGTAAGCGTCGTTGTTTTCTGTCTTGCCGGAAAGATTACCAAGACGTTTGCGTTCCTTGCCGAAATGAAGGATCTCGAAAAAGAGGGGAAATAGTAGGCATTTTGGTGCTTTTCGTCATCCAGAACCACGAAGTTGCGGGAGAGGAAATTCATAACGGATGCGCTTGCGATGGGGCGAAAAGGAAATGCGCGATTCCGTGGAAGCTTCACTATTGATAGTTATGACGATTGCTTCCAAAAATCATGAATTTTTTTCGATTGTTTAGTTGCATGTTAGCTCTTTTTTTGATATGTTTTGGCGAGTGTTAATTTTTTGTTTTTTAGAGGTAAATTATGATAAAAAAGAGTTTTATTAGATCTGTTACGAAAACAATCTCGAGCTTCTCCGCGTCAGGCTCCAAGAACAGCTTGTGCAAATGCTCCGTTTTAGCTGCCGCATTAGCGTTGATGTTTGGTAGTTGCCATGCCACGGAAAAGAACTATGCCGTTGCGTCTGCTGGTGCCAATTATCTTGCTCGGTTTTTTGGATCATCGCTGTATTTTGTCGAAACAGTAGAGCGCAAACACGAACTTAAATTAAAAAAAGAACAAGCCACTTTTTCATCGGTGACTGTTAGCGACGATTCCGGCGATGAGGCCTGTCATGAGTTGCCTGCTGGCGCTTCTGCTTTCGTAACTAAATCGACCCGCGATGAGCTGCAACGAAGGTTGAATGCTAGCGGGTACCTACTATCCTGGGATACTTCGGACCCATCGAATTCTATCATAAAAGGTTTCAAGCAGCTGCCTCCAAATACGGCTAAGACTCCAACTTCAACTTCATCGTCTAGAGGTAGTTCGGGCAGTTCGTCAATTTACAGGACTGTGCCGCATTCATCTATCGGTGGCGGTTCATTCTTCGGCACTATCCAATAGTGGGAGCTGTAACATTCAGTGGGCTCTGTTGCAAAACAATAGAGCCCGTGTTTTTTGTTTCGAAAAACTTCATTCAAGATGAGAACACCTACATCAGATGGCAGTGGCATTAATGCATTTGTTGCAAACATTGAAGCAAAGAATGCCTGTGCTGTAGGCTCTCAGCTCTCCAGAGCAGATGTACGTTTGGGCCGGCATCTATTGTAACTATGGGACCGTCGCCGTTCCTTTTCCAGAATTTCCTGATTTCAGACAGCACACGAATTGTATTGGCGTGCATATATCCAAAGCTCGGAGATGCCGTTTCGAATAGCACATGCATATCCCAGAACTCCTCCCAGCATACTTGGTAAGCTGCGTCCCAGCGCAGGTTATTCAGATGCAAAATCAGCTGTTCCAATCGTACTTCGACGCGTTTTTCTCGTCCTGGCATCAAAAGACTCGTCTGCACCAATTTATGCGCAAGGCTGGACGATATTTCCTTTGGTTTATCATCCACAATAATGACATCATGCAATAACTTGCTGATTTTTATGTCTATTTTTTCTGCATTTTCATCTCTCCAGAGACACCAGGGGGCAAAAAACGATCGGCAAGAAGATCCGGATCCAACTCTACTGACGGAACTCATGTAATCCACCGATGGCATTGGCGTGCCTTTTATGTCGCATATTGCCTTAAACGCACAAACAGTTAATGCCGCAAAACTGGATGCGGAACTGGCCATTCCAGCTCCCTCCGGAAAACCAACGTGACGTTGGATCCGTTTACCCAGCATGACGGTGGTTGCACCACGGGCGTTTTCTATTACGGCGGCAGCTTCAGCGTTGAAGATAGCGCTCGCATACATTTCAGAAGAAGGCGAAGCAGAAAACGGATCCAACGTCACATTGGCATTGGTGTTGGTCGAGGATATCGCAAAAAATTCTTGGCAATTGGTGATTTCTTTTATGTATTTTAGGTGATTGATAAATCTATCAATGGATTGATTGCTTAGCTGCATATCACCAACATATTTATCGCATTCGAAAGTCAATTCCAAAGAGACTTCCGTGATAAATCCGTCCAACGTATAGGACAGGGATGCATTCAACGGAACATTGTTTTCTTTTTTCCCCATATATTTTATTAGGGCAATATTAGATGGTGCCTTCGCAGTCCACGATGATTGTTTCACTGGCATTTCATTCATTGTGTTGGAGAAGCCTCGTTTTTCAAATTCACTTCTGTTTTGTAATTAAAAAACGAAGCTAGTATTTTATATTTCATAATATTTCTCGATTTTTATTTGGCTTAGAAAATCATCGTCGTGAGAAATAACAATTATCGCAGACGGATATTTGCGCAAGACGTTTATCACATGATCTCGTGTTTCCAGATCGATGTTGTTGGTAATTTCATCCAAAATCAAGAGCTTGGGAGAATTTGCGGCTATTTTCGCCAGCGAAAGACGCGCTTTTTCTCCGCCAGAAAGCGTTTTTACCGGAGCATTTACCTCTTCGTTTTTGCGAAACAGGAAATCGTTCAGATGTTTTCGGATTTCGGCGTGACTCCATAGAGAATTTGCTTCGGAAATAATTTCGACGGCGGATTTTCCCGGATCCAAATTTTTATAATGCTGATCTAGAAAACCAGTGTTTCGAGGATTTAGCAAATTCCAATCTCCGGACCTTATAACGGAATCCGAACCACAAATTGCCTTGACGAGAGTTGTTTTGCCACTGCCATTATTTCCGACAATTGTAACACGTTCCCGTGACATAATTGACAAGTTTATCTCTTGTAAAATCGTTTCATTATTAGTATATTTCACCGATCCATCGACTATGGAAACAATGGTTTTGTCGGCGACATCCTGATGAGATAGACTGAATTTAGGAACAATAATTTCCGGAAGGCGAATTTGCGACAGCTGCTCCGACAATTCTTGTTTTTTATCATCGATGGATTTCAATTTGCTGCCCTGGGATTTTTCTGCCTTCATGCCTTTCAGATCTCCAATCTCTTTCATCCATTTTCCAGTTGCGACTTTTTTCTTGCCGCTGGCCTTGCTTTTTGACGCTCTTTCCTGTTCCTTCATCAAACCTTTGTGCATAGATTTTTTCTCTTGCTCCAGCAATTCCATCTGGTGAGAAATGGATTGGCGTTTCAAACGCGTCTCATTTACATAATCATCGTAATTTCCATGAAAAACGATAATTTTGCCGTTATCGATGTGCCATAAAATATCGCAACAATTTCGCAACAATTCTTTATCATGGGTAACGACAACAAGAGTCCCGAAGTACGATTTTAACATGCGCATCAAGCTTTTTCTATTTTGCAGATCAAGGTGATTGGTCGGCTCGTCCAGTAAAAGCAACGCTGGATATTCACTGAGCGCTCGAGATAGCGATTTGTTGAAACGCTCCCCACCGCTCAGCAGATCAAAATCATCGATAATCTGAGGAATATACGCTGAAGAAATTTCTGGATTTTTCCCGATAATCATTTTTAGCAATGACGATTTCCCACTGCCGTTTCTTCCGATAACGCCAATGCGATCACTAAACGAAATCTGCGTAGAAAAATTCTCGAAACACATCTTGTTTGGAAACGACAAGCTAAAAGCACGTATTTGAATTGGATTGTGCATGAGAATCCTCCACGGACTCCGTTATAGTAGTATTGCTTCAAAATCACGTCAAGACGCAAAAACACTAACGATTAGAGAATAAAAAACTCCCCACATCAGCATATTGATCGCCCATTCAATAGGAAAACGCAAACAACATTTGTAATTTTTTTTGGTGATAGTGTAGACATGAGTTGATTTTTGATTAAGTTATAGGCATCTTCGCTTGATATTTAGCTTTATTTTTGATACGGTGACAACGATTGTTGGTGGGGGAGGAGAGATCTGAAAAATGAAGGAAATAGTTCTATTTTTGTTTGCGCTATCAGGTTGTCTGTCGTTTAAAGGCTTTGCAATGAACGGCCATGATATGGTAGAAACAACAGGACATAAAAAGGCAATCTTTGAGAAACTGAAGGGTGCAAACAATTAAGTGTAAACATGGTTATTGCTGAGGAATAGTTGCTGAATAAGATGGGCGAGTTACATTGTAAATGCAGCTACGGCATTTCATCTGTACGCAAGCGATGCGTCCTGCTTGTTCCGTCTTACACAGTGGAACAGTACTGCACAAAATTCCCAAAAACTAAAATTATTTTTTGCGATATTTTTGCAAAAAAAACTTATTTTGTCGTCTATGTTATATTTATTTATTATGTGGTTTATAAAAATGGAGAAAAAAATGAAAAATACCATAAATAAGTTCTTGTTAGCGGTTACATGTGTGTTGTCGATTTACGCAGTAGATGTGGTGACGGGGAGTGCCCATTCAGGTGGAAGCCAAGGTGTGCCGACTCTGGGGACGGTCGTCGTCAGGATCTCAGAATCAGGTGCTGTCACTGGGTGGGCTAGGCGCCCCCGCCCGAAGGACGCCGTTGATGCGCAACGAATAGACGCACTTGAGCGACTGCTGTTCGGGGCTGATGCCAATCCTACGCTGACGCTAATAAATACTATTCTGCAAGACGGATTTTCTACGGAAGATATTTTTGCATACGCTCAATCGGGTAGATACGACACGCGATTACACGACGACATCGTGCTGTATCTCAGGCTGGTTGAACATTTTAAAGCTGGGGGATCGGAAGTGTTTGATTACATCATAGGAAAATGGCAAGCGTTTAGGAATTCCATCGTTGAATATGCAAACGCGCCTGAGACAAAGTGTTCACAACCTGAGAGGCCGAATCTTGCGGCCCGGTGCCAACAACGGCCTCTAATACCCGGAACACCAGCTAAATCGAAGGTGCTTGCTCCTGAGAGACAGCAGGACCCTGCGGTAACGGACGTCCCCCCTGAATTGAAGGTGCTTGCTCCTGTGACGCCGGAGAAACCTGGATTGCCCGACGTTCCAAGCGGATGGGACCTGATAACCGCTGTGAACATACCCCAGCCGTCGGGGACTGAGCCTCCCTGGGTGCCTGGGAGAAAAGTTGACCTAACTGCCATGCCGTGTGACCATTTGTGGGAACTAATTCGTAAGACTGCGAAACGAATAACAGGAATTTATAACCAGATTAGGACACTACCTCGCAGTCCCACCTGTGACAGTCAGACTTACCCCGCCATGAAGGCTAATTTTGGCAATTATGTCGAGGAGACCGCTAAATCTAACGGGAGTATTTCAAGGCTATGTAACAAAACAACCATGTTCGGTTTTGACTACATAACTCTGCAAATCACGCTCCAAGAACTGGAATCCGCTTTATCTGCGTTGACGACATTCGACAAAGGAGATGACTCTTATGGACGGATGGCAAATGATCTATACTGGTCAATCGAACAAATGTTACTTCATTGTGGCCTAAATAATGGCGATTCGACAGAGGTGCTATACGCTATCCTGGTCGATACGTACCTTATAATTGCATCGAGCACACAAACAAAATTTTCATGAATATGATCTGATCAACCATATACGGTTGCTAGTTACCTATGTTAATATCAAGCGTTTGTGTATCCTGGGTATATTATATATGATAGTTGTGTGTCCGAGTTGCCGTAGCAAATATTCTGTTCAGCCGGAGGCCATTGGTGAAAGCAAAATGGTTCGCTGTGCCCTGTGCTCCACAATGTGGCGGCAGACAGCAATCAGCGAATCAATTGATAAAAAAGATCATGTCCAACACATTATAAAATGGGCGTTCTTCTGGTTTTCAGTGCTTGCCTTTGTGTTTTCGTTGTTTTTCACAAGAAATGTTGTTCTGAAAGTCTGGCCGCAGTCGGCGTGTTTCTATGATTTTATTGGTGTTAAGTTGCCTGATACCAAAAAAACGTTTATCATAAAGAATATGGGCACACAATTTAAGCGGAGAGATGGCAAGCTATACATGAGACTGAGTGGAGAGCTCATAAACTGTTCCAGTGATGTACAAATCATGCCAAGTCTTATTATAACGTTGAAAAATGAAGACAGCCAGTCCAACGAAGCTTCCAAAGAACCGTATAAAAAGGTGTGGACACATGATCTAATGTACAACAAATTGCTTCCGGACCAGAATGTTGCTTTCGAAACTGAGGAGCAGAGTGTTCCATGTAGCAACCTAATGTGCGATATTAAATTAGATGTTTTGTAGTCTAACATAGCAAAGAGATGAATAAAAAAAGAAGCTTTCTTGATGCCTATATGGAATTGGTATTTGATTTATATCTACATGTTGTGGAGCTATTTGGGATTCTTTTGTTTTTCGCAGCTCTAGCTACGGTTGTGGCTCTGATTTCCTACTGTCCTGAAGACCCTTCACTAAATACGGCAATAGACGGAGCTCCGTCCAATGTGCTATCCGTTGTCGGCAGTTATTACGCTGATTTTATGATGCAGCTATTTGGAAAGTCGTCATATCTTTTTTCCGCTGTGCTGCTGTCGTTTGGATACCAAATGATAAGATACCACATCGTCTCCTTCTGGAAGATTATCTCCAGCTTTATTGCATGCGTATTATCTTCTGCTCTGGTCGCGTTTTATGGAGTATCTTTCGATCATGTCGGCGTAATTGGATCCACGGTTTTCGATGAGCTGGAGCATTACAAGCATTTTCTTCATTTCGAATATATTGATCAGGCGATTATGTCAATATTTGGTGTGATTTTGTTGGTCACTCTGATACATGCATTTCACGTTAGAATATCCAGCTTTGTGGGCGCATTTGGACACTTCATGAAATTAAAGAGCAAGGTCAATACGGTAGAGTTACTGGAAAAAATAAGCGAGATCAAATTTTCAATTTCCAAAGACGGTGACTTAAACGATGGTGAAGCGGAAGCCGAGAAACACGCAAGTCATCGAGACCAAAAGGAAAAACAAAGTTCGAAAGGAAATTCAGCAAAGTTTTTACTGCCGTCTGTCGCGCTTCTTCGGGAGCCCAAAAATTCCGAAGAAAAACTCTCGAATTCGGAGTTGGAAGAGCGTTCATCAAACCTTATGAATGTGCTGACCGATTTCGGCATCAAGGGAGAAATCAGCGGCGTGAGTCCCGGACCGGTTGTGACGCTCTACGAATTAAAACCGGCGGCTGGCATAAAATCATCCCGCGTAATAGGATTATCCAGTGATATTGCAAGATATATGAGCGCTGTATCGGCAAGAGTCGCGGTTATTCCAGGAAGAAATGCTCTGGGAATAGAGTTGCCGAACGCCAAACGTCAAACGGTTTTTCTGAGGGAATTGCTGGAATCCAGCGTCTACAAAAAATCTGCTAGCGCTCTGCCAATATCATTGGGAAAGGACATATCAGGTGGAGCGATCGTTGCGGATCTCGCAAAGATGCCGCATCTACTAATTGCAGGAACGACGGGATCTGGAAAGTCAGTTGGCATAAATGCCATGATATTATCGCTGTTGTACAAGCTCACTCCCACCGAATGCAAGTTCATCATGGTGGATCCCAAAATGCTGGAGCTGTCTGTTTATGACGACATACCACACCTATTGACTCCCGTTGTCACGGATCCGAAAAAAGCAGTGGTTGCGTTGAAATGGGCTGTGCGAGAAATGGAATCCCGCTACAAAGCAATGTCGAAGCTAGGAGTCCGAAACATCGAAGGATACAACTCCAAGTTGGCGTCCATAAAGAGTTCCGGCGAAGAAATAACTCGACGTGTCCAAACAGGCTTTGATATGGAAAACGGAGCGCCAATCTACGAGGAGCAATCCATGAATATGGAGAAATTGTCCTACATCGTGATTATTGTCGACGAAATGGCCGATCTAATGCTGGTGGCCGGAAAAGATATAGAAGTTACCGTGCAGCGACTGGCGCAGATGGCGCGTGCAGCCGGCATTCATCTAATAATGGCCACTCAACGCCCATCCGTCGACGTCATAACCGGCACAATCAAGGCAAATTTTCCAACCAGAATCAGCTTTCAGGTAAGCTCGAAGATTGATAGTCGTACGATTCTCGGCGAGCAGGGAGCAGAACAGCTTCTGGGACAGGGAGATCTGCTGTATATGGCCTCCGGAGGGCGCACTACTCGAATACACTGTCCGTTTGTTAGTGATAGCGAGGTCGAGGAAGTGGCATTGCATCTGAAGGCACAGGGGGAGCCACATTATATCGAAACAATCCTCGATGAAGACGCTCAGGAAGGCGATGAAATGTCCTATGATGGCGAGGGCGGCGATCCAATGTACAAGGAAGCGGTTGCGCTGATTCTAAGAGAAGGAAAAGTATCGACGAGCTTCATCCAGCGGCATTTAAAATTAGGCTATAACAGAGCCGCTCGCATAGTTGACATGATGGAGAGGGCTGGTATAGTATCTCAGGCGAATCACGTCGGAAAAAGAGAAATTATTGGAAGGTAAACATGTTTATACATATTCAAAAGTTGAAATTTCTTTTTTCTGGATTCATAGGGCCTTTCGGGCTCATGACACGAGTGTCTCTGAAGTGGTTGCACCACAGGCATTCTTTAAGTAATGCCAGTGCGGCATGCACCGACGTAGGGATCCAGTTGAATAAAAGCAATGTTTTTAATTTGACAAAGATGAGGCTATTTCTTCTTATTATATTCAGCTGTATTGCCATATCCAATTGCACTGCCTATGAAGGACGAGTACTGAACAACAAAGAAATAGACACATACGTCAAGCAGCTGGAAGATTACCTGAATTCCATCAAGACAATTGTATCGAAATTCCTTCAGGTCGGCAGATACGGAGACAAAAGTAATGGCTATTTCCTTCTGAAAAGACCCGGCAAGATGAAATTGTTCTATCAACATCCAGCGACTGATGTGATCATGGCTAAAGACGATAAAATTACCCACTACAACAGAGAATTGAAGGAAAAGACCATATCGTCCATGCATTCGTCGCCGCTGTCGTTCTTTCTGGAACGAAAAATAAATCTGCGCGGCAATGTCAAGGTTTTATCGGCCGTAGAGCAGGCGGACGAGATGGTCATTACTTTTTCCCAAAAAAATGACGAGGCCGAAGGAGCCGTTTCATTATTTTTCAAGAAAAATCCCATTAAGCTTTTGAAATGGGAGATTTTCAATAACAAAAACAATATCGCCAAAGATGATTCAACGAAAATTCTCCTGCTGGATAGCGAGATAAACACCAAAAAAATCAACGACGACGAATTCGATAAGCTGATGAGTTTTGTAGAACCCCGACTGGTCGACCAGAAATTTATGTGCTGATTCGCTGTCGATTGTGGGGTATGTGAGATGTTCCTGCGATGCTGACACTGATTCAGCAATGGAAAACTAGTCTAGCGTCACGCTGATGTAGTAGGGGAGGGGAGCCGGCAGACTGTCTATGCCATGGATATGCGCTTTTCCGTTTGATGCCTTTTGCCTTGCGTAAACAGATTTGGTATATATTTGTGTTTTTATTTCAAAAAAATCCACGTTTTTACTTGACAATGTATTTTTTTTGATGTACACTTATATTAGTTTTTTAGTTAAATATAGGAGTTCAAAAATGGAAAGACTAATATGTAGCGTCTATGTACTGGTAATGATGTCACTTGCGCTGATTGACATTGAGGTTCTGAGTTTGCCTAAACGTGGTAGTTATGTTCCATCTGAAAACGAGCTGCAAACTGCTAAGAAGAATCTGCGACATTCAGCGAACTCCGCACAAGATGCAGTTAGCGGCTGGAACGACAGGGATAAATTCCGTATGATAGGGAGGCCGCCGTGGAGCTGATACTAGCGGAAGAGCTGGTACGGGTAGTCGGTAACGGGGCATTGAACACTACGGTGGTATTGGTTGAGATCGGTCGCGTCCGAGCTGGTTATGCTCTGACTGAGAAAAATCTGAGCGATGCTAAGAAGAATCTGCGACATTCAGCGAACTCCGTAAAAAATGCAGTTGGCGACTGAACCAAGAGAGATAAATTCTGTAGGGCAGGGTAGTCCTGATGGCGCTTACGCTAGCGCAGGGGCTGGTATGGCCCGCCAGGATAAAGCTCTCGCTCGTTCTAATCGTTTTCGATAGAGTGGTGCTGGCGTGGAAAGACTGGGCCATATGACTGAGAAACGGGCCAACTAGTTTTTTGTTGCTTCTTGGCATTTAGCAGGCTGTGATGCGTCGAAGATCAACGATAGCAGCAGAGAGATCTTATCAAGCCGACCAGATAAAGAGAGCCGGTCACCACGATTAAATCGTCTTCTGCTGCATCTGCTATTGCAGTCTCTAGTGTCTTTTTGGGATCCGCATTCGCGTAATCTGCAGCGTCCAGGAAACGTCTGCTGTATTCATGAATTTTCAGCGTTTTTACCGGAGTTTCCGTTAGATATAACTTTGCTCCGGGAAAATCCATTAGCTTGCTGAGCATTAAATCATGATCTTTGCCTTTGCAGATCCCAACCACCAGCCTGATTGTGGTCCTTGCGAGACGGGCGTTTACTGCTTCGCTGTCGGTTGTGTGGTATGCGAGATGTATTTGCGATGCTAACGCTGATTCAGCAAGTGAAAACTGGTCTAGCGCCACGCTGGTGTAGTAGGGGAGGAGAGCCAGCAGACTGTCTATACCCTGGACATTGTGATCTCCCGAAAGATATATCGTCCGAGTCGAACTGGCACTACTGTTTGATACTTGCTGCACGGTGCATGCTGCGCACGCATTACCTATTGCTGAGATAGTTTCAACATGGCAGGAACATTTTGCATCCCCATCAACCGGGGGCGAAGCCATTGATGCGCGTGCAGCGCACACTTTTTCCATTCTTCCAGGCCAGTATGTTTTTTCTACCGCATTCATATATCTTTCTGCATTTTCCACCAGGTGCTGAAAAACCGTAATGGCAAGAGCGGTGTTTTCCATGGCTCTTCTTCCAGGTAGCGGCAATTTGAATTCACCAAACGGAGTAGAGATAAAAAACAGCGGATCTTTTCCGGATACCCGCATAGAGCAGTCGTAGGCTTCGATAAATCGTGCGGATTTTTCTTTGATATATGTGTTGACTAATCCCTCTATTCCAGTTGTATCTGTTGCCGATGGTAATTGCGATGTTGAATTTGATTCTGCTTGGACCATTGGGAACTTCAGGTGGAAGACAGTGTTGTTTTCCGAGATGATTCCAAATTTATTTGTCGCTATGTCCAGCAGGGAATTTCCCAGAATGCGAGTGTGATCCAGGCCAAGTGCGGTAATAACGCTGGTGTTGTGGGGAATAATATTGGTGGAATCAAATGTTCCACCGAGTCCAACTTCGAAAACCGCAAAATCAACGTCATTTTTATGGGAAACAAAGAAGTGATAGACCGCCATGAATGTCAGATACTCGAAAAAACTCAAATCATAGTCCTGAACAACTTCATGTGCTTTTTTGTGTACTTTTTCGTGTACTTTAAAAAACAAATCACAGAATTCTTCGTCTGATACATCGACGCAATTGTACTTTATTCGTTCATTTATCTTTTCCAGATGCGGAGATGAAAAGAATCCGACGTTTTTCCCTGCCTCATGCAGCAGCGTTTGGAGAACAGCGCACGTAGTTCCTTTTCCATTTGTTCCAGCGATTATTATCACCTTTGAAGGATCTATCTCAAAATCAAACAACTCAAAAACCCTCCGAAGATAGTCTGGCAGATGAAATGATTTCTTGTTCACCAGATAATTTACAACTTCATCATAGTTCATGAATTAGGCCTCAAAATACGATACTATACATCTTCAACCTGAGGAGTTAGATTTTGCGAAGGTCTGGAAGTTGTCAGTAATGCGACTTCTCATCGATTCGGCAATATTTGGCCAAGTTTTTTCAAAAAATGCTTTTATACAACTTCGAAATTCGCTTGCGGTCTTAAAAAAGCGATTATTTCTGGCGTATTCGTTATTCACTTTCCAGAATCGTTCAATTGGATTCAAAGTAAGGTCCATTGTCTAAAAACACGTGAAGCTTTTGTCCGGGATATTGTTCGGACCAGAATTTAAAAAAATCCTCTATAGATTCACTATTGACGGTCTTATAATCCTTTATACGATCGCGCGTCCTGCCGTCTTCCTCTTCTTTATGACGCAGTTTCAGCTCCGACTCTTCTTCTGTGGTTAAAAAATTTTTCATAACATATCCTTAGCATATCTTTAAGTAATTTCCAACCTCTTATTTACGAGATGTCAGGGCCACCTCACGATTTTTTTTGAAAGAGGATGGGGGATAATTTGCTGAAATTTCCGAATTGGTTTATAATATATTGTAGCAAAAGCTAGATGATTGATCGTTATTTCTGCTATTTTTTGTGCATTGAGGAACTCGATAACGTCTATCGGAGAAGAGGCAGTGCAGTAAAGTCACTGAAATACCAATAAACACCTTGAAAAAATCGTGAGGTTGCCCTGTACGAGATGTATAATTCTATATCATAATAATCACATGTCCATGAAGTGCACATTTAAAAACGTCGAAAAATTTGAGAGTTTTCAGACAAATATAGTAGAGCAAGCTGGCGGAAAACTTTGGAATTTCAACAAAACAGGCTCGGTTGACTTCAAGAAAAACGTAAGCATTCTTACTGCAGAAGACAAAACTGAGGCGCGTTTTTCACGTTTTTGCTGATAAATCAGTCTATTACAAAAATGCGAATTAATGAAGCTAAAAACTCGTCTTTAGGCTGATAAATGAGCTTCTTTGGGCTGCTATATTTATGTGAAAACTCTCAAAAATTTAGGTGATAGCCGGAACAAGTCATGATATTGATTAGATTCCTGAAATCACAGTCTCTTCGAGAGAGTGAAATTTCAGTGTTTTTATCTATATCATGACTTGTTCCGGCTATCACCTAAATTTTTCGACGAAGCGTTTAACATAATTTCGATTATTAAATTTACAAGGTCTGCGAGATGTAATTGCAATGTCGAAGCTGCCTCAGCAAAAGAAAACGTCGTGCCGCAACCACCCCGATTTCTACAACCTGAGAGTCTCTGGAGTAGCTGCACTAAGCAATTGTTACCAAATAAACTAGACGTTTTGCTTTTCTATAGGCGAAATGACATAGAAATTGTTACTGAATAACGTGGACAGATGATGTCGTGGATGAAACTACGGCACTTCATCTGTACGCAAGCGGTGTGTCCAGTTTGTTGTTTTGGTAGCGCCAATCAGAGCGACTATCACGGCAGAACTTACAAGAGGAATTCCTTGCCAATTCTTCGTAATGAATGAAAATAACCTATGTTCTATCTTGTTCCATTTACTTGTACCTG
>BNWJ01000013.1 GCA_025998735.1 Alphaproteobacteria bacterium | reverse complement strand
TACCAAGCTCAGAAAGTGTTGCTGGCATGATAGGTCACATAAACTTTGATGCGAAAATAACAGGAAAGCGTAGTGCGGGAAATCCGCACGCTGCGTTTGACGTGGCGGGCGATGGAAACGTGGCTATCTCAGCTAACGCGCCATTGCTCGACCCTACCTGTGCGGCGGACGGTGGCTAGCCTTTCAATAGGCGCCTCCTCCGACCCGACAGTGATGAAGCCTGGTAATGCGGGTGGAGCGAAGGGGCGAGGGTAGTATTGCGTTGTCAAGAAGTGGCTTCGTGTGGATTTTATGCCGATAAAGCGGAAATACATTGACAATAAACGCTCTGATCTGAGGCGTGAAATACTACTGGAAGCCGTGTGCGGGAAAACTGCCAGCACGGTTTTGAGGAGGGGCGGCCACAGCAATGTGAGCCGTCTACTCTCGAGCGATTTAGCATCGTCATGAACACCTCTTTTAGAGAGCAGGAATTCGGAGATAATATCAGCTTTGTTGTGGATTTTCTCTGAAAACCAATATGCCCCAAATCACTAGGAAAAAGCCCTGCCTGGTGGAGAGGGACTCGCGGCGCATTTCTACTATAAAACAACTCAAAAATCAGAGCATCACAGAACTCTTGGGGTGTTAAGGCCGTAAGCATCGACATGAATTGGCAATTGAAATTTCGGAAGTATCCATATACTATGGATCATACTTTTTGGGAATTGTTATGTGTTATTTCATATTCGTGACGGGTGGGGTTATGTCTTCCATTGGGAAGGGAATTACCTCAGCGACGATTGGTTCATTGCTTCAAATTCATGGTTTTAGTGTTCGCATAAAGAAAATGGATCCCTACATAAATGTCGATCCTGGAACCATGAGTCCCTACAAGCACGGAGAAGTTTTTGTAATGGGAGATGGCTGTGAGTCGGATCTGGATTTTGGACATTACGAAAGATTTACTGACATCAAATGTACGGCCGAAGACGTGTTAACCACCGGAAAGATTTACCAAAAAGTACTGAAAAAAGAAAGACTCGGTGACTATCTAGGCTCTGATATTCAGGTCATTCCGCACATTACGGACGAAATAAAAGCGTTTATAATTGATGGTCACGAAGATGTTGATTTCACGATTTGCGAAGTGGGCGGAACAGTTGGCGACATCGAAGGATTACCATACATAGAAGCCATCCGACAACTGACCATAGAGCTAGGGAAATCTCGTACCCTATGTGCTCATCTGACGTATTTGCCGTACATGAAGACTTCGGAGGAGCTGAAAACCAAGCCGACCCAGCATTCCGTGAAACAATTGCAGAGCATGGGCGTTCAGCCGGATATGATTCTATGTCGATGCGAAAAGAGCATAGATAACGAAATAAAAGCGAAAATCTCCATGTTTTGCAATGTGAAAAAAGAAAATGTCATTGCCGCACCGGACGCTGAAAACATATATCTCATTCCCAAGATGTATCACTTGGCAAGCGTTGATAGACAGATCTATGATCATTTTGGAATACCAGATTATGATCCAAAAGGTCGGGCGGAAAATAAAATCAAGGAAAGATGGGGCGCTGTGGAACATTCCATTGTGAAGCCTTCCAAAACCGTTAGAATCGCTGTTGTTGGAAAATACACCAGAATGAAGGACGCATATATTTCCGTATCGCAAGCCATAAGTCACGGAGGCTTCGCAAACGACGCAAAAGTTGACGTTGATTGGGTGGATTCCAGAGGAGATCTTGAAGAAATAAAGCGCCGATTGAAAGACGTATCTGGAATATTGGTTCCCGGCGGGTTTGATTCGAACGGAACAGAAGGAAAAATCGCAGCGATAAAATTCGCTCGCGAAAACAAGATTCCGTTTTTAGGCATATGCCTTGGATTGCAACTCTCCGTCATCGAGGCATGCAGAAACTTAGTTGGAATCAAAAACGCTACCAGTCGAGAATTTTCTGACAACGGAGCATTCGTCATCGATTTCATGCAGAACTGGGAGAAAGATGGCGTTCTGGAATCTAGAACCCAATTGAGTGGCAAGGGAGAAACCATGCGCTTGGGAAATTATCGCTGCAAAATCCTGCCTGGTACACTTGCCCACAAAGTTTATGGATCCACTGAAATAACCGAACGCCACAGACATCGTTTTGAGGTAAATATCAAAGAATACAAGGAAGTCTTCGAGAAAGCAGGCCTCCTATTTTCGGGAATGTCGGTGGATGGAGTATTGCCGGAAATTATCGAACGCTGTGATCATCCGTTTTTTATTGCAACCCAGGCTCATCCGGAGTTCAAATCGCGCCCTTTTGCTGCACATCCACTATTTGCGTCATTCATAGAAGCAGCAATTAATAGGGATTGCCCCATATGGGGAGTAAAGCTATAATGGTCTCATGTAATAATGAGGTTATGAGATGGAATTATGCGAACATTGCGGTTCAAAAAATTTACGCAAGAATGGATTTAACAGAGAAAAGCAGCGTTATTTTTGTAAAGATTGCGAAAAGAATCAAGTGGAAGGAGATAATCGTCAAAAATATTCGGAGTCCGTAAAAAACACAGCGCTCACAATGTATACAGAAGGTTGCGTTTTTAGGAGTATAGCAAGAATGTTGAGACAGATTTTTCCAATAGAAATCAATCATCAGCATATAATTTATTGGATAAAAAAGATTGGAAGAGCAGTGGAGGAAAAGGCAGCAGCTTTATCGACTCCCAAAGTAATCCCGATACTGGAACTTGACGAATTATATACGTATATCCAAAAAAAACAAATAAAATCAGAGTATGGACTGCTGTCGATAGAAACAGGTTGTGTTTTACTGCATTTGAGGTAGGAGATGGCAGCGCAGATACATTCAAAAAATTGTGGAAAACAGTAAGAATCAACTTCATAGGCCTTGTTTGCACAGATGGAAATTGGTCGTATTCAGAGCTTTTGGCTTCAGAAGAAGTCAAGCATTTGGTCAGCAAAGCGGAAACGTGTTTGGTTGAGTCGTATAATTCAGTGTTGAGACGCCGTTTAGCAAGACTTCACAGAAAAACACATTGTTACTCGAAATCTGCTGAAAAATGCTCAGGCTTTCCGTTGCGTTGATCGTACATAAGGCTTTACTCCCCATATAGGGCAATCCCCTTGGAATTATACAACGGATATGTCAGGCGCGTCGACGGATTTCATGCCAACAACGTGATAGCCGGAATCTGCATGAACGACTTCGCCGGTGACTCCGGAGGACAAATTGCTGAGCAGAAACAAACCTGTTCCTCCAACGTCGTCCAATGTTGTGTTTCTCTTGAGCGGAGCGTTGTATTGGTTCCACTTCAGGATGTATCTGAACTCGCCTATGCCGGCAGATGCCAAAGTTTTCACGGGACCGGCGGATAGTCCATTAACGCGGATATTTCTATCACCGAAATCCACCGCAAGGTATTTTATACTTGCTTCGAGGGCCGCCTTTGCGACTCCCATCACGTTGTAATTCGGCATGACTCTTTCCGCTCCGAGGTATGTGAGAGTCAAAAGAGACGCTCCTTCAGAAAGATATTCATAGGCATGTTGGCAGACGGACACGAAAGAATAGCAGGAGACATCCATTGTATTCAGAAAATTCTTCCGGGATGTATTAACGTATTTTCCAGCCAGCTCTTCTTTGTCAGAATAGGCTATGGCGTGGACAATAAAATCGATTTTCCCGAATTTCTCATGAACAGTTTTGAGGAGAGATTTGACGCTGTCATCGTTGGTCACATCGCATTCAATGAGGTCGACGTTTCCGAGTGAATCAGCCAAAGGCTTCACCCTTTTGTATAACACTTCCGACTGGTAGCTAAACACCATTTCGGCTCCATGTTCAGCAAGAGTTTTTGCTATTCCCCAAGCCAGCGATCTATCGTTGGCCACCCCCATTACAATGCCTCTTTTGCCGTCCATTAGTTTCATTGGTTCCCCGCTCTACTTACTCAACTATTTACTATTTTTTTTAAAAGTGAAGAAGCTTTAAATGTCAAACTTTTTCTGGGCAATATGACTGCTGCTTCCATAGTTTTGGGGTTCCGTCCCATTCTTTCTTTCTTCTGTCGTACGGAAAATGTCCCAAAACCTGCTATTTTTACTGTATCTCCTTCCACAAGTGCCGCTGCGATTTCATCCAAGACATCCTCGACCATTTCTGAAGCATGAAACTTTGTGACATCAAACTCTTCCGTAATAGCATCTGCTATGTCAGACCTTGTTAAAGCTCCTATTTTTTTATCTTTCATATTTCCTCTTACAAATCACACTCAGAATCGCAGTAACATCGCTCCCCATGTGAATCCAGCTCCCATGGACAACAACACTACATTTTTTTTAGTAAAAATACCAGCTCCTAACTCACTCATAGCCAACGGTATTGACGCAGCTGATGTATTAGCATGTCTCTCAATAGTAATCAAGACTTTTGCTCTATCTATACCGGAAGATACAATTAATTTTTCTATTATTCTAGAATTCGCCTGATGCGGAACTAGCAGGTCGACATCATCTATAGTCATACAGTTCAATGATAGCAGCATTTGCAAAGATTCGTTAAATTTCTCTATGGCTGCCCGAAACACTTCTTTGCCGTTCATGAGCACAGAACCAATGGTTTTAGTAGTCGAAACGCCACCGCTGGTTTTCAGATGTTCCACACCGGATCCATCTGAATATATCAGGCTAGACTGTATTCCCTTGGTGGAATCTTCGCTCCGAAGAACTACTGCGCCAGCTCCATCTCCGAAAAGCACGCAGGTCGATCTATCGGTCCAATCCACCAGGCGAGAGAATGTTTCCGCTCCTATCACAAGAGCGCACTTGCTTTTGCTGAGCTTTAGGCGAGAATCCGCCGCATCCATAGCATATATGAATCCACTGCAGACGGCGGATACATCAAAGGCCATAGCGTTCTTTACGCCCAGTTCTCGCTGAACAATGGTTGCTGTCGCAGGAAACGTATAGTCTCCGGTCGCCGTGGCAACGATTATAAGATCAATGTCGTCGGAAGAAGCGCCTGCCATCGACATAGCTTTTTTCGATGCTTCGACTGCCAAAGAAGATGTTGTCTCTCCCTCACAGGCTATATAACGCTGCCTTATGCCAGTTCTCTGTGCAATCCACTCGTCCGAAGTATCGAGGGACTTCGGCAATTCACAGTTTAAAACACACTTTTTGGGAAGAGCTCCACCCAATCCAATAATAACCGAATTCATTTGCGCACACCTTCTTCCGGAAGGCAATGCAATTGTGATTTTTCAAGATGTTTGCGTATTTCATCGAATATATTGTTGTTTAAGATGTTTGTTGTAAATCTTATGGCATTTGCGAATCCAACGTCGTCGCTGTTGCCGTGGCTTTTCACCACCACACCATTTAGTCCGACCAAAATCGCACCGTTGTACAAACGTGGATCCATCTTGTCCTTGAGTTTTTTTAGTGACGACAGAGCTAAACCGGCACCAATTTTCGCTAAAATAGAGCTTTCGAGGGATGATTTCAGCTCGGATATTATATATTTGGCTGTTCCTTCAATGGTTTTTAGAGCGACATTTCCCGTAAAGCCGTCCGTGACAATTACATCGACGTTTCCTTTGCCGAGATCGTCTCCCTCGACGAATCCTACATAGCTACCTAGAAATTTTTTCAGAATTTCGGAAGTGTTTTTCACCAGACGACTGCCTTTTACATCTTCTGATCCTATGTTTAGGACTGCAACCTTTATATCTTCTTTGTTGAATACAGATCGAGCAAGCGCATCACCCATAATCGCAAAATCCACCATGTTCTTGACGTTACACTCAGCATTTGCTCCTAGATCCAGACACACCATTCGTCCATTTTTGCCAGGAAGTACGGATGCAATCGCCGGCCGATCTATGCCTTCAATTGTTTTCAGCAGTATCTTCGCCAGAGCCATATACAAACCGGTATTGCCGGACGAAACAACCGCTTGCGATTCACCAGATGCCACAGATTGTATGGCCAATCCCATGCTGGATCGTTTTCCAGTTCGCAGGGCCGACATTACTTCCATATCTGAAGTTACAGCAATATCCGTGTGTCTTATTTCGTACGAAAGATCAGTCGGAAGAAGATGCAGATACTTCTTCAGCTTTTTTTCGGCACCAAAAATTACGAAATGATATGGAGACGAACCGAATCTGGCCAATCCCCTGATCACAGATTCGGGAGCGCTATCCCCACCCATTGCATCAATTGCTATAACGCTGGATACCTGAGGCACTTTTAACTTGGTCATAGACATCGACAGCGCTAGGCTTCTTGACGTTTGTCTTTCAAAATCTGTCTGTCATTGTAGACACCGCAGGTATTACACACATGATGCGGCAATTTTGATTCGCCACAATTGGGACATGCAACGGAATTGACCGCCGTCAGCGCCAGGTGCGACCTGCGCATATTTCTGCGAGACTTAGATATTTTTTTCTTTGGAACTGCCATGACATTCTCTCCTAAACATAAAGTAATACACGATACACTCGTACACATACTGTTTACACAAAAACCACCTATTTTTCAAGATAAAAATGCGAATCTGTAAGCACAATTTGATAATGTCCGGTCGTGCAATTTAGAAATGTCCGGTTTTAAGTTATCAGCGAATTCCATAAATTCAATGCGCCCATTCAGGAATGAAGTGCATCAACGACTTCTCTCCGCCTCACCCAACAACAGTTTAGCTAATTCTGTTGCTTGATTTAAAGATACTAGGTTTTGTTATCGTCAATGAAAACAATATCTGCTTTTCCGGTTGCTTTAGCTTCTTCCATCACAACAGGAATCTCATTCATGTATAGTTTTGAGACCATTTTGAGGAACTTTGCTTTTTCGGAAAAATTTTCCATTTTATACGTATATACACTCGTTACTAGAATAGACTGCTTTTGCATGTTGGTTTTTTCTATTACATCTACACCGTTTATATCCTGATTTCTCAGCTCATAATCGGCTAACAAAAGGATTTTGTCTTTCTCCTTTGATGAATTGATATAATCGATTGCTTCACTACCTTGTGTAAAATACTTTATGGTGATATCGCTTGAGTATTCCTTTAGCCGATTTTCCCAAACGCTGTGAATTGACGGATCGTCGTCCAATACAACAACGGTTTCGCCTTTGTATAATACAATCTGTCCAGTAACCCAAACAGGAGGCTCAGACTCCGGAAATAGGAGCGTGATTTCAGTACCAACATTTTCAGTAGATTTAATGGACATTTGACCATTCATTTGTTGCAGCGTGCTTTTGACCTGCTGCATTCCAATACCATATCCGCTTTCTTTAGTGCTGCCGACAGGAATATTGCGCATAAATTTGCCGACCATTTCTTTAGGCATACCCTTCCCACCGTCCTTTATGGCAATTCCGACCTTTTGGTTTTTGACTGTAAAAGATACTTCTATAATTCCTTGTCTGCCTTCAAGAGCTTCAACGGAATTGTTGATGAGGTTAGATATCATTCGGCAGAAATCGGAATAATCTCCTCTTATAAAGGCAAAATTGCTCAAAGGATCACAGGAGAAATTGAATGTCACATCCAGATCTCTGTATTGATATCTCTTGTTGTTAAGGATTTCTAACAAACTAATATAGATGGATATATATTGCTCAGAGAAGGTAGGTTCGACAGATTCTTTTTCTTTGCTTTCCTTATACTTATTCAGCAAGTCGCTAGTAATATTCTCAATGCTGGTTGCGAGATTTCTCAGTGCAACATGTTCTTTTTCCGAAAGACCCTTGCAGTTTTTTGTAATCATAGACAACGCTGCTAGCGGAGAACGAATATCATGAGCTATTTGATCGTAAATAATTTTTTGTCCTTCAAGTTTAGCTTTTTGCATTTTGTTTTTGAGTCGCAACTCTTCTGCTTTTTTGCGATCAGTAATATCTACCGATATTCCCAATAAACCTACTGTTTTCCCGGAACTATTAACAAGCGGAATTTTATGTGATAGATAAGTTCTGAACCCATTATGCATAGAGGCTTTTTCTTCTCCAGAGTATGATTTTTCTTTTTCAATAATCATTTTATTAATGTTGAAATGTTTTCTTGCTTCTTCTGCAGGCAGCAAATCAAAAACAGTTTTTCCAACAATTTCATCTCGTGAATTTAGTCCAAGATGCTTTGCTTGAGTATCATTACAACCGAGATATACATTTTTCCTGCTGAGCCAATAGACATGGCCTGGTAGCTTCCCAATTATATTGTGCAGAAGCTCATTCTCTGAACGTTCTTCTATCAACAGTTCTAAGAGATCCTCTCTAGTTAAGTTTTGCTCTCTTTTCGCTTGCGTAAGCGTGCTAACTAATTCCTTGTTATTGACAAAATATCCATAATTGCTTTTGTTTTTATATTCCATCTGGAAATCAGCGATATTAGAAAACGTCTTATTCTCAAAATATGGAAACAGAAGTTTGGCTGAGTTTCCAAGATAATCGAATGTGGAAAATAGTATAGTTGTTGAGTCCGTGACATTACCCACATGAATTATATATATTTGTTTGTCTGGATGTAGTAGCGGCAGGCTTAATATCCAAGCATTTTCTTCAATTAAATATAATAGACCATTTTCTTTATTTGTACCTCGTTTAATTGCATAATTATTCGCACTCTCTACATAGGCGCGAGCAAAAGACTCGTCATCCTGTATGTTTCTCATTAACAGCTCTTTGCAGGAAGCATAATGTGGATTATTAACTTTACCGATACATTCTTGCCAATTCTTTTTCACAAAATCGCATAGTCTAGGTTCGCATCGTTTTATCCACTCTACTTGCTGGTTTTCTCCTCTAGCAATAGCAACTTCTAATTCTTCAAGAGAGGATTCGTTATAAGGTTTCTTTAGATAATTATAACGACTTAAATAGCCAGTACGAACTTCAAACTTTTCACAAGTAAATAGATCGAATCTCTTTGGAATTAAATCAATTGCTGCTTGTACTTTTTGCTTATCATCTGGATTTTTTGTGTGACTCTCCCAAAAGTACACAACGGCATTTTTTATTGGTGCTTGCGCTGCTAGATTACGAAAAGACGCTACAGTGGACTCGATTTCGCATTGACTATTTTCTTTTTCGGGGCGGTCAGTGCAACTGCTATTAATGTCGCTATTCATTTGTACCTCACATCATTTCCTATATAAAAAGATTAAAAAAGTAACTGTTGCGCAAAACACAAAACTTAGTGCATAGCCAAACATTAAAACGTAATCTTGATGAATGTAGCCGTGCAAAACTGTAAATAATTGTATTACACAGAACCCCACAAAGGTCGCCAGAGAAACGCCGTCAGCATTTTTAGTTTTGTATATTTTTACAGCCTGAGGTATAAACAGCACGGCATTTATGAACATTCCAAAACCAAACACCACTTCGATAATATATTCCATATAAACCACTCCTTATAGCCCACTATAGAATACACCTTTCTGATTCAAAATTGCAAATTTACCAATAACTTTACTTATCATCACCCATTTTCGCTTTTGGGAGCATAACAAATTAAGAAAGCGCAGCAAATTGCACCATCGATGCCCGTGTTTTTTGAAAAAACAGGTTCGTGATACACTTCAAGAAGCAGTAAAATATTCCTTTCTGCTGCTTCTCCTGCCATTCCTGCGGTTTTCAGAAATCTACCATGGATCTCTGAATTAACTTTGACCTTCTTCATGCTTCAGCATTTTTTAAAACCATAGCCGCTAACTGTATCATATCGAGAAAACGTTAACAATTAGTAAAGGTTCACATCTTTTTAAAAAACGCGCTTGAGTTTGTCGATGAGGAGGAAAAGCCACTATAAATCCAATAATCTACTAAATACCCCGATGCTCTGCGGCGGAGATCCTTTATTTGATGAGAGTGTAGGCATGGGGTAATTTTGTTAAGCCTCTTGAAATTCCAATGACTTAATCAAAAATCAACACATGTCTACACTACCCCACTTCCTAAAAAGATCACTTCTTTGTTGGTTGAACGGGAGCTTTATCCGGAGCAAGTATTCCTCGGTCATAGTGGTTACCATGTCTATGCAATAGAACTACGTTGTCGTCTTCCAAAGTTGAATTTAATCTCACATTCAGCGGCAAAATTTGCTGCGCCAGAGCCATTGCTTTGGCGGCATCTGACAAATCTAAAGCTTCCAGAATGGCCTGAGGCGCTGCGCCATCCGCAAGGAGATTGTTGGCATTTCGCTCCAGTTCGTCGGGACGGCCGTAAATTGCTGATATGAGTAGGGCACGCTGAGGGAGATCACGTCCGTCACCATCGAAAGGAATCCAAATAATGTGCAAATTTTTCTGCAAGGCCAAAGCCATAATCTCTCCGAGGGCGTATCCGAGATCAAGAAAATTCGGATCAACTCCTTCAAACATTGCTGTAAAATCAGGTGTTATCGGTTCAACAAAAAAGTTGAGATAAAGTAAAATCTTGTCTAGATCGTTCGTGCCTTTGGGCAACTCGTTCCACCAACGATATTGGCTTACAGAACAACCACCGCGAGCTTCAAACAAAAATTGTATTTCTTGTAATAGGCGCTTGGATATATAAGTTCTGGCGGCTTCTAATCGCGGATCGTCGCTTTTCAAAATGGCCTGTAGAAACTTGACGAGATCGCGTCGGGTAATCCCAAGGACGGAAAGAGCGCAATTTCCATCAGGGGGAATCGGACTTAAGCAGTATCGTTTTCCGGCAACTTCGAGAAAACTTCCAGGCATCAGGTCCACTCCGTCACGTGACGACCTCCCAACGGTATCTACAAGAGTCTCAAAACGGTTAGAATCCTCATATATCACAGAAACATTTTTTTGGGCAATCAGGCCTTCTATCGCCTTCCGCTGCGCATAGTCCAAAAGTTTGGAAGTACGGAACGGACGCAGTGCTTCAATTGAACCAGATGCTTGTTTTAATACATCTCTCAATATCGTTTTGAGCTCTCCATTTGAGAGCTTAACATACTGCAATGAACCGCTAGAAAATGACGACAATGGGCTACGCGAAGATGACGGCGACGACGAGCTACTCGAAGATGACGGCGACGACGAGCTACTAGAATATGACGGCGACAATGGGCTACGCGAAGATGACGGCGACGGCGAGCTACGCGAATATGACGGCGACGATGAGCTACTAGAATATGACGGCGACAATGGGCTACGCGAAGATGACGGCGACGGCGAGCTACGCGAATATGACGGCGACGATGAGCTACTCGAAGATGACGACGACGATGAGCTACGCGAAGATGACGGCGACGACGAGCTACTCGAAGATGACGGCAACGATGAGCCGCTAGAAGATGACGGCGATGACGAGCTACTCGAAGATGACGGCGACAATGGGCTACGCGAAGATGACGGCGACGGCGATGAGCTTGCTTTTTTTGCTTGCTCTTCGGCACCCGCAAGTGACATCTGCACTGCAAAGTCAACATCCCACTCTTCCTGTTCTTTCGCCGTTAGTGCCGGCGGCTTTGTTGCTACTGCCTTCGCCTTTGGCGACGTCTTCCTTGGCTCTGGCTGCTGCGGCGCCTGTCCCAACTGCCCCCCAGCCTGGTTCGGTCCCAGCTTTGCTGGTTTCGTTCCAGCCGCCCCCCCCCCTCTCTGCATTGATGAGCTACTCGAAGATGGCGGCAACGATGAGCCGCTAGAAGATGACGGCGATGACGAGCTACTCGAAGATGACGGCGACAATGGGCTACCCGAAGATGACGGCGACGACGAGCTACTAGAATATGACGGCGATGAGCTTGCTTTTTTTGCTTGCTCATCTGCTTCCGCAAGTGACTTCTGCATTGCAAATTCAACCTCCCAATCTTGCTCATCTGCCTCCGCAAGCGACTTCTGCATTGCAATTTCAACCTCCCAATCGTCCTCTTCTTGCTGCGATTGCGGCGTTAGCACCGGCGGCTTTGGTGCTACTGCCTTCGCCTTTGGTGCTGGCTGCCACTGCGGCGGCGCCGACGTTACAGGCTTCTCCCCCCTACCATTCCCCCTTTGCCGTTTAGCCTCACTCGCAGCCTCAACAGCTCCGTTCAGTACAACGGACACCATTGCCATTGCACAGGCTCCACACATCAGTTTTTTCATTTCCTTCTCCTTTATATAAAAGACCTATCTATAATAGTACAACAAAAAGAGATGACAGTCAAGAGCAGTACAATAAAAAAAAGATAACAGTCAAGAGACAATGTGGCGTTTTTGACGCTCAACATACTAGACCTTTTGCAAAAGCTACCGGAAGCCCTTGATTATCAGGGATCAAATCGGCCTACGCAACATGTCTACTATATCAGATTTTTTCATGATTTCACGGCCTTTTGGGCCTCTGAAATGGTTGCACCAACGGACCAATACCAATATTCTCGACTCAATTTGGTATATATTGGACATGTTGCATAGGCCAATTTTGGGCACTGATAATCAACAGCTCCTGGCGGCTTTTGCAACAGGTCTATTTAAAACCACTTGGTAACCACCATTTTTTCGACAACAATTTTCATTGCTTCATTCCAATTGACGTTCAGCGGAGTGAAAACTATTTCTCTTTAGAATCTGGTAGTACCTTTTTGCCCCATTCACTTTTGGGAAAACTATGCACCAAAGTTTCGCGTGCTCCAGCGGCTTCAGCGGTAAGTCCGATCGAGCGACAGCACTCCATCACCCTGTAGTAGGCTTCTGGACAATGCTTCGTATGCCCCAGGCGTCTTATGACGAAGTTGTATCTATTAATGGCGGAAAGCGCATTTCCGTTTTTCTGGTAGAATCTACCAACGGACATTTCGTGAGCAGCCACTATATCGTCAAGCATTAGTATTCTCTTCAAACAATCCTTGTGATAGATGGAGCCGGGGAATTTGTTGACCAGCTCAACGAAGGCCAGTTTAGCTTCATTGGCTGCTTTTGCATCACGTCCAATGGATGACACCTGCATATATAAGCACATTGCCTTCAGATACATTGCATATGGAACAAGTGCATGCGCAGGATGATATCTCAGGAAAATCTCGAGGGATCTAATGGCGTCTTGATAATTGGAAGTTAGAAAATAGCAATAGGCGGCGAGTACCTGTCCAAAACTGGCTTTGGCGGAATATGGAAACAGCGTTTCTATCTCTTTGAAATCAACGGCAGCCTCCGCATATTCTCCAGCCTTCATCTGAGATGACGCTCTATTGTACAGAGTATCCACATTCTTCCTGCTTAGATCATCTTTTTTGGATGAGCAACTCACCGCAAGTAACGAACTTAATATTAAGAAATAATGACGCATATAAATTCCCTTTTTCATTGGCATTCCCTCATTTAATTCCGGTTGAACCATATCCATTTCCGGCTCTCGCTGTCTCATCTAAGACATCAAGTACATTTAGCGAAACGCGTTCATATTTATGCACCACCATCTGAGCGATTCTCATACCACGTTCCACTTTAAAATCTTCATTTCCGAGATTTATCAAAAGAACCTTTATTTCACCACGATAATCACTATCGATAGTTCCTGGGGTATTTAATACTGTTATACCATTTTTATAGGCCAATCCAGACCTTGGTCTAACCTGAGCTTCAAGACCCGATGGCAGCGCTATCGAAATCCCTGTTGGCACAAGAACCCTTTCTCCGGCTTTTATGACTAGATCATCGTTTATCGCCGCTCGTAAATCAAGTCCAGCGCTTTCTTCAGTTGCGTACGATGGAACACCAAGCCCTACTCCATTCTCCAAAATTTTTACCGGCACATTCATGCATACTCCTTATTTATTTTATTTATCATGTGGCTTATTTTCCTCTATAAAATCCATCAAAAATTTCTTAATACCATTTTTCTTAATTCGCCGAGAGATTTCGCCTCGCTGAGCTTGGATCATACTGATACCGCTTATGAGAACGTCAAATACCAGCGGAGCGCCATTGGTAATAAATACTGACCAAACTATCACAAGGCTATTTTTTTCTGATTTCTTACCATCTTTAAAGACTTTTGTTAGCACAATATAATGATCTGTAGATCTTTTTTTGACGCTAATAACCTCAAAAGTGGCGTTTCTGTATTCATACAATTTGGATGAATAAAAGGAAATCATCGCACTCACGCAGGATTCCACAAATTTGCTCAGATCCTCTTTGCCTATCTGTTTTGTGTGTACTCCTAGCATGAAGCGCGCTATTTTTTCCGTGGAAAACGTCTCAAGTATAACCTTCTTTATCTTCTCTCCGAATTGCTCCTTGGTAACATCGCTGGATACAATACCGAGCGCTTCGCTCATCAAACGTTCCACCAATTCCTGTGGCGCACTTTTTGAATGTTTGGTACTCTCCCCAGAATCCTTTGCGAAGACACAGTTGGACTGAAGTCCGCCCAACATAGCCACAGAAAAAAACAATATTTTAGTCACATTATTCATAATTCCCCAACAACATTACATAACAAACACAAAAACAATGAGCGTATTATATTCTAGAATGTGCAATCTTTCCATAAGAAAAGAACAACAAGCAGACCTTTCATTGAATCTCTCGTGAGCCTGATTATGCACGCATTGATGTCGATTCTATCATTAAACGCATAGATTCGCCACGTCAAATTCTTCCCTCAAAATGCTGACGATGTTAAATTTCTAGGAAAAACTGGGATCGATGGAAAAATCCATTTCTATTGGGAATTAAATATCCCTGAACAAAAATTCACGCAGTACACGCGTTCATCAAGACATTTGTTTTTTGCAAATTTATGTGCGTTTTGGTTGACTCTTATTGGAGAATGCAATATACTGTTTTCACTTTGAGATGTTTTAGTAACTTCTAAAAAGTTCGTTTTTTTACTAATGAGGAGTTCGATGATGAAATCAAATAAATTGATAGCCGTTTGCGCTATCGTGATGTCAGTAGCAAGTTTGGGAATTGCAGATGTGGCATGCACAATGGAAGACAAAACGAACGCAACGCCGGGAGAAGGTGAGCAAGTCGCAAATCTGGAGTATGCAGGCGGTCAATATAAAGGCGGCGTAGATGCCAAAGGTAAGCCACATGGCAATGGAACGTTGACATTTAGCGGTGGAACCGTCTTTGAGCTACATTCCGATCATGGCCTGTTTCGGTCTGTAAATAAAAGAACGAAAGCAACGCCAGGAGTAGGTGAGCAAGTCGAAAACCTGGGGTATGAAGGCGGTCAATATAAAGGTGGTGTAGATGGCAACGGTACGCCAAATGGCGATGGAACGTTGACATACAGCAGTGGAACCGTCTTTGAGCCGCATTCCGATCATGGCCTGTTTCGGTCTGTAAATAAAAGAACGAAAGCAACGCCAGGAGTAGGTGAGCAAGTCGAAAACCTGGGGTATGAAGGCGGTCAATATACAGGTGGTGTAGATGGCAACGGTAAGCCAGATGGCGATGGAACGTTGACATACAGCAGTGGAACCGTCTTTGAGCTACATTCCGATGATGGCGTGTTTCGGACTGTAAAGGACGTAACGTTTGCCAATGGAGACGCCACTGGGACAAGCACTAAATCCGAAGATATGTCAGATGGTGCCAGCATGAAAGGTGACGAAAAAGGCTGAAACTGACATCATTCCGAGGCCCGAAGGGGACCCGGGACCCGGGAACTGGGACCCGGGACCCGGGAGACTGAGAATCCAACGTTTCATCTTGATGTGTGTACTGAAGTCGCCTGTGCTTCAAACGCCTAGCGTAACGTTGGTATATATCCAATGGAATGCGTTCATGGAAATCTGGTATTTTTCTTCGAACAGTGGAACTGCCTGAGCGGAAACTGCTCCTTCCGCAAGACTTCCATTCCAGTTTTGCAACGTGCCACCTTGGGATAGGTGTTCGCCGAACAAAACGTTTCTGGATTGCATACTGGTGCAGGTAAGTATTGTATCCCCTATTCCGCCCAGTTCGAGAAATGTGTCTTTTTTCCCTCCCATTGCGACAGTCAGAGCGACCATTTCCTGAATACCATCGACAATGAGTTTTGCCGTAGCATTATTTCCGAATTTCAAGCCACTGTATATTCCGCATCCTATGGCCAAAATGTTTTTGAATGCTCCGGCGATCTGTAGTCCGATGTAATCGTCTATGGGTTTTATGGTAAAATTTGGATTTGAAAGACGCGCCACGATCTCATCTGATAAAGCACGGTTTTTGGATGCAATATTTACACCAAACGGAAGGCCTCTCACCACTTCGTGAGCAAATGACGGTCCTGAAAACACAACGACATCGTTGTCGATGATTTCTTCCACCAGATCGCTCATAAGTCTTACACCGGCGACATCAAGCCCCTTTGAACAAAGAACTACAGGTGATTGGATGCGATGCCATTTTATTTGATGGCAGATGACTTCAACAACGCTCACGGGAACTGCAATGAACATTATGTTAGCGTCAATGGATCTGGAGAAATCCGTAGTGCAGGAGATGTTGTCACTCAGAACCGCCCCCGGAAGTGCCTCTACATTTATTCTTGTGTTGTTTATGGATTCCTCTATCGATGGCGAATCGCTTATGAGCAAAACTTCCTTTGATCTTATACCAAAACACTGAGCGATCGCTGTGCCGTATGCTCCAGCTCCAACCACAACCACTTTTTCATAACGACGACTATTCATAAACCCTACCTTAATTAGTGCCCACTACTATTAAAAAAAAATATGTTATATACTCGCAGCACCAGTATAAAACACAAAGAGAATGCTGAAACATTTATTAACAACAATATCGCGCAAGCAGTATTTTAAAAAAGCATATGAAATTCTATCAATTCCTTGTTCAAGGCTAAGTTCGAAACTAATTAATATACCTATAGAGCATTCGTATCATTTACACAACATATTTGTGTTATTATTGTCGTATTTTGTGGTCGCTATGCTTGTATATCCGAAACTAAGCATAATTAATATTATCGTTGAAGTATTCTCGCTGCTGTGTATCTACGGAGCTGTTTTCATTTGGTTTATTGATAGAATCACGGTTGATGTGCGCTATAAGTTCGTACTCTGTGTAACGGCCAGCGCCGCTCCTGTGTTATTTATCAATAATCCATTGGGGGTAGCAATAGTGGCCATACTTCTTATGGTTTTCCTGGAATTCCTGCTGTTCGAGTATCTTCGTGGCTGCAGATTGTTTGACGATGCCATTCCCGTATATGTCATATGCGAAGAGGAGCATGATATCGATAGTATTGCCGATTTTCTAGAAGGATATAAAATTCTTGAATGCGTTGTGCTCTCGAATCCTACTACCGAAGACAGAAGATTCAGCTCCATGAAATCAACTGATGACATCGGAAAATGGCTTGCGAAAATTAACAAGATTGCATTTTTCCCGACCCCACGAAGGTTACTGTATTTTTCCACAAAACCAAATCCAGATACACTGGTAAGTCTTATAGGATTATCTTCTGAGTTTAGCGTTCCGCTCTTTAAGGTGGTAATAAATACATTTGGCAAGCGGACATTTCCGGCGATCACTCCGCTCGATATCGCAGATTTTGATTCGATCAGTTTAATGCCTCAGGAAAAATCAGCATTAACAGTCGCATTCAAAAGCAAAGTGGTATGGATATTCTACGATGGCCGCAGTAGCGTACTGGATCTTGTGTATGCGATAGCATCTGCGTCATCCGTCGACATAACTGTGCTTTGCGAGACCGAAAGACTATTTGCAGAAGCAGAACAAAGACTGAAAAATGCATCATCTCACCATGATTATAAAATAAAAATTGTTGACGTTGACATGATGAACGCCTGCGATTCAAAACCGGATATTCTGTTCTATAATATGCCGATAAAATCCGCTGACTACTGTGATGACATTCTGAAGGAAGCTGTAATAAAAAACGTCATTTACATGAATAAAATCATAGAGTTCGCCCAAAGAACGCAGATTCCATACGTGTTTGTGCTTTCCAGCGATGGTGCGCTGAACGCCAACAACTGGATCGGTGCAACTCAACGCCTCGGAGAACTTTTTGCACAATTTGCAGACTCCAAAAGCAGAAAATTGCATACGAAGTTCAGAATCATCCGAATACCCGAGAGTGCAACGGATAAATCAGGAATTTTCGGGAAAATTATTTCCGATATAAAAACAAACGGATGCGTAAATATGAATTTCCCGTCCTGTGATGTCGCAAAGTTGTACTACAGACGAGATATATTATCCCTATTGATTAAAATGGTGATATCGGCCCTGAAGGAGTACGATTTTTCGTCCAGCGTGTATACGCTAATTCCGGAGAATAGAGTTTCTCTGGACAGTTTGCTCAGTGTCATATGCAATCAGTTTCTCCTCAGAAAAGACGTAGATGTAAAAATCACCTACGGTTGCCAATCGCAGGCCATGGATCTGGAAGATTTTCCGAACATCACTGAAGTACTGGAGAAAACATCCATAAACGGCGTATTGCGGACGAAATTCTCCACGCATAATCCAGCTTCCTACGAAAGCAGGCCATGGAGCATCGCGCAAATTAACGACATGAATACGCGCGAACTGGTTTCTGCTGTATTTCAAAGCCTAAACGAAAAAATCGAAAGATTATAGCGTGACAGATGTGATTATTGAAACTGTTTTTTTCGATATTTTTTCTGCGTAAACTCTATATTAACTACTGGAATTTATAATGCTCATAATGTAATATACCGATCGCGTATAGAGAAGAGAGATCGTTGCATAATGAGATGTTTTTTGCAAGACACTTGTGTCGTAGAGTGAGGAAGAACGCAGCACAGAACCGCGGTGTACTTGGTGTACATGAGGATTCCTTAGAAAGGAATATTGCGTGTGCTGCAAGCACCGAAGCCAGTTGCGGAAAAGAGCCATTATGCAGCGGTCTTGAGGATATTGGGGTGTAGCCAAGTGGTAAGGCAGCGGGTTTTGATCCCGTCATTCGTGGGTTCGAATCCTACCACCCCAGCCAATCGTCTGCACCTAGAAATTCTACAGATGAAAAGGTTTGCGTAGCTTGTTGTCTTGGTACGAGCGCATTGTAAGCGCTGGGAAATTAATTGGTGTAGGAAGAAAAAAATGAGTAAAATTAAAGTTATTGCCGCTCTTGGTTTGTGTGGAGCTGTGTTGTCGTCGAAAGCCATGGAAAATCATGAAGTTCGAAACGGACTCAGCGGAATGCAACGATGTGTAGTTATCAAGCTATGTAATCTGTCCTCTGATAATTGCCACCTTAGAACCATAATTGAAATGTGATTGGAGAATTTTCTATGGAGAAACCATCTGCTTTTCGGAGAACATCGTCAAAAAGAAAGGAAGAAGGTTGAAGACCGTATCGTCAATTCTGCAGAGACTATTTTTGGGGCGAAGTTCGGTGGTATTGATGCCGTTGTTTCACGGTAGAGCGGAATAAATCCGTCGCGAAGGGCGCCTAAAGCCACTTTTGTAGACGATCTACGGTCATTGTCGAAGCCTGAAGTCATTCCATTTTTTGAAAATTTATTGTTAATTAACAAGCCACCAAAGGAATGGTTCGAAAACTTTTTAGAGTTTGTTGTTAAATCTCTTATCCGCGATAGTAACGATGATAGTGCGTCGCGAGAAGCACTATATGGTATATTAGAATTTTTTGCTCAAAAGAAAAGGGTGCCTTATCGTGTGTTTCGTCTTTTTTGTTGCGCCCCCTGTTATGTGTCGGCGAAAGATGACGCAAAGCTTAAAAATCTTGAAGCTGAAGAAGGGCGACGAGAACAACTGATACTTATGATGAAAGAAGACCTAGATATCTTACCACCCTTCTCGTCTTTTCATTCAAAATAAGATGTGCTAAGCTGTTGATGTATTTAACCAAATGAGGATCTATGCATCTTAGAAAAACAGGGGGCGTATCGGATTTGTCAAAGTGCATTGA
>BNWJ01000012.1 GCA_025998735.1 Alphaproteobacteria bacterium | reverse complement strand
CTATTGTTCTCCATATTTCGTAACAAATCCTGAAAAAATGACCTGCGAGCTGGATAATCCTTTTGTTCTCATTCATGAGAAAAAGCTATCTGTTCTTCAGCCTATGTTGCCGATTCTCGAGAAAGTGGCGCAGTCCGGCAGACCATTGCTCATCATCGCCGAGGATGTAGAAGGCGAGGCTTTGGCTACTTTGGTGGTGAATAAATTGCGTGGCGGTCTAAAGGTCGCGGCCGTAAAAGCTCCGGGATTTGGCGATAGAAGAAAAGCCATGCTGGAAGATATCGCGATCCTAACCGGCGGACAGGTCATCAGCGAGGATCTGGGAATAAAGTTGGATACGCTGGACATTCGAATGCTCGGTAATTCCAAGAAGGTCTTCATAGATAAGGAAAATACGACTATCGTTGACGGAGCCGGAGTAAAGCACGACATCGAAGCTCGCTGTCATCAGATCAAGAAGCAGATGGAGGATACAACCTCCGATTACGATCGTGAGAAACTGCAGGAAAGATTGGCGAAGTTGTCCGGTGGAGTCGCTGTGATAAGAGTCGGTGGCGCAACGGAAATGGAAGTCAAGGAGCGCAAAGATCGCGTGGAAGACGCCATCAATGCAACTCGCGCAGCAGTTGCAGAAGGCATTGTCCCGGGTGGTGGAATCGCGTTACTGAGGGCAACGAAGGTTCTTGCAAATGCACATCACAAGAACGACGATGAGCGCCTTGGTATCGATATTCTAAAGAGAGCCATACAGGCTCCGGCACGTCAGATTATTGACAATGCTGGACTCGACGCATCACTAATCGTTGGAAAAAT
The DNA here is from genome assembly GCA_025998735.1 of Alphaproteobacteria bacterium. Classification (GTDB taxonomy): domain Bacteria; phylum Pseudomonadota; class Alphaproteobacteria; order UBA3830; family UBA3830; genus BNWE01. The sequence goes on along the minus strand of BNWJ01000012.1, from coordinate 20,826 downwards.
CCTCGAAAATGATAGCTTTAACTACGGTTTTGACGCCAGAAAAAGTGAGTATACAGACATGATAAAGTCTGGTATTATAGATCCTGTGAAAGTCGTCAGAATCGCGCTTCAGAGCGCAGCTTCTGTGGCCAGTCTGATGGCGACCACGGAGTGCATGATCGCCGACAAACCTGAAAAAAAGCCAGAGGCTTCAATGCCCGCTGGTGGTGGAATGGGCGATTACGGTTTCTAGTTTTCTCCATTAATTAGAAAGAGAAGCAGCCCAGGGTTTAAACATCCTGGGCTGTTTCTTACGTTTGTGGTGAAGGCATTTTCCGCGTTTTTCGTCATTCAGAGGCCCGAAGGGCCGTAGGAAACCATGAACAAGAGAAATCCACACTCTCATTTTGAATGTATGTATACGAAAGTAATGCATCCAGTTTATTTGGTCACAAATCCTATACACGATTCGAGATCAAAAGGCATATTAGAAGCAAGAGTTTTTAGAAGATTTTTCGACACTTACCATGCGTCTTTTGGTTCTGAAGCATGTATATCTTCATTCCTCTTTTTAAAGTTGGAAAATGTTTCTATATCTTCGATGTCTATGTCCAGGGCGCTACCATCCGATAGCGTAACGTAGTACGTCTGGTATCCATCCAAGCAATTCACCTCTCTCAAATATTCTGACCATTCTGAAACCGGAGGGAGCAATCCAGTCCTCTCGTGGGAAATGAGCATATATTTTCTCGATTGCAGTTTGTTTAGGACGTCGCTGGCAATCTCGTCAGATTCTATTCCTATCTCTATCAGTCGGCACATCTCATGCTCTGTAAGCACGCTCAGCGTGGAAACTTTGCCGTATTCGTCCATGAGAAGGTAGCTGCCAAACGTATCCAGCATATAATACTCAACGATTCCGTTCACAAAGCATTTACTGAAAAAAAAGTCAGCGAAAATAGGATCTTCCAAATGACTTTTACCCAACACAGATAAATTCTTTGTTACGTTTTCGGTGTGCCCCTGGAAGTATTTATATACGGATCCTGTAATGCTGTTTCTTATTTCTTCCTCAAAATCATTAGTTACTTTCTTTACGAACTGATCGATCTTACCATCGTTAAACGCATTTACAGCGATTTTTTCATCGGCGATGCCGGTGAGTAAGATTCGCTGTATGTTTTTGTTGCTGATTCTCGAGCACATCTCTATACCATCTATGCCATGCATTAAATAATCGGAGACAACTGCAGATACTCTGGAAAATCTATATGGATTATAAATCTCCCGATGAAGACAATTTATGTTCAACAGTATCGACTTCCAATCTGACATACTCTCTTCCCCATCTCGAATCAAATCTGCGTAGTCCAGCCTATTGGTAGAAGACATTTCGTTTACATAATCAACAGCCATCAAAGGATCAGCGAACGTTTTAAATACAACGCCTTTTATATCGAGGTAATCTTTTAAACTCTCCAGAAAAACAATATTATCATCAACCAGGACAACAGTTGTGGGAAAGAAACAACTGAGAACATTTGTCATGAGCGAAGCACCTCCAAAGCACAATCAACAGTAACGTACCATATTCAGAATATCTAAATATTTGAAACGATGCAAGCCATACAACATTCTAAATCAAGAAAATATTTTTCATAAAAGATATGCTTTAATTATAGATTTAATTAAAACACACGACTTCTTGCCGATTTTTTACGGTGAAGTCGCATTGAAATTGCGTCAAAATGTAAAAACGCGAACACCACGGTGCATCATTCTTGGCGCAGTCGAGGATCCAGGAAGCATCTACAAACACTGGATTCCCGCGGCGCTACGCCCTTGCAAGAGTGGCAAATAAATGATGAATTAAGCAGCTTTACTACACTACATATCCCGAGTTTTCTTGACTCTTGCCCTTTGATTCTTCTGCAATATTTGTAGATCGTTTGCGCTCTGTTCCGAAAATCGAGTTTCCTTGTTCATCAAATAAATAGCATCTATTTATTTTTATTCCTAAACATACTCGATCACCAGGTTGCTCTGTAATGTTTTTTTTGGCTTTTATTGATATGGGCGATCCATCCTTCAGTGTAACGTGTATGTATCCCTCGCCTCCGAGGTTTTCCGACAGAGAAACCGTTCCGCTAAGTTTATTTTCCATAAATACTACGTTGTCCGGCTGTATCTCTATGTCCTCAGGCCGAATTCCCAGTTGATATTTCTCGGATTTGCTGAATTTTATGCCCACCATCTGTCTGAACGAAATTTTTTCCCCGGAAAGTAGCTCGAACACCGATGCTTCAACATTATTTTTTACGAACTTAATAGCAATTATATTCATCTCGCTGGATCCGATAAACTTAGCCACGAACGTATTCACCGGAGTGTTGTACAACTCTAGCGGAGAGCCCTCCTGCTCCACGACACCGTCCCGCATGACGACAATTTTATCCGCCAAAGTCATGGCTTCTGCTTGATCGTGGGTTACATAAACCATCGTCGTTCGAAGTTGTTCCTTAAGTTTCGCTAGTTCATAGCGCATTTGACATCTTAGACCGCTATCGAGATTGGAAAGCGGCTCATCAAAGAGAAAAGCATATGGATTTCTCACTATTGCCCTTCCAATGGCTACTCTCTGCCTCTGACCACCGGAAAGTTCCTTGGGTTTTCTATCCACCAAATGATCTATCTTTAGTATTTTGGCAGCTTCATGAACTCGCTCTTCAATAATATCTTTTTTTAATTTTCTAACTTTGAGAGCAAACGCCATATTCTCGAATACTGTCATGTGAGGATACAAAGCATATGACTGAAACACCATTGCAAGACCTCTGCCCGCTGGAGGAACGTCATTTACGCATTGGTTGCCAATGAAGATCTCGCCGTCGCCCGCTTCTTCGAGACCGCATATCAATCTCAGAATCGTGGACTTTCCACAGCCTGATGGACCAACAAGTACAGTGCATTTGCCATCTTCAATGCTGAGATTCACGTCTTTTATTATTTTGCTATCCCTAAAGGACTTGCTTACGTTCTTTAAAACTATGGATGCCATATTCAAACCACCAAGAATTCTCATTAACCATCATAATATTTGTACAAAACACAATCAAGAACTGATTCAGTTGGAAAAAGCATGGACCATTAGAGTCTCCGACGAAGCAAACTTTGAAAGCTCCCTCGTCAGAGACTCTTCGTCGTTTGCAACCGTTAAATAGGTGGAATAAAATCCGTGTTCTCAGTTAAATTGTGTATAATTTGGAGTTTTTATGAATAATACAAACAAATGCGACGGTAGCGTCACGTGGGCTGATTCAGCTTCAGAATTGCAAGCACATCACGCATACAGTGCGGAAGATAGCGAAGCGGAAAACGCCAGTCCGGCTAAGACCGTCACGCTGGTTAAGATTTGGAGACCTTTTACACAAGAAAAGACCTCTGCCGATAGCATCAAGATAGTTCGCGGATGCGGCTCTTATGTTTTCGACGCCGCTGGCAACAAATACCTGGATTTAATCTCCAGTTGGTGGGTTAATCTGCACGGGCACGCTCATCCGAAAATCGCCGAAGCGATATACGAGCAGGCGAAAAAGCTGGAGCACGTGATTTTTGCTGGCTTTTCCCATGATCCGGCCGAAAGTTTGTGCGAAAAATTATCGACGGTTTTATCTTCGAAATTATGTCGATTTTTCTTTTCGGACAACGGCTCAACGGCTGTGGAAATCGCTCTGAAGATGTCCTATCAATTTTGGATAAATAAAGGAGTCGCTGGCAGAAAAAAATTCATCAGCTTTCAGGGAGGATATCACGGAGACACGGTGGGAGCCATGAGCGTTGGATCCGGATATCACGAAACATTTTCCGGAATTTGTTTCGATAGCTTTAAAATGCCGTGGCCGTCCACCTGGATTGGAGATAAAAATATCGATGAAAAGGAGCAAAATGCACTAGCGGAATACGAGCAATGCCTGGAGAAACACGGCCAAAGCGTCGCAGCGATAATTCTCGAGCCGATGATACAGGGAGCCGGCGGCATGAGAATGATACGTCCACAATTTCTGCAAAAAGTATACGATTTGGCCAAACAAAACGGCATATTGGTGATTTTCGATGAAGTAATGACGGGCTTTTTTAGAACCGGAAAACTGTTTGCCAGTATGATGCTGGACCCGGTGACAGTAAACGGATCCACCGTTACGTTGGCGCCGGATATAATGTGTATTTCTAAGGGACTGACCGGAGGATTTCTTCCAATGTCACTGACGATAACGTCCAACGAGGTATTCGAGGCGTTTCTGGGAGACTCCATGAAGCAAGCGTTTGTGCATGGGCATTCCTACACGGCCAATCCTCTGGGATGTGCGGCGGCACTTGCTTCATTTGATATTTTATTTGCAGACGATACGCAGAACAACATTCGGAAAATAGAAAATACGCACAAACATTGGGCGGAAAAGTTGGTGAATAACGATTTACTGGAAGAAGTTCGACATCTGGGAACAATATCTGCGTTTTCTGTAAAAAAATATCAGGAAAAAAGAGACCGACACGTTCGCCAAATGCTAGAGGCCGGATTCATGATCAGACCATTGGGGAATGTGATATATTTCATGCCTCCCTATAGCACAACGGCGGATCAATTGAACGAAGCCTATGAGAAATGTCTGTCTCTTTTAGGATAGTGAAAACTATCCGATTTCGACTGATCGCCGATTGACTGTTGTATGGGCTACATGCAATTTTCACGATATCGTGCTATATTCTGTACGGGATTTTTTGTGGAATTTATCTATGGAAGAAGATAGTTTGTTTTATTGCACATCGAAAGATGCAACGCCGATGATGACCCAGTATCTTAGTACAAAGGCTCAGTATCCGGGATGTCTGTTGCTGTTTCGCATGGGTGATTTTTACGAAATGTTTTTCGATGACGCAAAGGTAGCATCTTCTGTGCTGAACATTGCGCTAACAAGTCGCGGAAAGCATTTGGAAAGCGATATTCCCATGTGCGGTGTGCCGGTTGCGGCTCTGGACAACTACATGGAGCGTCTCGTCAAATATGGATACAGGGTAGCCATCTGTGATCAGATGGAGGATCCCAAGGAGGCGAAAAAACGCGGCTACAAGGCCATCGTTCGGCGGGAAGTCACGAGAATAGTCACACCGGGCACTCTGGTCGAAGATAATCTGCTCAGTTCCCGAAAAAACAACTTCCTTATGGCTATTGTGCCAGACATGAACAAAAAAACCTCGAAGGCCAAGACAATCAGCTTTGCCGCCATCGACATATCGACCGGAGATTTCATCGTAAATACTCTTTTGGATAACGAATTCAATATGGCGATGGAGGTGTATCAGCCGCAGGAGCTGCTGGTTCCGTCCTGCCACGAACGCTCTGAATTTTCAAAGTATTTGAAGGCTATTACGGACGCTGGAATTATGTATCTGCCGGATTCGAAGTTTAATCCCATTGTGGAAAAAGACAGGCTGGAGAAATATTTCAAGGTAAAAACGCTGGACAGCTTCGGCATAAACATGCCCAACGAACTGGCCGCCTGCGGATCCATACTGGAGTACCTGCTGATAACTCAGCGTGATAATTTCTCGAGCATGCCAACTCCGAAGAAAACGACATTCAGCAATTATCTGGTGCTGGATCCGTCCACAAGCAAGAGTCTGGAAGTCACAACATCGACACGCGGAGAATACGACTACTGCCTCCTGGGAGCGCTCGACAAGACATCGACGCCGTTTGGAGCGAGGGCATTGGCGTCCAGAGTTTCCATGCCAATTATTAATCGGGAACAACTCCAGAAACGATTGGATTGCGTGGAATTCTTTCGAAAAAACGAAAAGATGATGAAATTAATTCGGGAAAATCTCAGCTGCTGTCCGGATTTCGAACGCGCCATAAATCGCATAAGATTCAATAAGTTTTCTCCGCGAGATGTGGGAGATATCCGTGAATCTCTGCGAGTGCTTGGTAGGATCCAACGTGACGTTGGATCCAATAACGCTTCGCCACCTTCCGAAACGTATGCGAGTACAATCTTCAATGTTGAAACTGCTTCAGCGAGTAATAAAATGCGAGTACTGCAAGTACCATCAGAGGGAGAGTATACGTTTGAAGATCTCGCTGATTTTTCCAGTCTATTGAAGCTTCTGGAAACAGCTCTCATCGAGAAATTGCCAGCCAATAACAAAGATGGCGGAATCATCGCCGACGGCTATTCGGAAAAACTCGATAAATTAAAGTACACCAAAAATCATAGCGAAGATCTTATTGCCAATTTGCAGGCGAGATACGTATCGGAAACCGGCATTCCCACTTTAAAAATAAGGAATAATGCGATTATCGGATGGTATGTGGAAGTTCCGCTGTCCCAAAAAAACAAGATCAGCAACAAGTTTTACCACAAGCAGACGTTGGTCAATGGGGTTCGCTATACAACCGAGGAATTGGCATCATTGCAGACGAAATTAGCTGAAGTTTTCGATGAATGGAGCAATCTTGAGCAGGAAATTTACGCCAAGATCGTTGGAGAAATCATCAATCACTACGAAAAGATTTCCTATGCCATAAAATTACTGTCCTGCATTGACGTATACACGAATTTCGCACACATATCCCTCGAAAGAAACTATGTGCGTCCGGAAATAAGCGACGGCGTGATTCTGGAGATCGAAAACGGCCGACATCCGGTTTTGGAAATACACACGAAGGACTTTACCGACAACGACTGCGATCTGAGTGAAAATAATCGCATCAGCCTGCTGACTGGCCCAAATATGTCCGGAAAAAGCACATACCTTCGCCAAAACGCCCTCATTGTGCTCATGGCGCAGGTTGGATGCTATGTGCCAGCCAAAAAAGCCACCATCGGCATTGTCGATCGGTTATTCTCGCGCATCGGAGCCTCCGACGACATTGCCCGAGGTCGTTCCACATTCATGGTGGAAATGATCGAAACCGCAACCATATTGAATCAGGCGACAGAGCAGTCATTTGTTATCCTAGACGAAGTCGGACGCGGAACATCCACCTACGACGGACTTTCCATCGCCTGGGCAGTCATCGAAAACCTGTACCACACCAATAAATGCCGCGTGTTGTTTGCCACCCACTACCGCGAACTTACGGTTTTGCAAAATACACTCACCAACATCAGATGCAAAACGCTGAAAGTCCAGGAATGGAACGGTGACGTCATCTTCTACCACAAAATCATCGAGGGCATTGCGGATAAATCCTACGGAATTCACGTTGCCAGCATAGCCGGAGTTCCCAAGAATGTTGTGAAAAGAGCAACTGAGCTGCTCAAGGACTTCGAGGGAAGAATAAAATATGATAACGACAAAGCAATCGATCTGGACGCCTACTGCCAGGCTTGCGAACAAATGGAGCTCACGTACTCGCCAACGCCGGATCAAGTCGTAATCAAGCGCCTCCGGGATATCAATCTGGACAACATGACTCCCAAGAATGCGCTCGATGTCCTGTATGAACTGAGGGAGATGGTGTAGAAGCTGTCGCAGACCAATTGGCGGTTGACGCGGTAGCTTCACCGTCACTTCCTATTCATCCGCAGCGTTTTCCGGTACCAAATCTTTTCCCTCGGAGTTTTTAGCAATTTTTTCCAAAAGGTCGATCTGCGGGTGACCAAGTCCGCCTTTTCCATCGGCGCGGACAACACGCGATGTAACATCGTCGTAGTTCGAGGCGTCAATCAAGGCAAGAACAACGCTACGTTTGACTAACCCTGTTTATACCAAAGTTCTCAAGGCCGGTCTCGCACCAAACCCACCTCTGGTCGATTTGTCAGCCACCAAAGCGTTGACAGTACCACTGAAGTCGGTATCAATTTGTTTCAGCGCGTCTAATAACGGTAGTATGTTGACAGCGGCATATCTGCGGGTTATCGCTGTTTCCAGGCATTCCAGCAGAGTCGTCTTGCTATATGCAACGCCAGATGCTAATACTTGTGTTACAGGTGGGGCACCGCATCCAAAATTACATTTAGATGCATAACGTAGTATGTGATCTTGTGTGTCTTCATCAGCCAAAGGCAATAATTTGCCTAAAAAACCGAGTGAAAGAGCAGGATTAAATCTTGCGGCCTTAGCCGCACTATTTTTCCCGGCGGGAGTTAATCCACCGCTGTTTATTAGGTGCTCAAACTGTTCCGTATCGCCGCTTGTTACAGCTCCCAGGAGCAACTTATCTGCCTCACTGTAAGGTTGAGCATCCTTCATCGCAAAACAAGCCTCCATCATCACAGCTGATATCATCATCGCTGCACAAGCGCTTCTGATTATGTTTTTCATTTCCTTACTCCTTAATATAAAAACATACTATGAGTATACAACAAAAAGAACAAAAAGTCAAGAGGTTTTTGCAAAAACTTTACATTGCGTTCCCCCGAGATCTTGCCTCCCAGCAGTTTATAGAAACCATGAAATTTTCGAGTTTTTGGATTTCCCAATGTACGCAGGGCATCTTCCACCAGATACCATTTCCCACAAAGGCGTTAAAAAAACGCTAAAATCACAAAAATTTTCAACCATTAAGGGAAATTTATAGCACATGGTGGAGAGGGACTCGCTGCGTATTTTTCCTATAAATCAACTCAAAGTGCAAGTTTTTGCAATTGTAGAGCGTTCTCCAATATTTTCTGAATTTCCTTGTTCTTTTGCTTTTGGGCAATGCTCAATGGCGTTTCTTTAGCCTGATTCATGACATCAATTTTTGCGCCATTTTTCAGCAGAAGCTCGACCATTTCCTTGTAATTGGCACGAACGGCGCACAGCAATGGCGTATTGCCATATTTTTCAGTAACGTTAACTTTCGCGCCACGATCTATTAACAACTGAACAATCTTTAAATATTCATCTTTGAAATGTACATAACTGAATGGAACAGGCTGATATTCTCCGCAACTTGCCGCCGATAACAGAGGAGTAATTCCCCAGGTGTCGCTGGTTTCTATGGAAGCTCCGTATTTTATCAGTAACATTACCATTTCTAAATTACCGGTCTTCGCAGCAATATTTAGCGGCGGTATTGATGTCGTTCCCCATCCCAATTCAGGATTTGCTCCGTTTTGCAAAAGAATTTCCGTTTTGTCGGTGTCATGATTGTATGTGGCAACGGTCAACGGCGTTCCTTCATGGAATTCGTTAATATTAGCACCATATTTTTTCAGAATTTCGACGATTTTTCCGATTTCGCTCACACCAACTTGAAAACTACTTGGCAGGTAGAAGAACGCAGTCGCGCCAAAGAAATTTTTCGCATTTACATCTGCTCCTGCTGTCAGCAGCTTCTCAACGTCGTCACTACCAATGTGAGAAATGCGATGCATATCTGTGTTGCCGTCCTCGTCCTTATGATTGATGTCTGCGCCGTATTTTTTCAACAGAGCAATCATTTTACGGTTATTCTGAAAAATCGCCTCCGCCAACGCTGATCTGTGATATACAGTATTGGTCGTAACTATTCCATGCGGAGATGCCCCATTTTTCAGGAGAAGTTCCGCAATGGCATAGTGTTTTCTTAGGACCGCATACCCAAGCGGCGTTGCGTCATAGCAATTTTTTGCATTCAAGTTGACTCTGTTGGCGATCAATGATCTGACGACATCTATTCGTCCGGATAGACATGCCTCATGTAAAGGCGTTGTATCTTCTACAACATCGACGGTTGCGCTAGCCGCATTTTTTGGCTTTTCTTCTAGATTAGCTACATCTGGCCGAGAACAACCAAAGAGGAAAATCAAAGAAATAAAAAGACTCTTCATGAAACCACCTCACTTCTCATCATAGAATACACTTTGATACTCCACGTGTCTTTCTAAGATGCATGTCATCTCATTTTGTTAAATCTCTTCGTAGTTTAGCACATCATATTCGAGGTAAAAAGCGGGGATGTGTGGTAAGATCTACACATTTAAAATGAGAATATTGATACTTTTCTATTGTTTTTTATCCAAGAACAACTATATATATTGCTGTAGTCGTCCTATCATGGCAATTTGACGACCTGTTTTTTACAACGGAGACCAAAAGATGAAAAAAGCACTATGCACAACTGTCATGGCTGCGGTTCTTAATTTAAATGCAATGAATCTTTCTGAGATGAACAAGGAAGCAAATGCTTCACATGATGTGCGAACCGTATCTCCGTCGGAAACTGCATACAACGAAATCTTGGCAGCAGAAGATGACGTTAGGATTAAAAAGGAAAACGCCGACAACTTGAAAACAAAATGCGAAGATATGAATCGAAAAATCTCTAACATGTGGGCAAAAAACAACGAAGCACTGGACAGGTGTGATGCTGCACAAGAATTATGCAACGACGCGATCTGGCAGGGGTATCGGATAAGTGAAGGCGAAAATCAGGATCCCAAACTCAAAAAACTTTATGATGAGGCAAAGACTAAATACGATAATGCGCACAAAGAGCATGAGGAAGCATCTGCAGAATGCGACAAAATGAAAACAGAGGATGAAAGATCGCGGCTAGAACGTGCTGAAGCAGAAGAAGCGCACAAAAAAGCGGTCGAAGCACACAAAAAACTCAAATTAGAAGGTCCAAGTAAGGTTGCTTTCTGGGAAGTATATAAAATGTCTCGAGCATTTGAAGGGGATGCAGCTGTAAACTTGAAAAACAAACTTGGTTTAGGCGACGATTATGAAATACGCATTATGGATGCCAGACATCTGATAGAAGGGATGAAACTTGAAGAAAAAGAAGAAGAAATTCTTGCTCTTTTGGATGTGAAAGAAGACAAAGTAGAAGAGAAAGTAATTCCGCACATAGAAAGATACTTAAATGAAGTATGTACTTTCAGCGACAAAGGTCTAGAAAAAGAAGTGCGGAATGATGTTTTGAAAGGATGCAGGCAAAGCAAAATATACAGAGATACTTTCATTACCCTGATTGCAAGAGTAAAAATGCCCAAGCCATTTTTCTCCGGAAGAATATACGATTTATCAGAGGAGGGAAAGCTATATTCCGTTAGACATGCAGGAAAGCTGAACTTAGTGCGCGGAGATAGCTCAGCATCCAGGAACGATGAAATTATATTTTGTAATGAAAAAGGTTATATCCGATCGTTACAGGCTAAGACTTCAACAGGCAAAGACTCAGGGAGAGGTTTTCTCGTTTATCCTGTGGATAAGAGAAATATTTTGCCGCACGAAGGAGGACACTCAATATCGGGGGATTTTGCTCAACATGCTTCGGAACCCGCCACAATGGATGTTACATCTAAATTTGCAAATTTTACTCCGAATAAGGAAAACGTTGCGCGTAATCGTCGACACATTGAAAGTGTAGCTGCACTGCCTGAAAAACGAAAAAAACTCCTTGAATTGTTTCCTAAAGATATCCAAGATAAATATAAAGATGAGGGCAATCCACAAACATTAGCTGCAGCACTAGTTGATTATCAAATAACCCATGCTGCAGAGTGGATATTTAACAACACAGTAGAGATCTTTCAGATAATGGGAGTAGGAGTGTGGGAAAACAATGGGAAAAAAATATTGTGCATAAATCCATTGAGCGATCTCGCACGGAGTCTAGAACAAGGACTTCCTCAAAAATTTGGACACGAAGCATATCCTTCTAGTCTTATGCTCTTAAAGATGCTTTTTGCATCACCAACAAAATGCATTCAGCAATTGTATTGGCAGCGTTACAATTTTTTTGATCTTGTCGATTATTCTAAAACGGATGCATACGATGCGTTATGCGATGCTATCCGTAGTAGTGCCGAAAAGCCTAAAGATGCCACGAATCCGAACACGTTGCCAACTATAGAAGCACATGATGCGAATCCGAATTCTGAAAAGTCGACAACAAGGTGCTGGGATGCCATAAAGAGTTGTTGGAATTGGTGGTTCGAAAGTAAAAAAGTTAAGAACGATTAACAGCTGCTAATGATCGCACCACAAGCACCAACAGCTTCGCCACGTGTTAACCATTGCCAATACAGTCGGCATACCCATCAACAGGCGGCGAAGCCATTAGTGGATCCAACGTTACGTTGGCGTCACATTGGCATCATGCGTGGCATATTTTTACGAACTTATCGTCTATGCTCAGCACCACGATCTTATCACCAGTAGTGGCTAATTTGAGCTCTTCGGCGGTTTTTTGCGCCAAGCTAATTAGTTTCTCGCAAAACTCTTTCTTAGCAATGACCGAAAACACACCGTTGCAAAGACCAGCTTGACTTGCCGTTTTTGGACACTCTGTCAGTAGGATCACCGGAACTCGCGGACGCAATCTGGAACATCTCGCTACATCTTCAAAGGAGTTTGTGCACAGAACAATGGCGTTGGCGCAGGAAAATTCCGCAGCATCTTTGGCCGCAAAACAAAGCGCATCAAGCTCGGATTTTTGCGGGAGTTGAGTATTATCTTCCAATTTTCTAATGCAACATGGATCAGATTCAACTTTTTCAATGACTTTCCCCATTATTGTGATGGCTTCAAGTGGATATTGGCCGGAAGCAGTTTCTGCCGACAACATCGTGGCATCTGTACCCGCATAGACGGCATTGGCGACATCTGATACTTCAGCTCTGGTTGGACTTGGAGTAGAGATCATGGATTCCAGCATCTGGGTTGCGACTACTACCGGACGTCCGATTCTATGACATACGTTGATAATTCTCCTCTGGATGACAGGAACTTCCTCCGGATCCATTTCAACTCCGAGATCTCCGCGAGCAATCATGATTGCATCGGAAACCATAACAATTGGTTCCAGAGCCTTTATGGCCAGCGGCTTTTCGAGTTTCGAAATGACCTTTGCTTTTCCGTTGATTATCTTTTTAGCGTTTTCTACGTCTTCTACACTTTGAACAAAAGACAGCGCAACCCAATCTACTCCTAGACCCAGTGCAAAGTCCAAATCCTTCTGATCTTTTGGAGTAAGAGCTGGAATTTTCAACATTGCATGGGGAACATTTACTCCCTTTCTGTTGGAAAGAGGTCCACCGACCAATACTTGTGCTTCAACGTGCTCGAAATTATGACTTACGACCTCAAAACGAAGCTTTCCATCATCCAGCAGCAAAGTTGTGCCTGGTTTTAAAGCTTCTAGAACCTCAGGGTGTGGAAGGGCAACACGCTTCGTATTTCCAGGTGTTGAATCAAGATCAAATCTGAATATATCTCCATTTTCCAAAATAATTTTATCATTTTCAAATGTGCCAATTCTGAGCTTTGGCCCCTGAAGATCGGCAAGAATCGTGGTATTGTGATGATGTTTCTTCCCAATACTTCTGATGCTATCGTATACTTGTCTATGTCCATCATGTGAACCATGTGAGAAATTCAAGCGGAACACATCTATTCCGGCTAGAAAAAGCTTTTCCAAATTATCAGGATCACAGCTGGATGGTCCGATGGTCGCCACTATCTTAGTACTTCTATTACGCTTCATTAAAACACCTCAAATAAAAAACACCAACTACAAATGCCAGTATCGACGGCATAAATTCACGTTAGTATATCAAATACGAATGGATCCACAAGAGTGCAGGCTGTCTTTTAGATGGTCATTTCATAAAACTTTAAACAATTTGAGCGGGGCTTTCAACTACATTGGTACCGCTCTGGAATTGCATCGCTCCTATCCCATCTTCGTCATTCTTGGTGGTAGTAGCACACTAGCATTTTCCGAACAGTGCTGTAGCGGCACAAACACATCGCGCTGCGCCTGCGAGAATGACAAAAAACGAGGCGCATGACTCCCTGGGAGCTTTTGTATATCCATCCGAACTCAGACAAAAGCTAATCACTCAATATTTCAATCGCCTCATATCCAAAGTTAGTATGATGAACAAGCAATGTTAGTAGGTGACCATGCTCTATGTTTCCAAGGCTATGTTTTTTGAGCAAATTAGAATGCACGAAAACGTCTTCTCCAGATGGCATTTGTGCAAAACCAAATCCTTTGGCTGGATTAAACCATTTCATAGCTGTAACTACAACTTCAGTCTTTCTATCGGCCGTTTCATGTTTATTCAGATGGAGTATTTCGACAACGCCGGTCACCTGATATCCTTTGTCAGACCTAGCTATATCACAGATGATCACATCATCGTTATTAAGTCTCTTTACTCCGCACCGATCCATAATGGAGAAGTGCAAAAACACGTCTTCGGACACACCTTCGACTTCAACAAAACCATATCCTTTGAATTGATTAAACCACCTAACCTTTCCGGTAACTCTTAATGGCTTATTCCCGCTATCTACAATCATAAAACTACCTCTAACAATAATCTCAACATGCGTATCTAGTAAAACTGACTAACAACTACGGCATAAACTTGTATTTGTGTTACTCATATTTTAATAGTACAACGCTTGCTTTAACAAAAAGTTAATGTGCGAAAATATTTTTATTTTTTGTTGTGGATGACGACAAGGATTTTCGCGAACGATACTTATCGTTATGCTAAGTGATTGTTGTCATTGATAAAATCGCCTTGTGCTGTTGTATACGGCGCAATGAAACATAGTACCAATGTGGCCTTTATATGTGAGCGCCCTAGTGCATGTTTTTCAAAATCTTCTGACTAAATACAGGCACTATAATTATGAGTTTTAAATGGCTTTACTTATTCGGTATTTTGTTGATATTTTATTATAGATGATTCAAAATTATATTGGTTTTTTAGGTTGTGGTGAAATGGAATCTGTTGTTGTTGTTTCTTCAATTAGAACTCCTTTGGGAGCATTTAATGGCAAGTTTAAGTCGTTGTCTGCGGTTGATCTTGGAAGCATAGCCATCAAAAAGGCAGCAGAACCAATCGATGGAAAGATTTGCTCCGTGTATATGGGGTGCGTACTGTCGGCAGGTCTTGGGCAATCTGCGGCACGCCAGGCAGCGCTCGGAGCGGGATTGGATTATTCGGTAGGTTGCGTGAATATCAACAAAATATGCGGATCATCAATGGCCGCAGTTATGCTGGCGACATCATCAATACTTACGGGAGACGCGGACGTTATGATTGCCGGAGGAATGGAGAGCATGACCAACGCTCCGTATCTTTTGGAAAAGGCGCGCTTTGGGTATCGATTTGGCGACGCCAAATTAATCGATCACATGGTAAAAGATGGCCTTCTGGATGCCTATGAAAAATGCGTTATGGGTTACTATGCAGAAAATACCGCAGAAAAATATTCGCTCACTCGAGAAGAGCAGGACGAATATTCCAAAAATTCATTTCTAAAGGCTAGAAAAGCACAGGAAGACGGCATTTTCGCTAATGAAATCGTTCCGGTTACGGTAAAAGATAAAAAATCAGAGGTAGTCGTCAGTGACGATGAAATACCATTTTCCGTAGATCTGGAAAAGATGGCACGTCTAAAACCGGCCTTTCGGGATGACGGGACAATTACCGCCGCTTCGTCCAGTTCAATCTCCGATGGGGCAGCTGCGCTACTGCTCATGAAAGAGTCCAGAGCCCATGAATTTGGGCTGACTCCAATTGCAAGAATCGTTGCCAGCAGCACTTTTTCCCAATCTCCCAAGTTATTTACAACTGCGCCGATTGGAGCCGTGCGAAAAGTGCTGGAAAAATCCGGATGGTCTATCGATGATGTGGATCTGTTCGAAATCAACGAAGCATTTGCGATTGTGGCCATGTCCGCCATTAGGGAATTGTCCATTGATCCATCTAAAGTGAACGTATTTGGCGGAGCGTGCGCCATTGGACACCCTCTTGGGGTCAGTGGAGCAAGAATTATCGTGACATTACTGAATGCCATGAAGGTTCGTGGCGCCAAGAAAGGGCTCGCGACTCTCTGTGTTGGAGGAGGCGAAGGAGTTGCCATGACATTTGAAGCCATATCTTGAGTGTGGCTTTCAGGCAACATGGTGGCGTTAATTTCATGGGATATGTTGCTTGATATCGGGAACATATATACCATGAGAATGGTTGGTTCTATATTGTGGTGTTTTATGACTAAGAGGTTGCTATATGTAGTTTTTGGAAGCATGTTTTTCGCAGCTTATGGCGCGGACAGTTCCACGGTGCCTACAGACAAGGAAATTACAAAAGAAGTAGATGCAAGTCAAGTGGGCGAAGAGGCTTTTTGTACAATTTTTGATAGTCTTTATCTTGTTCTTGGTATGGGCGGTAGCTCCTACGAGAATAAGTTATCTGCTTTGATTGATGGCCGTCAGGAAAGTTCTGAAAATAACGTGAATCGCTTACTTGGCGTTTTTGCGTTTGGTGTCGGAAAAGCGTTTAGCGAGAACTTCTATATCGGAGCAGAAATGCTGTGTGATTTCTCAAAAACGAAAAGCAGACATATGAAACTCGGAAACTCTGATGTAGAAACGAAAGTTTCCCCAGTAATTCCATCTCTCGGTGTAAGATTTGGTTATCTAAATCGTGATTGGGAAATGTTGTTTTATACTAAAATAGCCGCTTCTCGTGCATCTACCTCGTTTAAAAATAATGATTACGATCGAAAGATAGTGAAGATTGCTCCTGCTGTAGCCATTGGTGTGGAAAAGGCATTTAGCAAGAAATTCTCTGCTCGTCTAGAATGCGAATACAGATTTAGCTCAAATGGTGGGACTGGATCTATTCAAATTCCAAAAGCTAAAGCAAAATCTGCCCGCGGAATCAATGTACGAGCGCTGATTGCCTATCACGTGAATGCCGGTTTGCAATAGATCGGTGTAGTTTAATTCTTGAAGTAGTGTAATAATTTGGAAAAAACAATAAAGTATGCTATCTTGATTAAGCAGTCGTTGGTTTTTCATGGAGTGTAAAAATGCCGCAGATTTCAGACCATCTCTTGGTTACACATTCCAAGGACAATTGCAGGAGATGGGCAAAGATTAGTGCTGCAGTTTGTTATTTGATAATATGTATCGCATCGCTGTCAATCGTGTGCCTTATATTGGAGAACGCCAATTGGATATTGGGAGATGACTGTCAATTTCTAACGACTACGGCCGTAAATAATCCGAGTCTCGTTGGATGGACGGGAGCAGGACGCTTCTGGCCTCTTGGATTATTTGATTACAACATGCTCACATTCATACCATACGGATGTACTTCACGAGGACACTATATTTATGTCGCCATCACTTTCCTCATAACTGCTGTCTCATTTGTACTGCTACTTAAGTTGATATTATCAGATAGTAAATCGAGACCACCACATAGCAGCTCATTATGCAGCGGTCTCATAATTATCTGCTACTTTTTTGCGCTCATTTTTACAAACGGTTTTCTTCGAATGCATATGGATGTGATTTTTCCCGAGAGAATCATCCTAATGCTGCTGCTGATATTTATGCTTAGCTATTTCCATGCTTTGAAGACACAAAAGAATATTTATTATGCAATTGCGTTATTTTCCGCATGTTATGTGACATATTGCAAAGAGCCTCTATTCGGAGTGTTTTTGGTAGTTTCAGCCACCAACTTGATATTCAGAAATACTGAATCTAATAAGCAAAGCAAATTTGTTTACTTTAATTATGCACTGATTGTTAATGCTCTGGTGTATCTTTCCCTATGGTATTTTTTTTCGTTTAGAAATGCCTCGAATCTCTATGGATTCAACCATAATCGTGATATTTTTTACATCATAGACCTTATATTCAAGTCTGAAAAGTTGCTGTTCGCCATTTTTCCTTTATGTTTTGCTCGCGCATACTTCGTGTTCTTTCAAAAAGACCGCAAGCATTTGTACTTGGATGGCCTGTTGTTTTCCTCAGCTGCATATGCAAGCGCCTATGCCATTATTAAGCTCACCGAAGGATACTATTTCACGCCATCTGTGTTACTCGCCATGCCATCATTCGTTTATTGGACAAATGAAGGCCTGAAGCGCAGAAAAACATATCTAATTGCTTTTTCGATGGCAATTCTCGTTTTTTTGGTAGCCAGCGACTTTCCAAAATCACTATATTTCGTTGAAAAAATACGTGAGAAACGCATCGGAGACATGAAAATGGTTGAAACGTTGTGTAGACTAAAGCAATCGGGGACAAAAATTTATTTTTATAAAAATACAAATGTATGTTACAGCGATTATATGAAAAACGTTTGGAATACATTCATGAGCTACGTGTCTGAGACGCTGACATCAACTGCGTCGCTGTCTTCCAAAAGGTATGCGAGTGCTATCTCTGGTGTCGACGCTAATTCAGCAAGAGAAAATGCCAGTCCGGCTCAGGCCACTTTGATGCATGAGATAAGCAATGTTGATTCAATACCTGATCACGGTATTGTCTTATATCCAACTTCAGACATAGGCGACGTCGGCATATCCAAAGAGCTCTCCCAAAAGAAATTCAAATTATTCAACAGAAGAGCCGTAACAAATATTTATTTCGATGAAGCGCTGGCGAAACAAAACCTATGAGAAGGCTCTGCTATTTCGTACTCAGCACTCCATCTTTAACCAAATTTGCCATGTAGCGATTGTGCGTATTTCTGAATGTGTGAAAAAGACCTGGCCGACCCTAAATATTCTTGCATGGCATATTGAAAAGCTCGGATATCTGTGGTATCCTTCAGGAAATTACATAATAAATTCTGGAAATAAAGCAATATGTCGCATAAAATCTTTTCGTTGACCAAGAAAGTGTGGAATATCCGCGGCGGAAGCGCTGTGTATGAGAAATCTGGCGATTTACTTTCGACGCTCCTAAAAAATAGAGGGCTGGATAAAATCGATGATTTTCTGCGCATATCCATGCTTTCCCATCTGCCGGATCCGTTTGCGTTCGTCGATATGGAGAAAGCGGTTACTAGAATCGTAAAAGCGATAATTAATTGTGAGAAAATCAGCATTTTGGGGGACTATGACGTGGATGGCGTATCGTCAACCGCTATGTTCATTAATTTCTTTGATTACCTGGGCGTTAATTATTCCTATCACGTTCCGGATCGCGTCAAGGAAGGATACGGATTAAACATTGAAGCGATAAAAAATCACAAAGACTCATTGATTATCGCCGTTGATTGCGGATCCAGTTCGAAGGAAGAGCTGGCCTACGGTAAAAGTCAAAATATAGACATTGTGGTAATAGATCACCACAAGATGTCGTCCATTCCGGAAGCGGTCGCTATCGTAAATCCGCATAGACCAGACGAACGAGACGAATACAAAAATCTATGCGCCACTGGACTCGTGTTCATGTGCATATTGGGTATCAATCAAATGCTGTCCAAAAGCGGTTTTTATTCATCCAAAAAGATTAAAGAGCCGGATGTTATGGATTATCTGGACCTGGTTGCTCTTGCCACTGTGTGCGACGTCGTTGAGCTGACAGGCCTGAATCGCGCGTTCGTCACACAGGGCATAAAAGCCATCAAAAGAAGAAAAAATCTCGGCATAGATGCCATGATGTGCATCAACAAGGGATCCGAGATAACATCAGACACCATCGCTTTTTTCTTCGGACCCAGAATAAATGCGTCCGGACGGATTTCATCGGCGGATCTGAGTGTGAAATTACTCACCACCAAGAATCCCATAGAAGCCAAGAAATTAGCGCAACATTTGGACGATCTCAACAAGGAGCGGCAAAACATAGAAGCACAAATTGTGGAGGAAGCGTCTGATCTTGTGGATGAAAAGCTGAACTTCATATGCTCCTGGAGTGAAACATGGCACGTCGGAGTTGTGGGAATTGTCGCTGGAAGATTGAAGGAAAAATTCAATAAACCGAGTATCGTGATATCCATCGATAAAAACGGCAAAGGAAGAGCGTCCTGCCGATCAATCGACGGACTGGACATATCCGACATCATAAACAAAGGCATAGCAAACGGAGTTATCGCCTCTGGAGGCGGACATTCCATGGCGGCGGGCTTCTCCGTCGAGGCCAACAAAATGAATGAGCTGGTGGAATTTTTCAAATCGGAAATAAAATACGACCTCGTTCCTCATGAACTCTACGCCGATTGCCTAGTAAATTTGGAATCCATTTCGATGGATCTCATGAAGACGCTGTCGTCTCTCGAACCGTTTGGAATGGGAAACCGTCATCCGAAATTCGTCATACCGAACCTGAGAATAGCCTCCGCAAGGATTGTCGGACAGAATCACATACAGACGATTCTGAAAGATGAAAATGACAATATGCTAAAAGCCATATCATTTAAGTCGCTGAACACAGAACTCGGCGATATTCTGCTAAACCACCGCGACTACGTGGACGTTCTAGGCGGACTATCCGTCTCCGAATGGAAAGGGGAGAAATACATCAGCCTCTATCTGGAAGACGTTGCCAAGTGCGCGTGAGAGAGCGATTCATTGTAGCTTAATTGTTCTTAATCACCTTGGGGGCATTAACCATGTTCACATATAATTTTCTACACCTTGCAGCCTAAACTCCACCGTCAAAATGTGGCAAAAACCCACTAGACCTGTTGCAAAAACCTCTTGGAGCTCTGATTATCAGGATCCAAAACAGCATACGCAGCTGATTGCGTGTGGGGGGGGCAATAATGAAAAAATCTCACTAAAAAATCAACTCAACAAGTTGGAAAGTAGTGGCGCTTATAGCTCATAGTATACGCAATTTAACTGAAAATATAGACTATATTCAACGGGATCCCTACGTCGCGCTACGCGCTCCCTTGGATGACAAAAAGCGCTAAAATTGCCGTCATTCAGAGAGGCGCGAATGGGCGTAGGGATCCAGAAAAAGAAAAATCGCGGTAGACGGGGTACGGCTTTGGCGGCCGTCCCCACCCCGCACGGAACCGTGCTGGCGGATTTCCCGCACACGGCTCTTGATATTAGCTTTGGATTTTGCTCCTATGTGCCAGCTTATCGTCA
>BNWJ01000011.1 GCA_025998735.1 Alphaproteobacteria bacterium | reverse complement strand
AACGATTGTTGCTTATTTTGGCCATAGCGCTTTACTGGGGGGCCTCTGTGGGCCTGGCCGAAGAAGTAAAAGAAAAGTATACAGAGAAAAAACAAGATAGATCTAAAAGATCATTTTTGACAAAAGGGTTGGCAACCATCTTCTCGATGATCGTCTCATCTACTTTCTTTCACGAGTTGTGGGCTCATGTGCCATGGATCACGTGAAAAATGTGCAAGACGGGTGGTAAGGTGGATGAGATTAGGATTTATGCTTGCCACCCCAGGAGTTCTGCAATGATCTAATTTTTGAGTGGATTTATAGAAAAAATGCGCCGCAAGTCCCCTCTCCACCAGATGCCATAATATCGAGAAACAGTAAAATTTCCGTTAATGGTTGAAAATTTTTGCGATTTTAACGATTTTCTAACGCTTTTGTTGGAAAACGGTACCTGGTGGAAGATGTCCTGCGTATATCTGGAAGTCTAAAAACTCCGCAATTTCAGGGCTTCTACAAACTCCTGGGGTGGTAAGGGATTTATGTAAAAATAAGGTGGACTTTTCGTAACGGAAGGCGTCACAATTCCATGCGATGCACCGTTCCAAGGGGGGGGGCAACTTATTTTTACACGGATCCTTAGTGCGTTTTTTAAGCGAATATACTATACAGCTCGATAAAATCTATTTATTAACATGTGATTTTTTTCGAAAAAAGCGTTTTATTTGCTTGACAGCTTGTTTTTTCTATGGTATGTTTATAATGGTTTTTTTTATATACAAGGGGTAAGAAATGAAAAAACTGATATGTGGGGCTTGTGCAATGGCAATGGTGTCCGTTGCACTAATCGAAGATGTTGGGGCTATGAGTGAGCCTGAACGACAAAAGGCGCGAGAAGCGGCACGGCAGCAACAGCTGCGGCAGCAACAGACGCAGGAGCGGGAGCAACAGCTGCGGCAGGAACAGACGCAGGAGCGGGAGCAACAGCTGCGGCAGCAACAGACGCAGGAGCGGGAGCAACAGCTGCGGCAGCAACAGACGCAGGAGCGGGAGCAACAGCTGCGGCAGGAACAGACGCAGGAGCGGGAGCAACAGCTGCGGCAGGAACAGACGCAGGAGCGGGAGCAACAGCTGCGGCAGCAACAGCTGCAGGAGCGGGAGCGACAGCTGCAGGAGCGGGAGCGACAGCTGCAGCGAGAGCTGCAGGATCGGCGGGAGCTGGAACAACGGCTGCGAGCGGATCTAGAGGAGCAAAGAAGGGTGGGGGAAGCGGAACGCGCGGCGAAAGAGGAATTGACGGAGGAGGTGCGCCGACGGGAAGCGAATCTGAACGCCGTGATGGCTGAGCTGCAGAGGGCGAGGTCGTTGCTGCCGGGTGCAGAGGTCACGCGACAGTCACAGTCGCCGTCGCAAGCGAGGGCGGATGGCAAGCCGGCGCCGCAAGGTAGTATGAACTCAACACGTGGCAACGTGACAAGCGCAAAGAAGACGGCCGGAACGCCACCCGAACAGCAGGGGAGCAGTAATTCACCAAGTGCAGCTGCGACGGACCCGGGTAGACTGGACTTACTACGCCACGGCAACGAGGCCATAGGGAACCTTGCTGAGATAGAACGTCTCGTGGCCGAGGGACTGCCGAACCTAACCGGGGAAGATAGGTACCGCGCTGGAAAGGCGCTCCGAAGGGATTGGGAGGATAATCGTGCAGTGGTGGAGGACATGCGATCTGGGTTGGGACGAAAAGACGTCAGGTCCGGCCTGGGGTCACAGATCCTGCGCAGGCACTTTCCGGATAACTACGCCGCGGGCGACAGCGGGGGCGGCTGGGGGGGCAACACAGCGGCCGCCACAGAAACCCATGACGTCCCTGCGGCGGGAATCAAGAATGACGACACGCAGCGGGTCGGCGGCGCAGACAGCGGAACCGGGGCCGGAGCGCGCGCCTCGGATGGCTCGTTCGGCGCGGATACTAGCCATCGCGGCCGAGAGTCGGAAGTCAGCGACAGGTACAGTAACACGGAAGCGCAGGGACAGCGAGGCTCTGACAGCTCCAACTCTGCCGAGACGCACGCGCAAAGCACAACGGTGGGCGAGGGGGTCCGAGTGGCCCCCAGCGGCAACCCGTACCCCGTAACCCCGAGCACGGGACTCCGCGCCGGAAAGGCCCTCAAGAGCAGCTCAAACCAGGACCAAGGCCGACAAGTCCCGGCAACCCCGCCCTCGGCCGGCGGAGCCGCGCGCGCAATAAGCCCGAGCCTGGCTATGCCGCTTGCAGCCTTGCCCGGTATTAGACTCAGCCCAAGCCTGGTCTTGGGTAAAAGGCCTCGGAAGGAGTCCTCGCTATATAGTACGGCATCCTCTGATGATAATGAGGATACCTCGGATGATAATGAGGATACCTCGGATGATGGTGAGGATTCCTCGGATAAAAGTGCGAAGCACTCGCGACGGAGAAATGAGGGCTCGGCGATGGGTACGGAGGACCCGAGAAAGTGCAAGGGGAAAGGCGAGGCAAAACGGAAGAAGCGCGGAAACAGGAAATAGACGGTTGAATTTCGAGTATGATTCAGAGTGACAGTCTCGGGTTCTTGGTTAGTGTTCGTTTACTGTTATGAACAGTTAGAGTGAAGCTTCTTGGGATTCGAGCGCGTCTTGAGGAGCTTTGCTTGTTTTTTGATTTGTGACACAAGAAGCGGACGCGGATCTTAACTTGCTATCTACGGGAATGCCAGAAGGAAATTTTTCGAAGGCGACTGGCCTTACCATCGGAGAAATCGAAGCATTACAGTAATAGTTAAAGTGATAGTCAGAACTTAGGTTGATGTGTGGGTAAGGTGCTGGAATTTCAGCAAAGTCGGAAGATCGTTAGAATTTCAGTGGTCTGTGCCGTCGTTTGGTTTTTGCACCTAATCATCCACCCTTTCGACCATTACCATAGCTAACCAGTAGATTGATTCTCACAAAAGGAGCGACAACCATAATAAGTTGCCGCTCTCGTTGATTTCTATATGAATTTTATTACTGGTTATTGGTCAATGGCGTAAGAAAAGTAACAATTTCGTTATGTCCATTTTTAACAGCATAATACAATGGCTTTTGGGCAAGATTATTTGTTAAATGTGCATTAGCACCTCTAACAACAAGAAGTTTAACGATGCCCAAATGCCCTTTCGCCGCTGCTGCATGCAATGCTGTTCCAGAAATAGTCGTTGCATTTACTTTAGCTCCTCTGTCCAGAAGAAGTTCGGCAAAGTCTATCAATCCATGCTCAGCTGCAAACTTCAGCAGTGTGGCACCGCTGTTGTCTGTTACATCCACGTCAGCTCCTCTGTTCAGAAAAAGTTCGGCAAGGTTTATAAATCTACACTCAACTGCCAATTGCAATGGCGTGCGACCTTCGTTGTCTTTTGCCTTTAAATCTGCTCCTGTATTGAGGATGTGCGTGGCGGCATCAAGATCGCCAGCCAAAACTGCTTCATGTAACGCTGTCGTAGCCTCCAATGATGCAAATGCCATCATTAATAATGCACATATAATTATTCTCACAACATAACTCCTTAAAAAAAACAAGCACAATCTACTCAATTTTATAGAAAATATCAAATGGTTTTTAAGAAATTCAACTTTATCAAGCACGCCGTGAAACCACTTTGTTTATGTGGTGGATATAAGGCGCCAGGGCGGCCTCATGAAAATTTAGTCATATATTTTGTTGATATTGGAGCGATTTCAAACAATGAGACCTCATACACTGGACTTGCATGATATAAAAATGCAGAATTCGGCGTTCAGGGTCAAATTGGCAAAAGCAATGGGTTCGGCCGCCAACTAAGCATAAAATGCGCACCACCAGCCTAAAGCTGGACTCATTTACTAGATATTACAGAAGATACAGAAAATGTGTTCAGCGTCACGCTGGTGCGGCGCGAACAATTGTAGTACGATACTTAACGCAATGTTTATGTTGAATTCAGGGAGATTTGTAAAGTGTCCATCGAAGAGGAAGATTATAATGCTAGCTCGATCAAGGTATTAAGGGGACTGGAGGCCGTCAAAAAGCGTCCTGGTATGTACATCGGCGATACGGACGATGGCACGGGACTACATCACATGGTTTTTGAGGTGGTGGATAACGCCATCGACGAATCGTTGGCAGGGCATTGTAAGCGCATAAACGTGACAATCCACAGTGATGGTTCGGTGTCAGTGCTCGACGATGGCCGCGGAATTCCAACTGATATACATGATGAAGAGGGAGTATCGGCCGCTGAGGTCATCATGACAAGATTACACGCCGGCGGAAAATTCGATCAGAACTCCTACAAAATTTCCGGAGGATTACACGGCGTTGGTGTGTCCGTTGTAAACGCTCTGTCTGACAGGCTGGATCTGTCCATTTGGCGCGGAGGAAAGGGGTACTTCATGCGTTTCCGAGATGGGTTCGCAGATGCTCCTCTTGCGGAAATCGGCGAAAGCAATCACAAAAGCGGTACGATGGTGAGATTCTGGCCTTCTGCACTGACATTTAAAACCACGGAGTTTGTCTTTGGCACTCTCGAGCATCGATTGAGGGAACTTGCCTTCTTAAATTCCGGAGTGTATATAGTTCTAGTCGATGAGAGAAAAGCTGAGCCTAAGGTTGTCGAAATGCACTACGACGGTGGACTCAAGGAATTCATAAAGCATCTGGATACCAGTAAAAATCCACTGATCGATAATCCGATTTACGTATCGTCCACGAAAGATGAAATTACCGTTGAAGTCGTAATGGAATGGACGGATAGCTATCATGAAACCATGCTCTGCTACACAAATAATATTCCGCAATCGGACGGAGGAACTCACTTGGCGGGATTTAGAAATGCGCTGACTCGCACCATCAACAACTATCTGGCAGCAAATGCAAAAAAAGACAAGGTCGTTCCCACCGGAGAGGACGCTCGCGAAGGACTTACGTGCATATTGTCCGTGAAGGTTCCAAATCCGAAATTCTCTTCCCAGACGAAGGATAAACTTGTATCGTCGGAGGTTCGTGGAGTCGTAGAAAGCATTGTGAACGAGACTCTCTCCACGTGGCTGGAGGAAAAACCGGCGGAAGCGAAAAAAATTCTGTCGAAAATCATAGAAGCTGCAGCTGCGAGGGAAGCCGCTCGAAAAGCAAGAGAGCTTACTCGCAGAAAAAATTCTCTGGAAATCTCGACTTTGCCTGGAAAACTCGCCGACTGTCAGGAAAAGGATCCGGCTCTCAGCGAGATATTTCTCGTTGAGGGAGACAGCGCCGGTGGTACCGCCAAACAGGGGCGCGACCGTCGTACGCAGGCCATTCTTCCGCTACGTGGTAAGATATTGAACGTGGAGCGAGTTAGATTCGATAAAATGCTGTCCTCTGCCGAAATAGGAACTCTTATATCCGCTTTGGGAGCTGGAATTGGCGATGAGTTTGATGTATCGAAGGCGCGCTATCACAAAGTCATAATAATGGCCGATGCCGATGTGGACGGCAGTCACATTAGAACACTACTGCTTACGTTTTTCTTTCGTCAAATGCGTCCGCTGGTGGAAAAGGGGTATTTGTACATAGCTCGTCCGCCGCTCTATAAGGTAAAACGAGGAAATTCGCATATGTTCATTCGTGACGAAGCGGCTCTGGAGACGTATCTGCTGGATTCCGCTGTGCCGATTTCGTCCCTCGAGATGCCTAGCGGAGAAACCATCGCCTCCAACGATCTTCGGGACTTTGTTTCGAAGGCGGAAAAGCTGAAAAGTGCCGTCGATAGGGTAAATAATAAAATAAACAACTCCGATCTATTGGAAATTCTCCTGCTTTCTGGATTTGTCGCTGATCCTGAAGCAGCGCAACAGACAGTAATAAAAAGCCTGGAAAAAATTTGCGGTGGCGAATGGAGCTTTGATCAGAACGAGACTCATTATCTTTTCTCGAGAACATCCAGAAATGTTACGGAAAAATTTGAGGTTTCCAAAAATATTTTTGCCTCCCGGGAGATGCAGAATGTTCACAATGAACTCGATGTATTTAAATCGTTTTTGTCTGACCGATGGACATTGAAGACGAAAGATACAGCAATGTCCGTAAAAACTCCGATAGATTTTTTTAATAAATTTATGCAGGTGGCGAAGAAGGGTATTGCAATCAGTCGCTACAAAGGTCTGGGCGAAATGGACGCGGAGCAGCTCTGGGAAACCACCATTGATCCAAACGCTCGCGTGCTCATGCAGGTGAAGTACTCACATCTAGAAGAAGCGGACAAAATCTTTTCAGTATTGATGGGAGATGTGGTGGAGCCGCGCCGAGAATTTATTCAGGAAAACGCTCTGAATGTTGTTAATTTGGATGCCTAGTGTGTGCCACACGCGCGTTAATGGCTTCGCTTCCCAACGGATGTGTATGCCGACTGTAATTGCAATGTTGAAGCAAAATCAACGTTAGACCTGTTGCGTAGGCCTATTTTTGGTCCTGATAATCAGTGACTCCAAGAGGCTTTTGCAACAGGTCTGTTGAAAATAGTGCCAACATGCCATAAGCAGCAAACGGATCCAGCGTAACGCTGTTGCAAGCACTGCTGCTGCAATCTGGTTGTTTGCACAATCAGCGTCGAGATCGTTAACAATCCCGACTGCATACATGAATAAAGTTAAGACATTTCAAAAATCACCAGCAGAGAAGCCGACGCCTTACTTTTTTTCTGTTTCTGTAACATTTTTGGAGGAGTACTTTGCGGCAATGATATTCATTACTCTTGCTTCGAACGCCTGTCGATGTTCACTTCCGTACCAACCCGGCGTACGAAACACTGGCGCTTTAGCAATATGCACCGTGCCAATTTTTAAACAATCCGATTTTTCTATCTTTAAAATCTGAGCTTCGTTGAACGATCGAATTTGATCAGGAGAAAATAGGAACGGCGATAGATTAAACAATAGCGCCACTTGTTCAGGAGCCAGGGCGTTGATACGCTCATTAGACAGCGATTCTACGTGTTGACACAAAAGATCCGCCGCGTCGGAAGAGCTGTTGGTATAAAATGTTGAGCTATGGGTAGAAAACAGTTCGTCGTGTTGCTCTTTAGATAGCGACTCTGCGTACTTGTTTAGAACACCTGCTGCGGATGGACGGTCACTTGGCCTAATCATTGCCGCCTTTACATCACAAGAAGCAACAAACATACAAATCATACAAAACGCACAAAGTTCATAAAATCTTTTCATCTTTAGATCTCCATAGTTGTAAAAAAAACGCTAGATCACAATAGACCTGTTGCGTAGGCCTATTTTTGATCCTGATAATCAGTGACTCCAAGAGGCTTTTGCAACAGGTCTAATAGTAATCAAAACATATAAATACTAAAAAATAGTTAAAAGACACAAAAAAACCAAATATCATTCGATGTTTTGCGGAGCGCATAACCAGTGATGTGAAAAATCAGATAAAATTCACAGAATCCCAAGAAAATCCCAAGGCTACGAGACACTCACCGCCCGGTCCCGATTAAAGTCATTTTTTGTCACCGCAGTCTTTGTGTTCCCCAGCCTTTTTTCGGCCCACTACGTTTCCGGATCGGTGTTTGGGACGATGGTGTGCTCTACGCTTTCGTGATTTTTTCGCTAGGCCGTTGCCAGCATGATCACTCTCAGATGCTTCGTCATCAGCTTCGCCATAGCTAGAATACGCATCCGTAGAGAGGTCACAGTCGACTGAAATGGTTCTAGAAGACGATTCACTGACACTTTGCCTATTCTCCTCCGTAGAGAGGTCCGTGCCGGTTAGAGTAGTCATAAAAGACGAATCTTTCTCACTTTTGACTTCCTCATTCATCCCATTTACATTTGCCGCATAAAACAACAACACAGCCACAGTTGCCAACAAAAACTCATTTCTGATATATTTCATTTTCTTTCTCCATTTTAATAAACCACACAACAGGCAAACGTAACATGGGCAACAAAAAAAGTCAAATGTTCTTTTGTAAAAAACATAGAAACATTACTGTGCGAGATCTAGATATTAATTTTTCGTTTATAATCGCGCCCTGTTCATCAATCGCAGGATGTAGCTTGAACTTCAACCAATAATGAATTCTTCCTAATGCAAGAGAGCAATAGAAACGTGGCGTCACTGCGTTATATTTTTTATTGATTTAAGACGATTCTGTTGTTGCAATATGGAAACAACAGCAAAGATTGTGCGAAATACACACACTATCAATTGAAGAAAAGTGGATCTTGGTATATTATATCGTAGTTTTTATGGAGTTCTCATGCCTAAAGAAGATTTAATAGAATTCTCTGGCGAAGTTACGGAAGTGTTACCGAACGCGATGTTTCGCGTTAAACTGGAAAATGATCACATTATTTTGGCTCATACTTCAGGAAGAATGAAGAAAAATAGAATTCGCGTCCTAGTGGGGGATAGGGTTACCGTTGAGATGACAACCTACGATTTTACCAAGGGTCGCATAACTTTCAGATCAAAGTAATCATATTTTTACTTATTCGATGTAATCTATTGGTAGTGTTTGGTTTTCTGTTTTTGTTGGAGTGAGTTTATGCCGCTTATATTCGGGAAAAGAGTGCATGACACGCTAAATAAGCAGATTGCAGAGGAGTTGGTGTGTTCCTATACATTTCTGTCGATGTCTAACATATTTGCGGATATGGGACTCGGTGGATGCTCGAAATGGGCTGCAGTTCAGGTAAAAGAGCATCTGGAGCGTGCTATGCGGATATATAATCATATGCGCTCAAGAAACGGAAAGGTAAAATTTTTGCAGATTCAACCTCCAAAACAAGATTGGAGAGCTCCTTTACATATATTTGAAGAAATTGTTAAGATAGAGCAGAAGGTGTCGTCCAGCATAACGACGCTTTATGAGTTTGCTGTTGGAGATAAGGATTATCAGTCACAGACTTTGCTCATGTGGTTTGTAGAGGATCAAATGAAGAGAGAGGCTTTTTCAGAGGAGCTTCTGAATAGGTTCCGGAAAATGCAGTCGACTGATCTTGGTGTATTTATATTCGATGAAGAAATGGAAAGAAGAGTGCCAAAGGAATGTAGCGAGGGTGTTAAGTGAGAAAATTTCTTCCGAATCCAGTGATTAACCACGATTTTTCCGTCGATGATTCGCGCAAAAAACCCAACAAGATTTCCTCAAGAAAAGACGAGCATATTTCAATTGCGCTGTCGGAGTCTCCGTCTGTCGAACTTGATCCTGGTTTCAAAGATTATAGATTTGAGCACAATGCATTGCCGGAAGTGGATTTCTCGGAAATAGATACGTCCGTAAATGTTCTCGGAAGAAAAATGAACATACCAATGATGATATCGCCAATTACCGGTGGATCCGATAAAAGCAGAAAAATCAACAAAGCGCTGTCGGAACTGGCCAATGATTTCAGGATAGGTTTTGCCGTTGGAAGTCAGCGGTGTGCGTTGACGGATAGTTCTTTGGAAATAACCTATAAAATCAGAAAATATGCGCCCGATATCTTGGTATTCGCAAATTTCGGAGCGGTGCAATTGAATTATGGATTTTCCATCGACGAATGTCGCAGAGCCATAGATATGATAGATGCCGATGCGATGGTATTTCATCTGAATCCGCTGCACGAGGTGTTCCAAATGGGAGGAAATACGAATTTCTCCGGGATACTCAACAAAATAGAAAAAATTTGCTCCAGATTAGACGCTCCCGTAATTGTTAAAGAAGTCGGCTATGGCATATCCAAAACCGTTGCTCAGAAATTGGCGGATGTCGGTGTGTATGCCGTCGATGTGGCGGGGGCTGGTTCCATTTCCTGGTCCGAAATTGAAAAGAAAAGATCGAATGACATTGTGGTGCACAATGCCTCCCAAGCCTTTATCGGATGGGGAAATACAACCGCCGAATGCGTAAAGGAAATCGCAGATAACGTAAAGGATATAAAAATTATCGCCAGCGGTGGGGTGAGAACAGGAGTTGACATGGCCAAGTCCATAGCTTTGGGAGCAGACTTTTGTGGCAATGCCTCGGAGTTCCTGAAAAGCGCCATGATATCTCGTTCTGAATGTGAAATATTTGTCGAGTCTCTGATTCTGGAGCTAAAAACGGCGATGCTGTGCACCGGATGTAGGAATATCGACGAATTGAGATCGGCGAAAATAAAGAAAGTCTCGTAATTTTAGTTTTTTTGTATAGGAATTTTATGGCTTCTTACCAATATATATATGTTATGAAAGGTGCTTCCAAGGTATATCCTGGAGGCAAACAGGTTCTAAAGGAAACGTATCTTTCCTTCTTTCCCGATGCAAAAATTGGGATTATCGGAAGCAACGGCGCCGGAAAATCCACTCTTATGAAGATAATGGCAGGCATAGATACTGATTTCAACGGAGAGGCTTGGTTGGCCAAGGGAGCGTCTGTCGGATATCTTCCACAGGAGCCAGGACTGGACAATAGTCTCAGTGTATACGAGAACATAGTCTCGGCGCTGGCGGATCAGAAGGCCATACTGGATGAATTTGATGCGGTTTCTGCTAAATTTGCCGAAATAACATCTGACGACGAGATGAACGACCTCATTGCAAAACAGGCGGCGCTTCAGGACAAAATAGACGCCCTCAATCTCTGGGATCTCAATAGAACGGTGGAAATAGCGATGGATGCTCTGCGCTGTCCGAACGGAGATGCGCGCGTGGAAAATCTATCCGGAGGCGAAAAGAGAAGAGTCGCTCTCTGTAAATTGCTTCTGCAAAAACCAGATCTTCTGCTTTTGGACGAGCCGACCAACCATTTGGATGCGGAGTCCATCGCCTGGCTCGAAAAATATCTTCAGGAATACAAAGGAGCGGTCGTTCTTGTTACTCACGATCGATATTTTCTGGACAACGTTGTGGGATGGATACTGGAACTTGACCGGGGCAATACATATCCGTTTGAAGGAAATTATTCGGCGTGGCTGGAGGAAAGACAGAAGCGCAACGAGCAGTTGGATAAGAAAGAAACCGATAGACAGCGTTTTCTGGCTCGCGAGTTGGAGTGGATTCGCCAATCTCCCAAGGCGCGTCATGCCAAAAGCAAGGCGAGAATCAATAGCTATGAGCAGATGCTTGCCGAGGAAAATTCCAGAACTTACAATACGGCGGCGCTATATATTCCATCTGGTCCGCGTCTCGGCGATATCGTTATAAATGCGAAATCGGTGGGTAAATCTTTTCAGGATAAAGTCCTGTTTGAGGGGGTGTCGTTTGAACTGCCTCCAGGCGCGATTGTTGGTGTCATAGGCGCCAACGGGGCAGGAAAAAGCACCCTGTTCAAGCTCATAGTCGGAAGAGAATCTCCGAGTTCCGGTTCCATAAAAATAGGCGAGACTGTAAAAATGGCCTACGTCGATCAAAGTCGAGATTCTCTGGACAGTAGGAAGACGGTTTGGGAAGAAATATCCGACTCTCTCGATGAAATTGAGTTAGGCAATCGAAAAATGCCGAGTCGTGCATATGTTTCCAACTTCGGATTTAAGGGAACAGATCAGCAGAAATATATCAATCAGCTGTCTGGTGGCGAACGCAATAGAGTTCATCTGGCGAAGATCCTGAAATCCGGCGCCAACGTGATATTACTGGACGAGCCAACCAACGATCTGGATGTGGATACACTGAGAAGTCTGGAGGATGCACTGCTGGATTTTGCCGGATGTGCCGTGGTCATAAGTCACGATCGATGGTTTTTGGACAGAATCTCCACACATATACTGTCATTTGAAGGCGAAAGTAAAGTAGAATGGTTTCAGGGCGATTTCACATCCTACGAGGAAGATAAAAAACGTAGACTTGGCATAAGCGAATTAGTTCCCCAGAGGATAAAATACAAGAAACTGTCTTCGGTTTAAAGTTGAGTGGAGTAGGGGAGTATTATGGACATTAGGAACGATATTTTAGATCTTGCAAATTTATACGATACATTTTTTGTTGATATATACGGGGTTTTGTACGATGGCGTTAATATCTACGATGGCACACTAAGTACAATGCAACAGCTGAAAAATCTGAAGAAAAAAATCATTATCCTATCGAATGTTGCCCAGGTATCGCGGGACGCCAAGCTCGGATACTCGCAGCGAAGCATGTTTGAAAACGTCCATTATGATGAAATGATAACGTCCGGAGAGTTCATTCATTATTTTGTGGTAAACAAACCGAAGGAATTTGCCGATTTGATAGGATCGAGCGGCAACAGAGTGAAATACCTATTTATGGGAAATGACAGTATATTTGAAAAAGCTCATGTTGTAACAGTTGATGACTACGCTGACGCTGACTTTATTTATGTGGGAGTCCCCCGATCGTCCTATGGTCGCGTAAGAATAGACGATGTTTTCGACGGAGACGAATCGGTTGATATCTGCGATGTCGTCAATAGAGACTGGCACAATCTGAGGGATAGCTTCGGCAGAAAAACATTTTCCGAATTTGCCGTCGCACTCGATTCCTGCCTTAAAAGAAACAGCGTGTTGGTTGTTGCAAATCCCGATATTTTCGCTCATGGATTCGTACATAACGACTCCATAAAGGTTCCAATCATTACTCAAGGATGCATAGGAAAGCATTACGAAAAACTCGGCGGGAAAGTTGTGTATTTCGGAAAACCCTATGCGGGAATATTCGAATACGCCAAGCAATTCGCAAATCCTCAGGATAGAATTGCGATGATTGGCGACACACCATGGACAGACATAGCCGGCGCCAATAATTCCGGTATAGATTCCATAATGGTTATGACTGGAATAACGGAAGAATTCTGTAACAGAATGGATTACGCACTGTCAGATGAAGAAAAAGTCGAAGCGTTTCTGAACGACATGACCAGAAAAATGTCTGGTATTGCAGGAGATGTCCGCCCAACACACGTAATCCGGCAATTCGCTCACTTGGAAGGCGATATATCTGCTTATGTATAGTGGTGCTACTGGAATTTCGGTTCTACTGTTCGTTTAAAAAACACTCGGCAAACAAGTGCGGATGTGGTATTTTTACTATCGATAGTTTCGTATTTAAAGAAAAAAACATGGAGAAGTTAATGCATATAGAGGACCGTTATGGCAAAAAAAGTGACTATGAAATTGGAAGATATCGCTAATGAGCTCGGAATTAACTGTGATGGCGTTGAGCAATATTTGAACACCATGACCGGCAAATTTGTTATGATATTCAATAGTGATATTAGTGGAATTGAAGACGATGAAGAGCTATTGAACGACATCGCTAGTTCAGGTAATTATGTTCTCTTACCAAGTAAATATGATATCCACGAGCTTAACACCCCAGGAGTTCTGCGATGCTCTGATTTTTGAGTTGATCTATAGAAAAATGCGCCGCAAGTCTCTCTCCACCAGGTACCATAATATCAGAAAATGATAAAATTTCCGTTAATGGTTGAAAATTTTTGTGATTTTGGCGATTTTTAACGCTTTTGTGGGAAAGTGGCATCTGGTGGAAGAGGTCCTGCGTGCATCGGGAAATCCCAAAACTCGAAAATTTCAGGGTTTCTACAAACTGCTGGGGTAGCAAGATCCACGAGTACAGCATTATGTCTGATTTCGCGGAGTCTGTCAAAGATGAAGGGAAGCAGAACAAACTCTTTTTTGCATTGGATGATAAAGGAGCGTTCCGCTATTTTAAGGATGTCCTGTTCCAAAATGGCCTTGAGGCTGATTATTACGAGTTTCGTCATCGGGCATATGTCGATATTGCGCAGAGCTGGTGCGAAGAAAATGATATTCCGTATGCAACAGGATCATGATTAACCATGTTCACATTTAATTTTTTGCGTCTTGCAGCCTCTCAAACTCCGCTGTCAAAGAGTGGCAAAATCTAATTGATGAACATGGTTATTATATACAATTTAACTGAGTACGCAGTCAAGTTTGTAATCTGGAGTAAAACCACATGGAATTGTGTATTTCGTCCATGTGT
Source organism: Alphaproteobacteria bacterium (assembly GCA_025998735.1). GTDB lineage: Bacteria > Pseudomonadota > Alphaproteobacteria > UBA3830 > UBA3830 > BNWE01. The sequence goes on along the minus strand of BNWJ01000011.1, from coordinate 7,997 downwards.
GGATTCCTACGTCGCGCTACGCGTTCCTCTAGATGACGAAAAACGCTAAAACTACCGTCATCAGAGACACGCGTGTCGTAGCCCCGAAGGGGCGTAGGAATCCAGTGCTAACAGTAAAAAACAACTCAACCAGCGATTATGACATAGACTGTGTACTAGTGCCAGTGGCACAACCAAAGAACAGCCGCTTGCCTATTTAAAATAATTCTGCAACATCATCAAGTTTAAGATCAATTGCTAAGTTTAGCGGTGTTTTGTTCTCCAAGTTTTTCGCATTTACATCTATATTTGGAGCCCCTAGAAGAAGCGCAACAATCTCCTTCTTCCCATAGGGAACGGCATAATGTAAGGGTGTCGCGTTGTGTTGGTCTCTGGCGTTTACATTTATATTTGGAGCCGCTAGAAGACGCAGGACTGTTTTTACGTCACCCTCTATAACAGCACGATGCAATGCTGTCTCGCCATGTTTGTTTCTTGCGTTCACATCGACCCCATCGGCTATAAGATTTTTAACGACATCAGACTGATGATTCCGAACAGCCTCGTGCAATCTCTCGTTCATTGCACTCAATGGCACAACAGTCACAATTGACAGCGCATACACAGCTCCTATCCATACGGTTTTATTCATTAGACCTCCTATTATTGAAAACATACTGAACATAGTGCCACACTTCAGAGTAATCATCAAGTTTTTAAATGCTTTTATCGAAAATTTTTATCAATATCCGGCTTTTCTTTGAAAACCAGCTGCTTTTTATGGAAAACGTCGAAATATCAACTATGTTAACATAAGAGTTCTATTCACTGGCGACAGAAAAAATATTTGTGCTAACGAAAAGGCGCGCAGTATCCATATGCTATTTGTAAAGATTAATGTAGATGTTAACTCCGATGGTTGAGTTTTGTGATTTTAGTATGTAGAATGGCTGGTATTATAAGGTGAGTTTTATGGCTGGAAGTGTAAATAAAGTTATTTTAGTTGGTAATATCGGAAGAGATCCCGAAGTTAGGAGCGCTCAAGATGGTTCCAAGATTGTCAGTTTCTCACTGGCGACGTCGGAATCCTGGAAGGATAAGGTTAGCGGCGAAAGAAAAGACAAGGTCGAGTGGCACAGAATCGTGGTATTCAATCCAGGGATTTGCGACGTGTGTGAGAAGTATCTGCACAAAGGTTCCAGGGTATACATAGAGGGACAGCTGCAGACGCGTCGCTGGCAGGATCAGGCCGGTGTGGAGAAATTTACCACCGAGGTCGTTCTCTCGAGGTTCAGAGGAGAATTGACGATGCTGGATTCCAAACCATCCGATGGTGGATCTTCTGGTGCATCTTTCGATGCTCCTGCGTCTGCAGCTCCTATTGCGGAAGACGATGTTCCATTCTAGCAACTGTTAACAAACTACTTTTTGCGGTCTCTTCTGGCGTTGATTTTCCGCTCGGTACTGGGCGGTATATGTGTTTATCTAAAGGTCCAACGTTAGCCTAAAAAATCCTCGCAAAAATCTGGTTTGTAAACAGTTCCTGGTATCGTGTGTTTGATGTTAAGTGTGGAGACTTTTGGTGGACGCTAATAAAGATGAGATAATGCCTGTGTTGCTTGAAGATGAGATGCAGAGGTCTTATCTGGATTACGCCATGAGTGTGATTGTTGCGAGAGCTTTGCCAGATGTCAGGGATGGTCTAAAGCCTGTCCATCGGCGCATTATATACAGCATGATCGAAAGCGGCTACGACTATAATAAGCCGTTTCGCAAATCTGCTCGCATCGTTGGTGATGTTATGGGTAAGTATCACCCACATGGGAACGATCCGATATACATGGCAATGGTACGTATGGCTCAGCCGTTTTCCGTGCGAGAGATTCTTATCAAGGGACAGGGAAATTTCGGATCCATGGACGGCGATCCACCAGCTGCTATGCGCTATACCGAAGCACGTCTATCGAAAATAGCGCACACACTTACGGAAGATCTCTACAGTGAGACGGTTGATTTTCAGCCGAACTACGACGAAACTCTGATGGAGCCGAAGTTACTTCCGGCTCGTTTTCCAAATTTCATCGTGAATGGGTCCAGTGGAATTGCCGTTGGTATGGCTACAAACGTTCCAACACACAATCTTGTTGAAGTTATAGACGCCTGCCTCATGCTTGTGGACAATCCAGAAGCAGGTTTGGAAGATCTGATAACTGTTATCTCTGGTCCGGATTTCCCTACTGGAGGCATTATCATGGGGCGCGGCGGAATATTGTCTGCCTTCAAAACCGGTCGTGGATCCATTATTATTCGAGCAAAAACAAAAATGGAGACCGTTCGCAAAGAGCGTCAGGCCATTATTGTTACGGAAGTCCCATATCAGGTAAACAAATCGAAACTCATAGAAAAAATCGCAGGTCTCGTAAACGAAAAAGTAATTGATGGCATTTCAGATCTTCGAGATGAGTCAGACAAAGATGGCGTTCGGGTGGTCGTTGAGCTTAAAAAAGACGCCAACGGCGATGTCGTGCTGAACCAATTGTTCAAACATACTGAACTCCAGACATCTTTTGGAGTAAATATGCTTGCCCTTCTCAATGGACGCCCTAAGCTTATGAATCTGCTGGAAGTATTAAAAGCATTCATCGAGTTCAGGGAGGAAGTTGTTGTACGTCGCACGCGTTTCGAATTAAATAAAGCGCGTGATCGGACACATATATTGATAGGCCTCGCCCTTGCCGTCGCGAATATCGACGAAGTCATAAAGCTCATCAAATCCAGTCCGGATTCAGCAACGGCCAAGATATCCCTTCTGAAAATCGATTGGGATGCAGAAGATGTGGAGCCGCTAATTCGTCTGGTAAACGATCCCGGAAGCGTCTACATCAATGGAAAATGCCGCCTGACAGACGCTCAAGCACAGGCGATTCTCGATTTGAGACTCCATAGATTGACTGGACTCGAGAGATCGAAAATTTCCGAAGAATTATCTCAGTTGGCCATAAAAATCAACGATCTTCTGGATATATTGGGTTCCCGTGAGAGAGTGTATCAAATTATTCGCGAAGAACTCGTAAAAATCAAAGAGGAATTCGGAACCCCGCGCAAAACGACCATTGAAGATGGTGGAATGGATCTGGAAGACGAAGATTTTATACAAAAAGAAGATATGGTCGTCACCATCAGCAATAGCGGATACATCAAGAGAGTGCCGCTGAGCACCTATCGAGCACAAAGACGCGGTGGCAAAGGGCGTACCGGCATGACCACAAAAGATGAAGATTTCGTACACGATCTTTTCGTGGCCAATACCCATACGCCGGTACTGTTTTTCTCCACCATTGGAATTGTGTACCAGATGAAGGTCTACAAGATTCCACTGTCCACTCCGCAGTCCCGAGGGAAGGCGCTGGTGAATGTGTTGCAGATCAAAAACGACGAGGCTCTGTCTACGGTTATGGCTCTTCCGGGTGACGAAAGTACCTGGGAATCCTACGACGTGGTATTTGCCACATCCCACGGTACAATCCGCAGAAATAAGCTGAGCGATTTCATCAACATAAAACCTGGCGGAAAGATGGCCATGAAGTTGGAAAACGGCGAGAAATTAATTGCCGTCTCCCTCTGTAAAGAGAACATGGACGTCATGATATCGTCCAAATTCGGCAAATGCATGAGATTTTCCGTAGATGACGTCCGCGTGTTCAACAGCAGAGCGTCTACCGGAGTTCGTGCCATGAAATTGCTGGGAGACGACGAAGTCATATCGATGTCTGTTCTGAATAACGGAACTTCCACCGCTGAAGAGCGCGAGGAATACATAAAATATTCCAACTGGCTCCGTAGAAGCAGTGAGGAAATTCTCGTGGATCAAGTTATGCCCCCTCCGGCAAAATACGAAGAAATGAAGCAGGTCGAGCAGATGCTCATGACCGTTACGGAAAACGGCATGGCGAAACGCACTTCATCCTTCGAATATAGAACCTGCGGACGTGGTGGACAAGGCATCAAAAACATCGATATGAGCGCAAAAACCGGAAAAGTCGTTGCCGTATTTCCAATCGGAGAAAATGACGATGTAATGCTTGTTACCAACAGCGGAAAATTAATTCGCTGCCCCGTAAACACCATACGCATAACCGGACGGCAAGCTCAGGGCGTCATTCTATTCCGCGTCGACAAAGATGAAAAAGTCGTGTCCGCCGTCAGATTGATTGAAGGCGAAGCGTGACACGAAAATACAAAATGTGAAGTTTTTTTGGTGTTTTGTGATTTTTATCATTGACATTTTAAGTTACAGCATATATCTTTCTCCAAGAGTGCAATGTTTGTTTCATACTTTTTTAGTGAAGAGTATGGTTATTTAAATTGGAGATATATATGAAAAAAAGTTTATTGTATGGTGTCAGTCTCTTTGCAGTCGTTGGTTTTGCCGATTGCATGGAGATAGAAAAGCGAGACGGTAATGTTCAACCGCCCACTGGTACTTTAAAAGAAGGCGAGAAATCGGCGGGCTCTGGAAAGATTTGGCCCGTCATTCGCTTGAAAAGAGCGCCATTAGCCAGTAGCAGGTCATCGTCAGATTCAGACAACAACTTGGCAAGCTCAAGCAACAGTAGTTCACCAAGTTCAAGTAGCGGCAGTAGTTTGTCCAGTTCAAGCAACAGTAGTTCACCAAGTTCAAGTAGCGGCAGTTCATCTAGCTCGAGTCCAAGTAGTAATTGGCTAAGCTCCAGCGACAGTGGCAGTAGAAATGGAACAAAAGGGCTTCAAAATGGACATAGAGCGATGCTGGAACGTGGAGGACCAAGCTCACTGGCGCAGCATGACATAGAAGAACTAGAATCGCGACCAGATGGCAAAACCGAGAAAAAAAAGCAGAAGAAATATTGTGACAAAACCAATGAAAAAAAGCACCAGAAATATCTTGAAATTCAAGGCGAGGCGCTTTTTATATCGCTGAATCTGGTAGTCCAAACCGTTTTAGGTGGTTATACGGGAGATTTAACTCTATTGGGTTATAATTCTGGTGGACTAGTCCAATTTGTTCGATATGATACACTTAGATACCGGGTGCTTTTAGGATTCTGTGGTTTTATATGTGTTGAGAAAGATGATATAACAAACGATAACCTAGGATTATTAGACTACTGGTTCGCAGCGATAAGATTCGTCCATGGGAAGCGAGACAAGCTCTGTCAGAACTTCCGAGACCGAAAATCGGCGAAACAGGCAATGACAGAATTTAGAGACGCAGTAAAAAATCTTGTCGTTATCGCTCACACATGTGTTCCTCTTAAATTTCGTAAGCTTACGGACTATTGCCACGCACGTGGGCGCACGCTTTACCTTCTTGGGCGTAGTGACACCGTATATGTAAAGCCCTTTAGAAAACTTCATTTTGATAAGAGCATGCTCTCTTTGGCGGAGAAGGTGGATATAGACGAAATTGTTCGGCAGCTCCAGCACCTTCCCCAGCATGTTGACAATGATTTGTCTATTTCAAACGGTGATGACGAAGGAATTGGTTGTGATGACACTGCTGATGACGAAGGAAACTTGAATTTTACAAAACAGAAAAGAAAGCGCGAAGGAGGCAATGATGTTATTAATAGCTCCAACGATCACGAAAAAAGCAAACTTGATTTAAATGGGGGCGGTGACGAACGCGACGCCGAGGGAAATGGCCTCGATGCTACTAACTCAAATGGAAGCGGTAGCACAGGTGATAAGCGTCGTAGGATTGCTGGTGATGACGATGAACTGTCTACGAATAGCAATGACGAATCTACTAGTAATGCCGATGATGACAAGGAATCTACTGGCAATGACGATGAAACAACGCTAAGCTCTAGCAGCAGTTCGAGTGCATCATCGAGTTCTAGTAGCAGCTCACCAAGCTCAGGCGAAGACATTTTGAATCGTCTGAGCCAACGCGGATATACACTCGTTGGTAAATTCACTCTTGGTGGCGAAAAAAAATCACGTGGAGGATTATTGCCAAGCTTCGATCAGCGTGTATCGGCAGCGCGTCTTCAAGCTGAAGCTGAAGCTAAAGCTTTAGAAACAGCATCACATCACTCCTTTGTTGCTGGAAACTTATCGCCGTATGGTCCTTACCAAGCTGGTGAAAGCTTAATGTCTCCAATCAGCAGCAGCCCATCCAGCTCAAGCAATTTTTCTTCTAGCTCAAGTAGCGGCAACGGTTTCCAGTTTCCGCCAATCACAGCTCACTTAGCTAATCTGACTAGCAGTAGCTCGCAAAGTCATATGGATATTTATTCATACGGCGTCTTCATGTACCAATTTTTGAGTAATTTTTATCCAGCTAGCAGTAGCTCGAGTTCAAGCAGTAATCCATCAAGTTCGAGTTTTAGCAGCTGTCTAAGCCCAAGTATACCGTATCTTATACCGACCGGTGCTACGAGCACGTCCTCTACTTCAACTAGCAGCAGCTCGAGTTCTAGTAGTAGTTCGCCTAGCTCGAGTTTTTTTAGCAGCAGTCTAAGCCCGAGTTTCTCATCTTCGAGTAGACCGTTTCTGAGTTTCCCATCTTCGATGCCGACCAGTGGTGCAAGCGGGGCATCTACTCCAGCTAGCAGCAGCTCGAGTTCTAGTAGTAGTTCGCCTAGCTCGAGTTTTTTTAGCAGCGGTCTAAGCCCGAGTTTCTCATCTTCGAGTAGACCGTTTCTGAGTTTCCCATCTTCGATGCCGACCAGTGCTGCAAGCGAGGCATCTACTCCAGCTAGCAGCAGCTCGAGTTCTAGTAGTAGTTCGCCTAGTAGCAGTGCAGTAGGATTCGGTGGGAGGGCATATCAGCCATATCCACAGTTTTCGCAGTCGGTAGCGACTCATCCAGCTCAAGCTCTAGCAGCGACGCCTCTAAGCTCAAACTCCAGTCTAAGCCAGAGCAAACCGTTTCCGATACCGACCAATGCTAAGAGCTCGTCCTCTGCTTCAACTAGCAGCAGCTCAAGTTCAAGTAGCAGCCCTTCCAGCCCGAGTGCCAGCTCACCTAGCTCAAACTCAGACGATAGCAACGAATAGACATCTGAAAATTACTCGCAGTGATATGAGAAAATCAGCCACTGCGAGATTTTTTTGTTCATCTTCTGATGATACGATGTCGAAAAAGATGAAAAAGTTGTGTCCGCTGTCAGATTGATTGAAGGCGAGGAATAATAAGCACAGAGCCACTCACAGTTTTTGAGTGGCTTACCACATATCCAAAATCTTGGCGGTTTCTCAATTTCCCAGTTCGCAGCGATCGCGTATCAAATATCGTTGCGAGCAGTTGGGTGTATCAAGCTCAGAGTTTTTCTTCTGAATCGTCGGCGCATTCTGTTACGTCAGAATTCGAGCAACCCAGAGGAATCGAGGCATTCACGTCAAAATTTGAGCTACTGCTAGAACTCGAGCTACAGCCTGAGCTTAAAGAAGCGATTGGAGATGTTTTTGCAATTTCTGTCAGTCCCTCTTTTTTGTTGTCATCCTGCATAGCTTTTATGATCAGTTCTTGAGCTAGTAATGGCAACAGTTGGAGGTGTCTCATAAACGCAGCTAAGCGAGCGGCGTTTGGTTCAATTCCGCCGTTCCACGTCGCGATTGCGGCTGCCGCGCGAGCACGCACTGCTTCACTGGGGGTATTCCAGGCAGTAGCAGAAGCTTTTAAGATCGATTGCGCGCATTCCAGTAGCTTTTCTAGTTTTTCCAAAGGGTGCTCGACATCTTTAATATCTTTATTTTGTTTGAACATTGCTTCCACTTCTGAAACCGCTTGCTTGCATCCGGTTATGAAACTATTAGTGTCACTATCAGTCCGGATCTGTATGAATTCTTTCATTAAACCTAGTATAGGTTTGAAATTGCAGTGTATTCCTTTGCTGATTTTTGTGTTTATGCACGAAAGCAAGGATTGGAGCAGATCTCCTTGCGTTTTCAAGCTTCTGTCGAGATTTATTAGGAATTCGCCGTCCAGTTTCAAGAAGTCTCCACTTTCGATGAGTTTCGATTTGTTTACC
>BNWJ01000010.1 GCA_025998735.1 Alphaproteobacteria bacterium | reverse complement strand
GATTCCTGACAACGATGCCAAAAAAGACGTCGCTATTAACGAAATTAAGCGGTGTTTTTGATTGCGAAGGGAGCGGGGATCAGTAATATTCGAAAAATGACTGGAAAATATAGACTGCATATAACCTTTATAACAACAATAATGCTGATATTCTAGCCCTTATGCCATAATCATTCCATGCTTTTTTTCATACGTAGGCCTTGGGTGATAGCCGGAACAAGTCATGATATAGATAAAAACACTGAAATTTCACCCTCTCTAAGAGACTGTGATTTCAGGAATCTAATCAATATCATGACTTGTTCCGGCTATCACCTTACGTTTTGCATAAGGATTTCTACTCTGAATTTGCATCATATGATGATTGGTGCGATTTTTATGTTAAGCATAGTTCCGTCATAGACAGAGCAGAAAAGCAAGCTGATATATTTGCGAGCTTTGCTTTATTGCCAACTAAGCAGAAATTCCTGAAGCGCTGGAATTTCACTCTCTAATTTTCATTTCTACTCCAAATATTAAAACTTAATTAATATTCGGAGATTTTATCTCAAAAATCAACCCATATTTCTAGGAAAGTCAACTGTATTTTTAAAAAAAGATCCTAACAAAGAAAACAAATGGGACTCTATTGAATTTTGAGCACAAAAAACTAATCGTGCAAACGAGTTTCACACAATTTCTTCTCTACTACAGCAGCCATCTGGATTTAAAAAATCCTAAAAGTACTCCTTTCCTTCGCGAAAAAGCCTCATTTTGGAGTTCGAAATAACCAACAATTTTCGAGCCACAGCCGTGAGTGCAACTTTGGAGAGTTTTCCTTTTGCTATCAAGTGGTTATAGAAATCTTTAATTTTCTCATTGCCCTTAACTGCACTGAGTGCCGCTGTGAAAAGTGCGTTACGAATCCGCTTTCGACCGCCTCGTATTGAGCGTTTGCTGGATCTTTTTCCGCTATCGTTAGCCATTGGCGCAAGACCAGCCAGTTTCACAATTTGCCTATTATCCAGACGACCTAATTCCGGCAAATAAGCAATCAAAACTGCTGACGTTTGAACGCATATTCCCTTTTCCGTTTGCAAAACTTCCGATTCTTTCTGCGCATTTGCAGAAATCAAGTCTTCAATCGCCCCTTCCACAAGCTCAAGTTGCTTATCAAAATGATCGATGTTAGCTTTTATGCTATCAGATACAAGCTGCAGAGAATTTTTCGAAAGACGCATTCTTTCCTCTTTTCGCATCTCGACCAGCGTGTCGCGATGGCTGACTAATGCCTCCAAATCAACACGAAAAGATGCTTTTTGCTCATAAATTCTCGGTTCCATTTTTTCTCCATACTCGGACAAAATCTTCGCGTCTATCTTATCCGTTTTCGCAAGATCGCGTCTAGATCCCGCGAATTTCCTTACATAAATAGGGTTCACCATTGCAACTGGAAGTTGATGCCTCAGCAACTCTTTCAATAAACACCGCTCATAACCTCCGGTCGGCCCCAAAACAACGCGTGCTACCTCTTGTTCTTTGCAGTGCGCAATCAATTGCTGTATCCCTTTGATATCATTACTAAATTTGTAATGCTTTCCGCCAATGTGCGTATCGATTTCCAATTTCCCTATATCACAACCAATGTTTATCATGCTACAATCCTCCTCATGTATGAGCACTAGGCTCTGTCAACTGTCCGACTATCGCTGATTTTGAGGCTTCTGACTTTCAACGAACACTGGTTCTAAAGCCCTTCGATTAAGCCTCAAAATCCCGAAAAAATGTTGCAACACCTTCTCGGTGCAAATGACTAAACAAATTAATCATACCTTTATTATGCCAGAAAAAAATACATGAAGCCCTGATCAAATTGCGCGTACATATATTTGTTCTGCTCTTGATTTTACATATATATGCTGTATAATCTTGGCACATCTTAAGGGAATGGAGTTTGTTATGGCTAAGTCTGCCACCATGGTTGTAAAAATGCTGAGTACTGCTGATACGGGTTTTTTCTATGTAAAGAAAAGAAACCCTAGAAAACAGCCGGAGAAAATGGAAATGAGAAAATATGATCCGGTCGCAAGAAAGCATGTCCAATTCAAAGAAACAAAAATAAAGTAGTGTATTTTATCCTGCCTTTTCGGTATTTTTACTCGCAGTTTTGTTTCTGCGTGTGTTGGTTGTTGCATGCGATTTAACCATAAAAAAAATCTTCATGTTAGCCGAAAATTAACTGAATGGTATATACAGTAGGCCGGTTACGCGTGTCTTCGTGTAATTTTACCGTCGGGTTTGTTTTTGTTGTGGAGATATTTTTAGATGAATTGTTCAGACATTGTAACGATTGCTGACCTCAGAAACATAAAGGTTCTTCTCCGTGTTGATTTTAATGTTCCAATGAAGGATGGTGTGGTTCAGGATCTGTCCAGGATAAAACAGGTTTTCCCGACGATTGCTTTTCTAAAAAAAGCCGGAGCCAAGATCATTCTGATGTCCCACCTAGGGAAGCCGACCGAACGTGAAGAAAAACTAAGTCTAAGAAATTTAATAAAAACAATAGAAAAAGAATATAATTCCAATATTACATTCATCGATGATTGTTTGGACGAAAATGCTAAACGGACAATTTCCGATTCTCCTCCGGGTGATTTGATTCTCCTAGAAAATCTGAGATTTTATCCGGGAGAAATAGCCTGCGACGATGGTTTTGCTAAAAAACTGGCTGGCCTCGCAGAATTGTACATAAACGATGCGTTTTCTGCGTCCCATCGAAAACATGCGTCCATATGTGCAGTGCCTAAATTTTTGCCTCACGCCTTTGGACTGTCGTTTAGGAATGAACTGTACATACTCGATTATTTTTTCAATAATGCGCCGTCTCCCAAAATGATCATTGTTGGCGGATCGAAGCTGTCCACGAAAGTTAATTTATTGAAAAATCTAGTAAAAAAAACCAACAAATTGGCTCTTGGAGGAGGAATAGCAGGAGCATTTCTGGCATATCATGAAAACAGCTCCATAAAAATATTCGACGGCGAGGAATACGCAAATGAAGTCGCCGAAATACTAAAGAATGCAAAAGAACATAAATGCGAACTAATCCTACCGGTGGATTTCTCGGCACTCGTCAGCAAATACGACCACAGCGATTATGCTGTTATATCTTCCAGTAACGCAAATACCTCCATCTTTGATATAGGTCCCGAATCTGTGGAATTATTCAAGAGGCACCTGAGGGAAAGCGCCTGTGTCCTGTGGAATGGACCGCTGGGATTGTTCGAGAGAACACCGTTTGATTTTGGAACGATTTCGGTTGCTCGAGAAGTTGCAGCCCTGTCTCGCAGAGGAAAACTTGTTTCGATAACAGGTGGAGGAGACACGGCATTTGCTATGAGCAAATTTGGAATTACCAAAGATTTAACATATCAATCGACTTCCGGTGGAGCGTTTCTAACATATCTCGAGGAAAACGCTCTTCCGGGCATAATCGCCATGAAGTATCCGCTTACTCTAGATTTTGCGGTCCCGAGCGAAGAATAAAGTTGTAATGAATCCATATTCTCGATTTGAGAGACTGCTTTTTGAGCGCATTCAAATGTAGCATGAGCATTTTTCTCGATAGGCGCAACAGGTCTAGTTTACATCTGGCAAACTGTATACTATTATCATCGGCGGGCTGCTGCGTAATCTTTTCTCCTTCTTGATGCATAGCAGTAGCCCGAAACCATGTATTTTTATTGGGAGTTGGCGTTGCACCTCGGGTCACAAAAAATTTCTGGAGTTGATGTTCTACCTCTGGTCGAAGGTGGTAAGGGGGTGTCTGTTTCCAATGGCTATACCAGTGGCGAATGGGCTGCTGCCGGCTGTGTTGGAACTTTTTCCGCGGTAAATGCCGATTCATATGATGGAAACGGAAACGTTATTCCACTGATATATCATGCAAAATCCCGAACGGATAGGCGACGAGAAATGATAGAATACGCCGTGTCGGGTGCCGTTGCACAGGCGAAAGTTGCACGTGAAGTTTCCAACGGCAATGGGCGCATTCACGTAAATGCTCTCTGGGAAATGGGCGCCTGCGAAGAAATATTGGAGCGAGTTCTTGAAGAAGCAAAAGATTGCATACATGGCGTAGTTTGTGGTGCTGGTATGCCATATGCTTTGGCAGAACTGGCATCTAGGTTTGGCGTCTACTATTATCCCATAGTTTCATCTGCCAGAGCGTTTTCGGCTCTGTTTCGAAGATCTTTCAAAAAACATCAGAATTTTCTTGGTGGAGTCGTCTATGAGGATCCTTGGCTGGCTGGAGGCCATAATGGACTATCAAATGCCGAGAATCCACTGAAGCCGTCGAATCCATATCTGAGATTGGTTGCGCTACGACGCACCATGAATGAGTTCAATCTGCAGCATATTCCCATAATCATAGCCGGCGGAGTGTGGTGGCTTTCCGAATGGAGCGACTACATCGATAATAAGGAGCTGGGATTGGTCGCATTTCAGTTTGGGACGCGTTCCATAGTGACGACCGAGTGTCCGGCAGTTAGATCATGGCAGCCGAAGCTAATGTCGCTGAAAAGAGGCGATGTTCGCCTAACGCAGCTGAGTCCAACTGGATTTTATTCGTCCGCCGTAAACACGAGAATGCTCCATGATCTGCTGAAAAGACAGGAAAGACAGGTGAACATTGTTGAAGACTCATCTCTTGCCGTTCGTGTGTTTTCTCAGGAGGTTTTTCTGGACGAATCCAAGAGAAAAGACGTGGAAACCTGGATCAAAGACGGTTACTCGAAAGCCATGCGAACACCTGATAATACAGTCGTGTTTGTAACTCCGGAACAGGAAAAACAAATCCTAGAAGATCAAAAAAATTGCTGCTGTTGCCTCAGTATGTGCAGATTCAGCAGTTGGTGCCAGCAACATGGAACGACAGGGAAGATTCCAGATCCACGTAGTTTCTGCATACAAAAGACATTGCAGAGCGTGGCACACGACGGCGATCCGGAAGAAAATCTTATGTTTGCTGGACATCTTGCCTATAGATTTGCGGAAGATCCGTTCTATGAAAATAATTTCATCCCTACTACCAAGCAACTGATCGATCGCATCATCAGCGGATATTAGTTTGAATCCGATTGAACGATTATGGAAAGTGATGAACAAACGCTCAAAGTGTGCCAAAAACATGTCTTATCCGCTTAAAAATATATCCGCTATAAATTTATAATTTATTTCGTGTTGACAGGTGTTGTTTGTCATGTTAGTTTCCGATGGGTTTTGTTAAAATGGAGTATGAAATGACAATAAAAGTTAGCAATAAAGTGTTGGCGCTTGTGCTTTCTGGGCTGTGCAGATTTGTTTTGGTCTATATCTTGAGATAAGACGAAACTCTCTTGAAAAGTTTATCCAATTCTTCAATTAGAATTTTTTCCTTTCTGCTGCTTCTTGCGCCGTCTATCGTATCCGCAACTATGCGTTTATAGCAGTCATCAACTACATCTTGGCTATTCGCCGGAACTATTTTCAAAATATCAGGCGATTCTTTGGATGTTTCTTGGGACAAAACGTTATATGACCCAACGGCAGACTTTAGTCTATTGATTTCGACGATTGAAGAATTGAAAACATCATCTCTCGCATTTCTTGTGTTTTGCACTGCTATTCGCACAAGATTTTTTAACTTGGTCGTAGGATTTGAAAAAACCGCGTCGTTACATCTCCCCCTTTTTACCAACACCTCCAGCCTATTTAGATTAAAATACATCTGTTTGAGTAGATCTTTTGGAAAAGTGCCAACCGATGGAACCTTAGCTGGCAACTTATCGACAGAATATTCATATGCTATGAGCAGATCCGGCATGAGACTAAAGTCGTCCTGATCGGCACTATTTTCCTCAGCGCTGCTTTTCATTGAAAAACTTATGCAAAATAGAAGGCAAAAAACCCCAAAAAATCTAGACATACACGCGGTTCCCCCAAACTCCATTAGTGACAGTAGAGAAATAGGCTGATTCGAATCAGGTCCTGAAATTTTAGCTAGCTATGTTGTCGAAATTTCAGCGGTGTCATAAAAATCAACCCAGCTTTACATTATATCAGTTCCCGTGCCAACTTTCACCGGTCCCCCTCCGGTATCTTCGTCTGGTCAGTACCAGCTGGTCCTTCCTTTTCCTCTGCAGCGTATGCAGTTGCCGACGGTTTGTGCCTTCGATTCCCATCGTCTGCATCCCGTATACTTTCCAACGCCTGTTTACGGTTCTCTGAGATTGTGAGTTTATCGTTAGTTGCGGTTTTCTCGGTGTAAATCAGACTACCCTTCCCTAGCTCGTCAGAGATATCGGCGATCGGCGCGCTTTCTATGTCCATTGCGACCTTTTTTATGTTCTCACTTTGCTCAAACATTTCTTGTGTCCACTCAAGGATATTGTTTATTATACTATCCGTGTTGGTAAAATTTTGTGTCGAATCCTTAGTTTCACCTATCTCTTCAGTCATTTTGTCGATAGTGGAACTGATATCCCTGGCTCCGCTCTCATCTCCCCTGAGGACGGCAAGTTGTTTCCCTAGAGCATTTATACCAGCACCTGCAAGCATGCTCCTGGCCGCTTTCTTTGTTTTCTGGTGTTTTGCGTCGGAGCTGATCTCAATAGAATTCTTGGCTTCTGACATTCGATGCAGCTCAGCTTCTTTACTCGCTATTTCCCGGCCCATCCTTGTCAGTTCACCGCCAACTATCTTGGCCACATTTTCCACAGGCCCCATTGTTTTTTGCAACTTATGCAAAGCAAATAAACGAGCCGGGTGCAAGAACGATTCGTTGACGTCTGCCTTGGTAAAGATGGGTTCCGACGAGACACGAACCGGGGTCTCCGCCAGGGCGTTGTAACTTTCGATCATTTCTCCAATCTTAGCGACAATATCAGGGAAAGAGGTGTCCTTCTTATTCCATCGCATCAGTTCACTCAGGCGAGCTTTCACTTCAATAAAAGGCGCTTTTTCCGCTGGCGCTAATTCTCCGTTAATTATTGTATCTATATTGCCAATAAGCGGCTTAACAAGAGAGCCGACGGTGGCATCCTGGCCAGGTATCGACCCTATCACGGCAGTCATAACGTCAGTGATAACTCCGGTCGCGTCCTTGCAATACAGGAGTTCCTCCAACAAAGCAGCCGTATAAAGTGGATTGGTATCCGCAGCATCCAATCGCGACACAACGCACACATCTATTGAGGACAGATCCTTCGCACACTCGAATGCTGTCTTCAATGCTTCACAGGCCTGTGCAAGATTATGCCCTTCTATTGACGCGGCCAAAACGTACTGCGTCCTGACTCGTTCAGCTTTTTCGCGGATAGCAGTGATCTCTTTGCCTGTGGAATTGCCTTTGTCTTTTCCCCCGGATGTCTTCGCTTGAAGCGCCTCGAGTTCTTCAATCTTTTTCAGCACGATATCAAAAATCCGTAATCCTTCTTTTGTCTCTTTGGATTCGGATTCATTTACAGATTTCTCCACAGCCTTGATGGCTTCAATTTCGCTGCTTCCGGCGCTATCTTGTTTGGGCGCGGTGCTAGCTTTCGGAGCGCTTGTCAGTTCAGTCTTTGGCTTTGCTCCTGTGTCGTCACTGCCTCTCTGTCGAGCCTCAGCGGATTTGTCTGCGTCGCCTTGGGGCTCGCCTTTCGGCTTATCAGCGTCGCCATGCGAAGTCGCTTGTGGCTTTTCACTACCGCCTGCCGCAGTTTCTTTTGGCATTTCAGTGGCGCCTGGTGGGGTATCTCCCGGCTCTCCAGGGCCGCTCGGTTTCTTTCCCTTCTGCGTATCAGCGCTGTCTCGTGGTCGTTCCTTCGGCTTTTCAGTTCCGCCCGGAGCTCGAGCGTCCGGATCGGTCGCCGCGGTGTTGGCAGGACCTTTATTCGCGTCATCTCCGGCAGCGTCATCGTCTTCCTCAGCTGCCGAAGCGCCGTCCGGATCGGATTCTTTCGTCGGATCGCGGTCTGAATTTGTGCCAGCAGTGTCGCCGGCAACCGAGGCGCGTACAGGATTACCGGCCCACGATTCCAGCGGAATACACGACATTGCGGCAAATGCAGCGGATGCTAATTTCATTTTGTATGCAAGTTTCTTCATTTTCAGATCCCCCTAATTATTACTATGAGTATATAATACTTTTATGGGCTTGTCAAGCATTTTATGCAATAAAAAAACACTTTTAGCGCAAATATTCAAAACGCTGCTTTTGCTTGATTTAAACGGCACAAAAGCACCGTCATGTGACGTCAGTATTCGGATCTGGCACTGATGTACAGAGGAGCTATTTTGGATTCCGGTGTTAGCAATTCGGAAAAAGACAGCAAATATTTCGCATTTCTGAAATCATCGATGTAAATCATTTTTTCGTGATATTCGCCCAGCTCTTCTCCGGCGTTTCCTATAATCACATCAATATTATTATTTCGGATGTATGATTTTATGTTTTCGTAGGAAGCCACTCCTTCGTTGTATTTTCCATTGTTATAGTGTCTGAAATACAAGTGATTTTTATCGCTTTCTATGAGAACCAGCGTGACAGTGGCCCCATTTGTTATGTCTCTGCGACATCTCCATCCTTCGCCATTCAGAGACACACATGTCGTTGGTCCGGAGTGCCGCAGGAATCCAGCACAATGACACCTCTGATTATACATAGAGTCCACCACAGCAAAATAATCTACGCTAATCGCTGGAATTCCCAGAGAAAAGGCGACTCCTTTGACGAAACTGTGAGAAACGCGAATGCCGGTAAATGATCCCGGTCCAGAAGCGGTAATGACGCCATCTATTTTACGCAAATCAACGTTATTTTCATGAACTAATGCATCGGCAACACTAACAAGATTAGCTGAGGAATCTGTGTCTAGATTTTGCTCGAAAATCACGCCTTCGTATAATATTGCGATGGAGCATCTTTTTAGACAAGCGGTAACGGCCAATATGTTTTTCATTCCAAAACCACCTTCGAATCTTTTATGGACATCGATAGCTCTCCCCGGAGAAAAGACAACGCGTAATTTCCAAAAATTTCCATCCTCCATCCGTGCAGACACTTCACGTCATAGTTTCCATCGGATAGTTTTTCCAGTTCGCTGGTTGTGGCAATAATAGATGGCGATATGTTGCTTTCGACGGATTTTATTTCCAGGATTACCCTCAGCAAGTACACAGAAAGATTTCTAACGGGGGGCTTCTTTACGATTTCCATATTTTCTGTCAACTGCTCGGCGAATTTCAGAAATTCTTTCCGAGTATTACTCATCATCCATCGAGAATTCCGCATGCTTCTCACAAAAGACACTCCCTTTCGGCATATGTCATTGAGCAGTGAATTTCTGGCGATGGATTGGACATCGACATTATATTCAATGGCCTTATTGCTTCTCCATTCGGACAATTGATTGAATAATTGAGCTTTTTTGTCGTCTGACGGAGGAGTGGATGGGGCATTTTTTTCGCAAAACGCTGACATCTCATCCCGAAGCCAATTGTGGCGATTTATTTTTTTTAGTGATGCCAACTGCTCTTTATAAACGTCTCTCAGATGTAGAACATCTTCCTCGGAATAGAGCAATTGCTTTTTGCTCAGAGGACGATTCAACCAATTGCTGGTGGAACAATTTTTGTCTAGAGTTTTATCGAGATATTTTTTTACAATGTCCTGATAGCTAATTCTGTCACTAGTGCTCAGCAGCATTTCATAGAGCTGCGTATCGTAAAGATTGGTCACATTTATTCCGTAAATCCCCAATATCTCAATATCCTGAGAGCAAGCATGAAAGACTTTCAATAGCTTCTCGTCTTCGAATATCGGCTTTAAAAACGAAAGATCTACCTTCACCGGATCAATTATAAAAACAGTATTGGAAGTTGCGATCTGCACCAGACACAACAGAGGAGTTTCAAGGTTTTCCCGAATAAACTCTGTATCCACTGCTATAAAATCATCACCATCGTTAGCTTCACGGATATCCGACGCAAGCTTCTCCAGAAATAGATCGATGGATTTGGAAGCATTTATTAAAATCATGAGGCTTATATTACCAAGTTATTTCTGTAAAATCCTTTATTTTTTCGATTGACAACTTCGTGCATTTACCAATGACCATTCTTCCGCTAGCATTGATACACCATACCACATTTTTCTGGAAAGACCGTTAGAAAATTAGTTTTTGTTCGGATCACGTCAAGTCTTCGTTCGCAGATTTAAAATAATTTTTAATAATATTGCTATAACATCAGATAGTATAGGAAGGTTAATCGAAATGTCTGAATTAGCGACCGATGCAATTTTTGTTCAAAAACCAGCAAAAGTTCTCATAATCGATGACTCCCAAAACGCGCGAGCGTTATTAAAACGGCGTCTCTCAATATATGGATACGAAGTTATCGCCGCCGAAAACGAGGAGCGTGCTCGCGTTGTCCTATCAAAAGTGCCCATCGATGTAATTTTTCTCAACATGTTTATTAACGGAAACAGCAGCTACGATTTCCTGGCGCAATTGAAAAGCAACTACCAGAACGTTCCAATCATAATGATATCGAGCGACAGTGACGTTGAACTCATCGTGCGCTGCATCGAAGCCGGAGCCGATGATTACATGGTTAAGCCACTCAATCAAACTTTGCTAAGAGCCAGATTATCCAACTGCGTCGCCAGAAAAGAAGCCTACGACAAAGAAATTGCCTATCTCGCTCAAATCGAACATGGGAAGAAACAAATCGTTGCTCAAGAAAAAATGGCGTCCATAGGTGTGCTAGTGAGCTCGATTTCTCAGGAATTGAAGAATCCTCTGCATTTTGTGATTAATTTTGCGGAAGTAAGCGCGGAAACCTGCGGTGAAATCGATGGGAAATTGGAAAGTGATAAAGAGAAAATCGAGCCAACAATCTATGAATACTTGTCGAAGAACCTCAACAAATTCCAGTCCAATGTGCGAAAAATAACCGAGTACGGACGTAACGCAGATCAAATACTCCGGTTCATGCTGACGCAATCCAGCGCATCGGACGGGAAAAAGCATCCTTCGTCCATCAACAAGATTATTACGCAGACAATTGGAATGTTGCTGGCTTCTTATCGAACGAACGGCATTACAAATCCACCACTTGTAGAAACAAATCTGGAGGATGTTCCTCTAATTCCTGTTTCAACACAGGCTATTAGCAAAATGATATACAATATATTGGATAACGCCATGTATTCTGTGATACATAAATTCGAAGACGTTTCTGACGCGAACATATGTATAGTGACCAAAGATACAGGAGAATCCGTGGAAATCAAAGTCTTTGACAATGGATCTGGAATAAAAGAAGACATACAACAAAAGATATTTGAACCGTTTTTCACTACAAAACCGGCAGGTACTGGACCCGGACTAGGATTATCAACCGCCAGCGAAGTTGCCATCAATCACAATTGCACGATTTCCGTTAATTCCATAGAAGGAGAATTTGCTGAATTCATCATAACCATAGGCAAAGATCAAAACACCGAATCCGAAAAGACAGAAGACGCGAGCATTTAGCTGTGTGGCACTCAGGATCTGTTTAAAAATAAGTTGAACTTTTGGAAAAGACAGCGGAATCGAGAAAATCCGTTTCGTCTTGTTTTTTCAGCATATCGCTTTTATTGAGGGCAAACGCCGCAACATCACAATGATCAAAAAATAATCACATAATTTTTCAAAAAACACTTGACAAATCTCTCTTGCTTTGCTATTATCAAAATGGGTTTGATGATACAAGGTGAAAAACCTGATATATGGCACTTGCGCACTGGCATTGGCGTCAGTTACGCTGTTCGATGTGAGCTCTCTTTCGGCTAATCCTGCGTCGGTTGGGACGGAAGTTTTAGTTTTGGGGACAAGTATTAAAGGTAATAAGGTGCATGGAGAATACAGGGAGTGTTTTGTGAAACGCCTTGAGGATATTGCACGTTATGTCGGGCACACACGAATCAGTATTGAAATCCAAGAGGAAGACAAGGAGGGTTGCAGAAATGACCCCTATAGTGACTTTCTTGATTGCTATGGAAACTACTATCAAGAAAAAGCGAAAGATGCTGAGCACGCTGCCGACACGCTTGTTGATGTGCTGCTTGCAGCGCTCGGTTATATGATAGCAAGAGGCGTCTCCTTTGTGCCGTGAGATGATTGCGCGGAAGGTGGGTACACACGGAGCGCTTGCGCCCCGCCGAATGCTACGGCCAAGCAGGTCCCCTGTGAGTCTGAGTACAAATACGCTAGCCTTTCGGAATGGTGTATTAACTGGAATCACAGGGGCTTGAACCGTGAAACGTCCAACTTTTTCGACGGTAGCCATGATAATTATCGCATGCTTTGTTGCATAATCTTGGCAGAAATGGGAATATGTGCGATGGAACCTGTGACACCAAAGAGGAGTGTGGTATGAATTGGAAAATATGTGCAATACTGTCTGGCGTAATGCTTTTGCTTTCTGGATGCAAGGACGAAAAATCCAGCGATGTAATAAAGTTTGGATTATCAGCGGATTATCCGCCGTTTGAGTACTACGAAAACGGAGAGCTCAAAGGATTTGACGTGGATCTTGCTCATATGGTGGCGAGCGAGATGGGGAAAAAGGCGGAATTTGAAGACATGGGCTTCAATGCCGCACTGGTCGCTCTTAATGGAGATTCGATACAGGCTGTTATATCAACAGTTACATCCACTCCGGAGCGCAGGAAAAACTACGATCTCTCGAAATGCTACTACGCCGAGAGTCTTGCTACTGTATACAACAAAAAAGAGCCGTACGCGACCACCGGTGCGTTATCTAAAGGTGTAAATGTGGCGTGTCAATTGGGAACAACGATGGAATTATGGGTAAAGAAGCAGGCTTCCGACGCTAATTTGATATTAATGGACAAAAATCCGGAAATGATAGAAGCCCTGAAAGCCGACCAAATAGATTGCGTCGTCGTGGACACTGTGCAGGCCAAGGCGTTCTGCGCCAATAATCCTGGGCTATCCTATAGTGTAGTCGCCCAAACGGACGAGGGGTATGCAATTGCATTCAAAAAGCAATCTCCACTTAAGGACGGCGCAAATGCCGCTATTAAAAAGTTTGAGAAAAATGGCGACTTGGAAAAATTAAAGGCGAAGTGGCAGCTGTAGAAGGTGAAACTTGGAAAGAATAGTCTCTGATATCGTCTACGTTGGGACCGGCGTGCTTGTTACTTTACAATTACTTGTCGGTGCCATATGTATTGGAATCGTCGGTGGGTTGCTGATGTCGATTCTTAGGTATCGAGGCACCTGTAGGTCTTTGATAAATGGAATGGTATCAATAATCAGAGGAACTCCGCTAATTCTGCAGTTGGGGCTCATATACTTTGCGGTTCCTGGTATTTTCGGAATCAAGCTCACCGCTATTGCCGCTGGAATTATCTCTTTTGGTCTGAATAGCTCTGCCTATGTGGCGGAAATTCTTCGGGCCGGTATAGAAAGCATTCCCAAAGGGCAATTTGAAGCGGCGCAAACGCTTGGAATACCGACCTCGCACATGTGGAAGGATATCATACTTCCGCAGGTGGTGAGAAACGTTCTGCCAGCTATGGTGGGCGAAATAATTGCGCTGCTGAAGGAAACGGCCATCATATCGATGATTGGCTGTCAGGATATCATGCGAAAGTCCCAGCTTCTTGCGGCCGAGCAATTTGTGTATTTCACGCCGTTGTGCATCGCCGGAGTCTACTATTATCTCCTGGTGCTGTTCATTGAATTTATAGGAAGAAAGATCGAGCGGAGTGAAAAATATGATAAAAGTATCTAATGTCCGCAAGCTATTTAACGAAATAACAGTACTGGATGACGTAAGTTTTTCGGTGGAAAAATCGAACATTATCGGATTGGCCGGGCCGTCTGGCGGAGGGAAATCCACGCTGCTGCGCTGCATACAGAAATTGGACAAACCGAACAGCGGTACCATCAAATGCGATGGGAGAGTTTGCTTTATGTTTCAGGACTTCCAGCTTTTTCCTCACATGACAGTGCTGGAAAATCTGACATACGCTCCTGCTCTGAAAAACAAGACATCGCTCCCCGCAAAACTTGCCCTGGAAATGCTGGAAAATCTCGGCATAGGATCCAAAGCTGATGCATATCAGAGACAGCTATCCGGAGGTCAAAAACAACGTGTGGCGCTGGCCCGAAGCCTCATGATAAAGCCGGATATTCTGCTGTGCGACGAACCGACCTCGGGACTTGACGTTGCCACGACAATGGATGTGGTAACTCTGCTGGAATCCGTCCGGAATATGGGCGTTACAATGGTAATTGCGTCCCATGATTTGGATTTTCTCATAAAAATATCAGATAGAATATTACTCCTGAAAGAAGGCCGGATTGCCGTAGACATTAGTCCAAAAGAAACCGATAATCCGGTGGAATATTTGAAGAAATTCTACAGCTTGCCACCCCAGCAGTTTGTAGAAACCCTGAAATTATCGAGTTTTTAGATTCCCAGATGCACGCAGGATCTCTTCTATCAGGCACCATTTTCCCACAAAAGCGTTAAAAATCGCTAAAATTACAAAAACTTTCAACCATTAACGGAAATTTTATCTTTTCCTGATATTATGGTACCTGGTGGAGAGGGACTCGCGGTGCATTTCTCTTATAAACCAACTCAAAAATCAGAGCATTGCAAAACTCCTGGGGTGTTAAGATTCTACAGTGAGGCATCTTTGCGTGAACAAGAAGAGGAGATATAATGTTTGTTTTTTACATGAAGCAAAATGAAAAACTGCCTGCAGTATATGTAGGATGTATTAGAGTTTTGTGAAAAAGCAAATGATAGACCTATTCTGTAAGTCTTCTCGAGCCCCTCAGCGTCAGGCTCCAAAATCGGCTTATGCAATAGGTCTAATACCTTAGAAGTCTCTATTTTCAGCCACCCAACATTGGATTTCAATCAGCAGGAACGCTTCCAGATTCTCACAGCTCAGCGAAAGCGTTTTCTATAAGCGCGGTCCAACTTTCATCGTAGACCAAACTTTCTTTGCCGATTCTTTTGAAAAACCCAGACATATCATCAGACTTTTCTTTGCCACCAGCAATCAGCTTTCCTAAAATGGTGGCTACTGAGGCAGCGGTGCAGCCAGCCATCCGGCGGCTAGCGGGGACCTTCTCGATGATAGATTCCCTGTGTCTATTTTGGAGTTCGCCAGTTCCGCAGACGTCCGGGTGATGGATTACGAATCAGCTCCGCTATTCCCCTTCAGAAGGTCCAGAACCCGGTTACGTTCAGTCCCACCCCGTGTCTGTCTCCCCGGGCCCCTCCCGGAGCACCTTAGGCGTGGCCAGCGAGCCATCTCCGTCCATGCCCTCGGTGTCGGTGGCTCCACCCGCGCGGCCGGCGTCACTACCGCTCTTCCCCGTAGCACTATCGGCGTCGCTGGCAGCACTACCTAGCCTGCCGGCGGCACTACCGCGGGTCCCGGAGCACTACCGGCGCTGCTGGAGGCACTACCGCTGGCCCTGGAAACACTATCAGCGGTGCTGGCGGCACTACAGCTAGTCCTGGAAGCACTGCTGGCGGCGCTGGCGGCGCTGGCGGCACTACCGGCGGCGCTGGCGGCACTACCGGCGGCGCTGGCGGCACTACCGGCGGCGCTGGCGGCACTACCGGCGGCGCTGGCGGCACTACCGGCGGTGCTGGTGGCACTACTGTCGGCATTCGCACCGCCCGCTGGGTTACCTCCCCCCTCCCAGCTCTCGCCCCTCGCATTTCAGCCGCACTCAGAGCCCCAACATCTCCGTTCAGTACAACGGACACCATTGCCATTGCACAAGCTCCATATATCAGTTTTTTCATTTCATTCTCCTTATAAAAAAACATATCTAGATGATACAACAAAAAGAGATAATAGTCAAGAAAAAAACAAGAAAAAAACAAGAAAAAATTCGACGTTTTTTCTATGCTCACCCGATGTGCTATTGTACTTCTTCAGGAGGATGTGCGTCACAGGAATAAAAAAGATTCTCCTGCCGTCATGAGTACTCCATATAATGCACCGACAATCGCCGTTGATACACACGTGTTGAATGGGCGTAATAGTAATTGATGGCAAAACGTCTTGTGGCAGCGCCGATATGGTTAATGATGAAAACATATTTTGCACATGGTCCATGCTTATGCGACTGAAGAGAATATGGTTCTTGCTCAAGAGAAAGTTTCAGACAAAAGTAGTGGGTTCATGAAAATATTCGAAGATAGTATAACTAACTGTGGGATCTGCAGCAGCAAACAGCGTTTTTTTCTGAAATTCTGCCAACAGAGATTCGTCAATGAATTTATCGGCATTGTGGTCACGATGCACCTGAGTGATAAGTGCATAATCCACCAGGTGATTTTTCAGAAAATAATCATAAATTTCTGATCCTCCGATAACCCAAAAGTCCATATATTTGCACACAATGTCATTCACCGCAGAATATACCTCGACTCTATTGCAGCCACAATCGGCATATATGTCAATGGCAGACGAAGCCATTGGTGCAGATGTCGCAGGCATTTTTGATAGAATACAGTTGATCCTATTGATTAGCGGAGCGTTTGGAATGGAAAAGAACGTCTTCCTCCCCATAACAACCACACAATTTTCGGTGTTTTTGCGGAAGAACCGCATATCTTCGGAAAATCTCCATGGAATTTCTGCATTTTTTGATATCCCGAATTTCTGATCAACAGTGGCAATTAGCTTTATCATTTAGCCATGTGTTTCCAGAAGGAATTCTCGTCTGAGATCGTAATTGTCCTTAATTTCCCCAACGAAATATTTTGTAACAAAAGACGTTCCATGTTTTTTTACGCCACGATGGGAAATGCAAAAATGTTCGGCACGTACACAGACCGCGACTCCGTTGGGCCTGAGGATAGAATTGACAGCGCCGGCGACTTCCATTGTAAAACGCTCCTGAAGTTGCATACGATGTGCGAAGCAATCTACGATGCGGGCCAATTTACTTGCTCCTATTATTTTTCCGCTGGGAATATAGCCAACACTCACTGTGCCTATCATCGGAAGCAAGTGATGCTCGCAATTTGATTCGAATGGAATATTTTTCAAAACAACCATTTCGTTCATTTCAGAACCGTATAATGCACAAATTTCGTCTTCTGGATTATGTGCATATCCAGAAAAAAACTCATCGTAGGAGCGGGCGACGCGCGCCGGAGTGTGCTGCAGTCCACGAGCATCTGGATCAACAACTTTTATTATGTTTTCTATATGTTTTTCTATATTCATCTTAACCAATACCGAAAGCTCCGAACATAGTACCCCGAGTATGGCTAACATGCAATTCATAGATCCACCAGTTCAGGGCAGCCTCATGAAAAATTTTGCGCAAAATTTTTGGAAACGCATCGAAGCTGTTTGGAAGTCTAGAAAATGGCCTTGCTCTGCAAGGACAGAGCTTTTTTATACACTTCGTTTCTATTTATGTTATATGTGGCGGAGATTTTTTTCACAGCTTCTTTTAGAGATAGGTACTCCATTTCAATTTTCAGCTGTGAAAATATTTCGGCTTCGTTGGTGGAGGGAACACCGCATCCGGATACGGCGATTACGAATTCTCCAACCGGGTCATTTGGCAAAAAATACTCGATTAATTCGGATAAATTACCGCGTTTTGTATCTTCAAAAATTTTTGTGAGTTCTCGGCAGACGCAGCAGGATCTATCGCCAAATACTTCCTTCATTTTTTGCATTGTGTCGACGACGCGTCTTGGTGATTCGAAAAATATCATGGTGCTCAAGTGGTTTTTCAGATCGTTCAGCAGATTGATTTTTGCTTTTTCTTTGGGAGGAAGAAAACCAACGAACATAAACTTATCTGTGGGCAGTCCGGCGACACTCAGAGCGGCAACGGCAGAACACGCTCCTGGAATTGGAAATACATCAATATTGTTTTGTATGCACCAATTTATCAGACGATATCCGGGATCCGAAACGAGCGGAGTTCCTGCGTCGGATATCAGCGCATATATTTCTCCAGATTTTAGGACTGAAGTTACCGAGCTATTCAATTCATTGTGTTCGTGGCAAGCCATCAGCGGCGTTTTGATTTTATAAAAATGTAGCAGTTTTTTTGATTGGCGTGTGTCCTCCGCGAGAATACATTTCGATATGTTCAGAATATGTATTGCCCGCAGTGATATATCAAATATGTTCCCTATTGGAGTTGCAACGACATATAATCCTGGTCTATTCTTCTGTTCGTACAGCTTATGAAGAACTTCGTCCAGATATTGAGGTGATAAAAATGCATTGGACAATGAATCTGCTCCTGTCGCTTGTTTTGCTTCTGACATCCTGCTCTCGAGATCATTCTAGGGTATTCGAGGAAAAAAAGGAAGTCGTTGTTGATAGATCGGCCGAGGAAAGATTACTGGAGCAGGATCGAAGCGCTAATAAAAATCTTGTTCTGCTGCTGTTGCCGTTGTCTGGATCTCATGCCGAAATAGGAAGAAGTGTATTAAATGCGTGTATGCTGTTTTCTTACGAACACGGCAACAGCGATGCCAATTTTTGCGTGGTTGATACATCTGATCCAAATGTAAACAATTACAGATTGTACGAAAAATACAAGCATGCCGATCTAAAAGGCATAATAGGCCCAGTATTCTTTAATGAAGCGAAGCAGTTTGGTGCGTTATTTCCGAAAACGCGCATATTTACACTTTCCAATAATATAAAGGCGAATAATAATCATGTGTTTTCCTGCGGTATCTCTCCGCAAGATGAAATCTGTACGGTTTTCTCGTATGCGAAAGACAATAACATACACGATTTTCTCGTAATGCTTCCAGAAAACGAACTGGGAGATCAATTGCTGGAATATGTCAATAGAGAAAGCGCTGAGCATGGTTTTAATGACGAAAATGTGGAAATTGTTCGCTACAAAAGCATGTCACGCAAAAACGCCATGAAAATCGTGAGAGACTCCGAGAAGGATGCTGTGTTCCTGGTAGATCCTGTTTTAAATCCTCAGAACCTGGATGACACATATGTTTTTACACTGGGAATATCTGCGTTTGCAAATCGAGAAGTCTGGACCGGAGCCTATTTCGCATTTTCCAAAAATCAACAATTGGATGACTTCAGTAAGAAATACAAAGAGACTTTTGGAAGTGCCCCGGGCCCACTCTCCATTGTCGGCTACGACTTGTGTAATCTACTGCACGACTCACTAATGGACGGCACGGATAGAGACTCTTTTTATGCGGAACACGAAGGTTGCCTCGGTTCGTTTTCCATAGAAAAAAACAAAGGAATAAGGCGAAAATTATCCATTGTAAGAATTGGAGACGATGAAACCCTCGAACCAAAGTGACAGTGTCTGCAACACTGGCGCTTACTATAGATTCCACTTTAACATTGCAATTACAATCAGCATACATCTCTCGGTTGGTAGCGAAAGCGCTAATACCCGTGCGATACCCTTAGAGCTCGTGTTGCAAACACGATATTAACCGTTGAACGTTTTCTTCCACTGTAGCCCAGCTTGTGCAGATCCTCACAATACTTGATCCACCCTCTGCTTTGTTTTTAACGTCAAAAATATATTTTTGCTGAAACTTTTCCAGAGCCTCGTGTGGGAATATCGCAAATATTTGATTCGTCGTGTTTTCAACAAAAAAACGAATTCCTTTTTGAGAGAGGCGGTTTCTTATTTCCTGTGCCATTTTGTTCGCGTGTCTGGAAAGATCAAAATACAGGTCATTTTCAAGTAGGGCGGTAAACTGCAGCCCCAGCAATCTTCCTTTGGCGAGCAATCCGCCGCGTTGTTTCATGATTGAACGGAAATCTTCACTTATCTTTTCATTTTTTATGATCAAGGCTTCTCCGAAAAGAAGACCTTGCTTCGTTCCCCCTATATAAAACATATCGCAACACTTGGCGATAAACGGAAGATCGAGATCGCTGTCTTCGGCGCATAAGCCGTATCCCAATCTTGCTCCGTCTATATATAAATAGAGGTTGTTTTCTTTGCAAACGTCACTAATCGCTTGTAATTCCATTCTTTTATAGATGGTTCCATATTCGGTAGCATGAGTCAAAAAAACAAGTTTCGGTTGAGTGATATGGACTTTACTTTCGCTATTTCGGTATTCGTCGCAAACTTGTCTTATCTGATCTGCCGTTATCTTTCCATTTTCTTCTGGAACGGTAATAATTTTATGTCCAGCTGCTTCGATCGCTCCAGTTTCGCTGGTGCTTATATGACCACTGGACGGAGCTATTGCGCATTGATGAGGCCTGAGAGCTGCAGTAATGGCTATGAGATTGGTTTGAGTTCCTCCAACTAAAAAATGAACGGCTAAACTTTCATTTCCGCACATGGTTTTTATGATATCAGCCGCCTCTTGGCAGTAGGAATCATAACCATAGCCTGGAGTCTGTTCCATATTGGTCTTCAGCAGCCTATCCAATACAATTGGATGAGCTCCCTCACAGTAATCCATGCTAAAATCGATCTTCCCCATTTCTTTAGCCTCCCATTGGTGACAGAAAAACTATAATAATTGGAGACTATAGTGGAAGCTGCCTCGAAACGCAACCACCCTCACAGTCTTCCTTGGTGCGTAGCACCGAGGATCCATGAAGCATCCGCAACCACTGGATTCTGGCTGTGCAATGCTTGCAAGAATGACGAACAGCAAGATGGTGCAATTCCTCCAAAGCGGCTTTACTGCTTATCCTCGTAGTGACCTCTTCTGCAGCATTACTTCAATAATGAGTTAACCTTACACAAACTCTCCTTCCACATCGGCAGTAGTTTCGTAACCAATCTTATGGTAGTTTCTGCCAAGCCACTTATCTGCAGATTTCCTGCCAGCATCACGCAGATGCTCAAGGAACCCTATGTCCGTGTTTAGCTTCGAAGACCATCCAAGATCTTGGAACACCTCTTCGTCTTCTATCAAATGTACATGCATCCTCTTCAGTTTTCCCTTCTCGATTATGCCCTCGTCAATCAACCTAGTGATGAAGTGCATAGCGCGCATTTCGCGGACAATGGATGTGTTATTGGTTATTTCATTGAGCCTATCGCCGATCTCAGCTGCCGTCGTAGGAAGCCTGTTTCTGTGGGTAGGATTCAGCTTTATAATCATGACATCAGCGGTATTGCATTCGTTAATCAA
This sequence comes from Alphaproteobacteria bacterium, assembly GCA_025998735.1. GTDB lineage: Bacteria > Pseudomonadota > Alphaproteobacteria > UBA3830 > UBA3830 > BNWE01. The sequence goes on along the minus strand of BNWJ01000010.1, from coordinate 3,698 downwards.
TGGGAATATCGCCGGATTGCCGATGAAACCACCGTCCCAGTAATACTCGCCCTTGACCATAACAGCTGCATGTATAGTAGGTAAGCACGCTGTCGCAAGAAGCGCTTCAGCGGAAAGGTCCTTGTTACCAAACATCTTGAGTTTTCCGGTATAAACATGCGTTGCGGTAAGAAACACCTTGACGCTGTCATCGTCCTTTAGGACATCGAAGTCAAATAACTTATTAATGAGATCCTTCAAAGGATCAGCTCCCGAAGGATTCATCTGATATGGAGACATGATCTTACTTATGAAATCGAACATCAGAAATCCAGGAGAATTATGCATTGTATACTTATTCGCCAATATATCCAGCACACCCGGCTTAAAAATGCTGCTTCTTCCGGCGTCGGACATGACATGCCAATACTTGTCCAGAAGTTGACGGCCGCCTTCGTTACCTCCTTGAATAATTCCCTGAGCAGTTGCAACGGCATTCATACCGCCGGCACTGGTTCCGGAAACACCTTCTACAACGAGGTCTTTTTCCTGCAAAAGTCTATCCAAGACTCCCCAGGTATATGCCCCGTGAGCGCCACCTCCCTGCATGGCAATGCTTATTCTTTTCTTGCCATCATTGATCGGCTCCGGCTGATGTATATCAGTTATTTTGCTCATAGCTTCTCCTTTTATTTATGTACTAATAGTATTAAACACCAACTTAGTTAAAAAACTGTTTAGATTCCTCAAAAGTTGAAACTATTTTCAATATTTTATCAAATCCGCTCATTTTAAAGACGGCGAATATCTTGTCTGGCATATCCACCAGCACTAAAACCCCCTTTTCGGCCGTCAATTTCTTACCTAACATGAGAACAACCCTCAAGCCTGCGCTAGAAATATAGTCGATTGCCTTAAAACTAATCACAATCTTCTTGTTGGTATTTGCAGCCGCTATAGCTGCGTCCTCAAATATTTTCGCGGTAGATGTATCTACTCTACCGATAGGCGTTAACACGATTATGCCCCCCTTATCTTCTGATTTTACTTCCATTTTCTATTTTACCTCCACATTACAATATAGAAACTTTTACATAAAGCTGATTCTTGTCATCAACTCTAGAATACGCCACGGTTTCGCTTAGTTGCTTCACCAAGAATATGCCCAATCCACCGATCTTGCGGTCCTCAATGGATGATTCTGTATCAGGCTCTGCCAAAGACAGCGGATTAAATGGCATTCCATCATCTGTGATACACATGCATATTTTTTCATCACATTCTTCTAAATTTATTGTAAATGTATGCTGGTTGCCATCTGGATATGCATAACTAACGACATTGGTTATAAGCTCGTCTAATATTAAAGATATGTTTTGATATTTCTCTTCCGATACACCATGCTCAGTACAAAAGTTCTGAACTTCTTGAGATATCCGACAAAATTCCTCCATCTTATTTTTTACCTCAAGCAACATATCATTCAATCCTTTATCTTCCATAGCTTACACACAATGTTGTTATGTCATCCGATTGTGGAGCACCATTCGCGAATATTCTTATGGACTTAATTACTTCTGCCGTTACTACATTTGGTTCTGCGTTTGTGTATTTCTTGAGAACTTCTGCAAAACGCTCAAAATCGTATTCTTCGCCTTTTTTATTGGCTGCTTCAGTAACTCCGTCTGTATACATCATCACCATATCTCCGGGCGTGATTTTGTACTTATGATCAATAAATTCAACCTCATCCCATATCCCGAGGGCTATACCAGCATCACACTCTAGAAACACCGGATCTTTTCCCGGATACATTACGGCTATAGGCAAATGTCCAGCATTGGTGTAAATAAGTTCGTCTTTCTCGATGTCTATGACACCGTACATTGCTGTAACAAACATTGTCGTGACGTTCTCCTGACATATCACGAGATTTACATTCTTAAAACATTCGGCAGGAGACGGATACACTCGTGAAAAAGACTTTATGAGTGTTTTCGCAATTGTCGCAAACATCGCTGCGGAAACGTTCTTTCCAGAGACGTCGGCCATAACGATTCCCAATTTGGTTTCGCTCAGCCAAAAATAGTCATAGAAATCGCCTCCAACTTCAGCGGCCGGTGTCGTATCAGCGAATAGATCAATCGGGTCCTTTTTCACAACATTGCCCGGAAGAATGCTCCTCTGTAATTTTGCCGACACATCCAACTCATCGGAAATGGCCGACAATCTCTCGTTGGTCGCTTCCGCCTGTTTCATTCCAGCGACTACTTTGGCAGTTTTCTCCAGTGTGTTGGATAAATCCTTGAAATCGATTGGTTTTATGACGAAGTCGTGGGCGCCACAACGCATAACCGCTCTCAATGTGTTTATGTCACCGTAGGCTGAAATAACTACAGATCGCATCAGCGGATATTTTTCCTTCATGCTGCTTACGAGAGCTATTCCATCCATACCATCGACATTTATGTCCAGCACAAAAATATCGAACGCACTATTCTGTAGCTGCTCCTGAACCTGCTGAAGACAAGTGGCAAACGCAAAATTGTACCGGTTTTCGGCTATCTGATGACGGAATTTCTGTGTGAACAGATCCTCCGTATCTTCCTCATCGTCTAATACCAGTATTTTAGCCAGGACAGCCACTTATACACTTCTCCAAAAAATGCTACATTGCTAATAGTCTCATGTAAAGGTTAATAAATTATGACTGTTTCAAAAAATCTAAGGGAGCTCGTGCTGGATACTGAAACGACCGGATTGTATCACGCATCCGGAGACAGAATCGTTGACATTGCTTGCGTCGAGCTGATAAATCACATTCCGACCGGCAATACCTACCAGGTGTACATCAATCCAGAGAGAGAAATGCAAAAGGATGCCACGGCTATAAGCGGAATAACAGATAAATTTCTCGTAGGAAAACCGTTGTTTCGTGAAATCGTGGATGAATTCCTCGATTTCGTGCAGGACAGCAAGCTTGTCATTCACAATGCTAAATTCGACATCGGATTCCTGAACAGCGAGCTATCTCGTGTTGATAAGCCTCTGTTTAGCTTGAAGAATACCGTTGATACATTGGATATGGCTCGCAAAAAATTTCCCGGTTCGCCAGCCAATCTCGACGCGCTCTGCAAAAGATTCGAGATAGATACTTCCGCCCGCACAAAACACGGCGCATTGATCGACTGCTTTCTGTTAGCCGAAGTGTACATAAACCTTCTGGGCGGACGCCAGAGTGATCTGACATTTCATCCGGAAAAAACAAAGCCTGATCTTGCGGTTATAAAAAACACTGAAAGCAAGCGCAAAAAGCGGCACTTCGACGTATCTGAAGAAGAAAAAAACGCCCACGGCGAGTTTCTCAAAACCGTAAACTCCCCTCTGTGGAAAAAACCAATGTAACGTTGGATCCATTTACTGCTTCGCTGCAGATTGAGTGGAATGTGAGTACTATGCCTAATTTGAGTGAGAATGCGGATTGTGTTCCACAGGATCCATATGTTTGGGAGGTTTTTTTGTGTTTCTCTGAATTTTTGTAGAAGTAGAGTAAAATTTCCGAAGGCGTGCCACACACACCCTCGGGTAGTTCAAACCCTAACTCCGCATAAAATTACCCCCTAAATAAGAAAAAACATAAAAAAATAAAAATATATCTTGAAGTTAGGTTTTTGCTATGGTATTATTTATGCAACCTAATTAGGTAGGCTATTATTTTA
>BNWJ01000009.1 GCA_025998735.1 Alphaproteobacteria bacterium | reverse complement strand
TTCAACCATTAACGGAAATTTTATCTTTTCCTGATATTATGGTACCTGGTGGAGAGGGACTCGCGGCGCATTTCTCCTATAAACCAACTCAAAAATCAGAGCATTGCAAAACTCCTGGGGTGTTAAGCAGAAAAACACATTGTTACTCGAAATCTACTGAAATGCTAAGGCTTTCCGTTGCGTTGATCGTACATAAGGCTTTACTCCCCATATGGGGCAATCCCTCTTTTACGAATGGTATGGTTATGGATTTTTGCTTTTGCAGCGCAATTTTATCGAGAATTTTCAGCGTATTAGATACGGAAGTGACGTTTCTATCCACTATATGTATGATGTACTTCAGAGTCTCGTCGGAAACAATTATATCCAGATCTTTCGAGAGTTTTTGGGCGATTTTGAGCAGCAATCCATCGTCGGGATTCCTTATGTTTATGGCTGGCAGCGTAAATAATCGCGAACGCAGATCGTTCAATCCGATCTTCCACATCGATGGATGAGTTCGACTGAGCAACAAGAAATATCGGCCTTTTTCCTTGGAAATGTTAAAAAAATGAAATATCCAATCGTAATTTTTTGCACCCAGAAAATCGTCAAAATTATCAATTATGAAATTGCACTCTGTTTCGAATAAAGTTCTTGGATCCTGATTGAGACTATGCCTAAGGACATACACGGCATTTGCTGTCTGCGCCCATAAATTCGCGATATGGGTTTTCCCCACTCCTGATTCTCCGTATATGATGAGACCGCCAGCGTTCCAAGCCGGCCATTGCATTAGATATTTTATGGCATCATGGTTTTCGCTGCTATCGACAAAATCGCTCCAGCTCAAGCTCTCGACTTTATGAAAACCAAAAATCTCCTGAATCATCGCTATACCAAATTAAACTGAGAGCATGAGCTTATTCATATGGATCCCTTGCACGTTTAAAGCGCAATATGGAATCGCCAAACTTATCGCGAGGTGGGGCAGAACTAGCCGGATCCCTAGTGCTTCAGAGCACAAGACGTAGATTTTGGTCCACCACCATATTCGAAATAGGCCGTATCACGAGAGTAAGGATTAGCTAAGGAATAACATGGGCATGTTTTTTCTTTAAAGCACGGAGTCTCTGCGTGCTGTTTAAATAACTCGTTCGAGTTATTTCTTTACTGTTCCCAACCTCATAAACAACGATAACCGTTCATAATTTATTTTAACATATACATGAGATCATGCAATCAGTTATAGGAATTTGCTTCGGGTTGTTAAATCTCCAGAAAAGCGGAGTATTCAAGCAAAACTTCTGTGGCTTTTTCCTGGAGAGAAGGATATTGCTCAAAAATCAGCATTATTCTCTAAATATCAAAAATCAACCTTTTCGTTGAAAAATACGCAAAACATACAGGGCTTTTTCCTGGAGAGAAGGATATTGCTCAAAAATCAGCGTTATTCTCTAAATATCGAAAATCAACCTTTTCGTTGAAAAATCCGCAAAAAATAGGCGCTCAGGAAAAAGCCCTGGCAAAACATAGGCACTCAGAAAAAAGCCATTACAGAACTCCTGGGGCGTTAAGATTTATATATCAGCGCCATTGACAAGGTTTTCCATGAAAGATTATTCTTCAATAACATTCATGGGGATTAGGAATAAAAATGGGATTTAATTGCGGAATAGTCGGGCTACCGAACGTTGGAAAATCTACTTTGTTCAATGCATTAACGCAGACGGCGGCGGCGCAGGCGATGAATTATCCGTTTTGCACCATTGAGCCAAACGTAGGCATTGTGGGAGTTCCGGATCCACGTCTATCTAAATTGGCACAAATCGCCAAAAGCGGAAAAATAGTCCCGACACAGCTGGAAGTCGTTGATATTGCAGGCCTTGTGAAGGGAGCAAGCGATGGCGAAGGGCTCGGCAATCAGTTTTTAGGACACATAAGAGGCACCGACGCCATCCTCCATATAGTTAGATGCTTCGAAAGTTCAGACATAACTCATGTGCACGGAAGTGTTGATCCGATTCGCGACATAGAAGTTGTCGAAACGGAACTTATGCTGGCGGATCTGGAAAGTCTCAAAAAGAAAGAGCAGTCCATTGCGAAAAAGAACAATCCGGAGCTAGCGGCGGAGAAATCTTTTCTGGCCAGATCTATAGATTGGCTTGAAAGCGGAAAAATGCTGAGGCAGTTGAAATTTACGGAAGATGAGGAGGTGTTTGCTAACGCCATGCATCTCATCAGCAGAAAACCGATTTTATACGTCTGCAATGTGAATGAATATGATGTTGCCAAAGGAAATCATCTAACCGAAAAGGTAGCGAAATTCGCTTGCGCCAGAAATTCCAACAGCGTTGTTGTTTCTGCGGCAATCGAATCTGAAATTGCCGTTATGGATGAGGAAGCGGAGAAAGATGAATACATATCATCCCTTGGATTGTCCGAATCAGGATTATCGCGGATAATTCGCGGTGGCTACGACCTATTGAATCTGCTTACATTTTTTACGGTCGGCCCCATGGAAGCTCATGCCTGGACAACAAAAATAAACTCCAAAGCACCAGTTGCAGCCGGCGTAATTCACACGGATTTCGAACGTGGATTCATATGCGCCGAAACCATTAGCTACGACGATTATATCACCTACGATGGGGAATCTGGGGTAAAAGCCGCTGGAAAAATGCGCCTGGAAGGTAAGGAATACGTGGTCAATGACGGTGATATCTTCCACTTCCGCTTCAACGTGTAAGCCTTAGCCTGATTCACGGGCGTTTCAAAAAATCTTAATAAAAAGTTGCGCTGCTTCGTCATCAACCTTATGACATAGCATGACAAAAACTTTTTGAGCTTTAACGGCAAAAACAATCGTTTTCTTGCGTTGGAACTTTGAATTAACACAAAGAAGCGACTTTATTAAAATTTTATGAAACAACCGTGACGGCACATACCAAGGATCTGTGTAAAAACAACTTGAACTTTTGTCTTGCGGAAATGCTGTAATTCCATTCAACACACCTCATTGAAAGTTCATTTTATTTTCGCACGAAGCCTGACGCAATCATCGCCAGCGGAGATGGTATACCTCCTGTTGTCCGAAGCTTTTTGCCAACGATATCATTCCGACGTATTCCGTTGAGTAGCGTTCGTAGTACTTCAGCCCCCGTTGTCTGTATTCATTTTGCTCATCGTTGGTTTCTCCGTGCAGAAGAGCCACAAACTGCTGTGTCGCATACACCTGTCCAATCGAGGTAACTGGCTCCAAACGAGCAGCCCTGTTTATGTGTCCACCGTAGAAGTTCATCTTCTTTATGAAAGGATCTTCCGCGATGAACACAGGTCCGGAATGGAGAGATATCCTGGCCCTTATGGGGAACGGAAATTCCGGATATTTCCTTCCGAGATTCTCGATTATGTCGCAGTAGCGGAGTCCGAAGTCTGCGATTTTAATGGCGCTATCTCCAACTGCAAATATAGCATCTCCCCAGGTGTTCAGCGACTCCAGAGAGACGCCTATCTTATCCATTGCCGCCTGAAGCTTGCTTAAGAAGTCTAGAAACGACGGAATGTGCTCGTCTTGCAGCTTACTGTATCCAGACAAATCAGAGAACATCATGGATTTTATGACACGATTCGGAGAGTTCGATATGAAAGGATCAAAAGACAAGGTCCCTCTCTGAATTTTTATCAGAGATGGCTCGATTTTATCAGTTGACCCACCTCCGGCAATTTCGTCCAGATCAATCAGATGCAATGTACTTATGTTGGACCATCTATCTATAAAATCCGTCGGGCCTCCTGGCATCGAATCCGTTCTGGAATGCCAAACAGCCATTAAGTGTGGCTCCGTCGTGAGGAATTTTCCTCTCATGACGGCGCCGCCCTGCATGACATGGTTGGAAAATCGATAAAGCATGTCATGGCCTAGATAGCGGTCTTCACATGCAAAGCTGACAGAATGGGCGGCCTGAAGGGCTTTTTCAAATCTTTTTTCCCAACGTGGTCCAGCGTGTCTGACGTTGGTTTCAACGAAGTCGGAAATCGCAAACGGCAGAATGATATTGACCTCTCCACCAATGCTGAGCAGAGCCTCTATGAAAATTAGATCCGCTCCGCACGATGCAGAACTATATCCTATTTTTGCATTTATAGCTTTCAATTTTTCTACAATAATTTTTTTTACATCCGCTTCCATCTCCTGTGGAAACAAAGAAACCTGGTAGCTGGGATGGTCTATGGAATGTCCGGTAAACACAACAATTGTTGGAGGGATTAATACCTCTAGAGCTTTGTCCGGCACTTTAAAACCCGCTTCTCTTAGAAAATACAACTGCTGCCGAGCAGCAACAACGGAAATATAATGCTCGTTCTCGCTCTGCTTCATTGCTTCTTCGTATAACTTACATGCATCATCTTCTCTTCCGATTAGCAGCTGCGCTTCTGCAAGATCGATCAATTCTCGAAACGACGCTTCTAGACCAAAAGGAGGTAATAGTCTGAGAACGCTAGAAGACAGCTGCTTTGCTTGCTCATCGTCACCAGTAAGCCACGAATTCCAGGCGGCATTTATACCAGTGCCTGTTTTCTGCTCTTTCTGGAATGATGCCAAATACAATTCTCTTGATAATTCAAGATCTCGACAATGGCGTGAATACTTCCACGAATCCCTAAATATATTTCCCATACCTTCGAGTGCTTCCGAAGTTCCTTCCTTGAGGAATTTACTCTTCTTAAGATCTTCCACTGTTACCAGCATCATGCCTGTCGATTCATCTTTCTGCGGTACAACGCCAAGAATTGGATATATGAGATTTCGAGATTCTTCTACAGCTCCAGTTTTCAGAAGAACCAGCGCATACGCCTGTGCAACAGCTTTGTCCCCAGGATTCTTGTTATAGGCTTTCTTTGCTATCGTATGAGCCTTGAACATATGCCCAGTGGCAATCAGTGTCGCTATATGGTTTTCCATACAGGCGCTGGCAGGTGCTGCAATAGCAGCATCATCATCGTCACCATCTTCTACGTCAAGTGCAGGAGTAGAAACGGCAGCAGATGAATTTGCACCATCGGTTTTTGCTGCTGAATCGCCAGATTGCGTGCCAGCTCCAGCAGCGGTAGATTGCGTAGTATCACTTGCTTCCGCAGTTGGTCGATCTTCGCTCGGAGTGCTTGAAGCATCACCTGTTGCATTTGCTGCATTGTCAGCGCTACCATCTGCGGCACTTTTACCATCTTTATCTTTTATATCTTCAGACATTTTCTGCACCTTTTTTGCAATATCTCGACAAATGCGACACACAAGCCCTGATTCTGCACTACGGAGAGAGTCAAAACCATGTGATATCGCTAGCCATATTTCTAATAATAATCAAAAAAAGTTAATGTTTGGTAAAAATCGTGGATTTAAAATAATTTTTAACAATATTATTATAGTATCAAAAAGTTGATGCGAATCAGTTGTTGATGAGTTGTTTTACACAGATCTTTAGTTCTGGGGTCTTCAAAAAACACGTCCACACTGAAAACATATCCTGAATGGTTCTCTTATGCCACATTTGGGAGCTTCAAAGGATGCAATAACAAGATGTAGTTACACTTTTTTAACGATTTGTCACTATAATTAAATTGGTATTAGCTATAGGAGAAAAAAATGAGAAAACTAGCAATAGGATCCGCTGTCGCAATTTTGTTTGCTTTCATCATAGACATTTTGGATGCTAAAGGAGGTTGGCATGGTAATTCAACGACTGAGGTGATCCTTAAACGCTCATGGAAGAATCATCGAGAATCTTTCAGAGAACTGGAAACTTCATTGAAAAATCTCAAGATGCTTGTCAAGAGGTTGCATACCGCATATATGAATGCCTCAGAGTCTTTTGATCCACTTTCACAATGGGGTACGTCCGGAAACGGCGAATTTAACGCATTTCTCTATTATCTAGACAAGGCGATTACGGCTGCGAATGCTATAAGTCAGTCCGAAAGAGACGATGTGCTTGTGGAAAAAATACTAAAAGCCATTGATCCCATGCCGGCAGTAGCAGCCTACAATTGCGCGCTTAATGCGCGAGACGAATTGAGCGCAGACGGCAGAACATCTAATTCGGCGAAATTTATGGAAGTTTTAGCTACATTTTGCAGTAGTATTGCATCATTACGTTTACCACGGCTGAAAAGCAAACAAAGCCGGACTCCTGTAGCAGCATATACAGCACAGTATATTGAGGGATTGGAGAAGTTTAAGCGACATGTGGCAGAAACGAGAAAAAAGAAAAAACGCTGACGTCTTCATGTTATTTTTTCATCGCCCATTCATCTCTGCAGGGGCGAGCCATGGTTTCGAAATAAATCGTATTATAATAATTCTGTACAATATGTTTTAATAATATTATAATAATTTTAATTAATTTTCTTCTGGTTGTTGGTTTTGGAATATGTTTCGGCTGCTGATTGGATGCGTTTTATTATTTGGGTGCAGCAGAATTGATGAACCGAGGGTGCGTCAGCAGAAGGGAATGAATCGCGACGCATTTGATCTATTTTCTACTCCGGTTGATGATTTTTTGCAGGACATAAATATTCCCTACGACGGTGCGCAAAGTGCATACGATAATAACGAAGAAATCAGCGAAAAGTTCCGCAAGAGTATCTCGATTTCTGCCACCGAAAACATGCGTATGAGGGAAGTGCTCACTCAAATGGCGAATTTAGCCGGCGTGAATATTTTCATCGCGCAGGATATTGAGGGGAGCATCTCTTTCTCCGCCAAAAATCGTCCGTTTTTGGATATTCTCCGGGACATCTGCAGTTGCTCAAATTTGAAGTACTGCATAAAGGGAAATTCCGTAAAAATCGAGTATGATTCTCCCACTTTGCACACATACAGCGTTCCTTCCCTGAATATACAGAGGGATGCGCATAGTTCAATGTCCATTGCCACTGACATATTTTCCGAGAACGTCTCTGGATTTTCCGAAACAAACAATGCACAAAACGGCACATCATCAAACAACGGCTCCAGTAGTTTTGTCTCCGGCACAACCAAGAGCGATTTCTGGACAGAATTGGAAAATACTCTGAAGGCCATAGTTGGAGATATGGATGGAAACTATGTCACCATTCATCGACAAACAGGCCTAATCAGTGCCTGCACAACTCAGGAAAAACACGACGAAATTCAGAATTATCTCAATTTACTAAAGGAAGCATCTGAAACGCAGGTGCTCATAGAGGCCAAAATCCTGGAGGTCACTCTGAACGACGAGTATAGGAGCGGCATCAATTGGAACATTATGCGCAAAGAAAAAAGTGTTTTCCAAAGATCTTTCGGTGGAGATAACCTTTTTTCGGCCGGTATCAATGGAAACGGCATAGAAATTATTGCCGGTTTCATAGAAAGATTCGGATCCGTAAAAACTCTTTCCAGTCCGAGAATTACCGTACTAAATAATCATTCGGCCGTATTTAAGGTTGCGAAAAACGAGGTCGTATATATTCCGGAATTTCAGCGACAATACGGTGGCTCCAAACTTGATGCGATGAATATGGAAATGCTGTCAGGAAATCTTAAAACAATTCCAATCGGTCTTGTTATGACTGTTCAACCTTCTATCGATAGAAAAAACAATACTGTTCTGTTGAGTTTGCGTCCTACAATTTCCAAAATATCACGTACAATAGATCTGCCTGTAAATTGCTTTAATATTACCGAAAAAGATTCGCAACAAGGATCTACTAAACCTCAAACGCAAAAGATTCCGATTGTCGATGTGCGTGAGCTCGATTCGGTGCTGAGACTTCATTCCGGTCAAATCGCTGTAATGGGAGGGTTGATGAAGGAAGAATCCAAGAATGATAGATATGGACTACCGGGAGTCGAAGATACTCCAATTGATTTCATAAGTGGATCTCGTGAGAAACGCACGGAAGTGACTGAGCTTGTGATTTTTCTGAGGGCCACTATTTTAAGTAATAAATCGAAAATGCATCATAAAGCAGACGAAAAGATATACAAGACGTTTGCACCTGAAATGCGCCAACTGAGGTTTAAAAATGAAACTCCATCTAAAAAATGAATCCCGCGGATTTTCCCTGATTGAAGTGGCAATAGCAATTGTCATAATCGGATTGATTGCAAGCTTTACACTAAAAGGTCGAGAATTAATTCGCACGGCCAAGCTGAGATCCATCATTGAGCAAACGAATTCCATTCGAGTTGCCGCTCACTCGTTTATGGAAACATACGGAGCGATGCCTGGCGATCTGGCCAACGCAGCAGACATAATTGGCGGTTCCGCTAGCAATGGAAAAGGAGATGGGAAGATTGTTTCCATCGATGATTCCAAAAGATTCTGGGGACATCTGGCCGCCTCGGATGTAATACATCTGGAAATGAATAATGGTAATCCAGTGAGCAAAATCGGCGGATTCTATACGATATCCACCAATGCTCCAGGAGGACATTCAGGAACTTGGGCAATTCTATCGGGAGGAACAAGCGACAACAAAACTTTCACAGGCATAATATCGCAGGAAGATGCCTATTTTATCGATAAAAATTCAGATACCGGAGAACCATCAACCGGCGACGTTATAACCATGAAGGCGTCCGGATCGTCGTCAATTGGACAAAAATATGATCTCAAAGATAAAAAAAAAGATTGCATCATTATGTTCAGAATTTTCTAGAACACGGCTCCGACATAGATCACTCTCGAAGGGGTCATTGCTGTTAGAGGTGGCAATTGTTATCTCCATTATCGGATTAATCTCAGGTTTTTTTGTGACAAGAACAATAGTTGCAAACAAAATGATGAAAGCAAGGATCACGAGAGAAAACATCGAGATCGTAACTGAGTCTTTGGCGGCATTTTTGGCGAATCATCATCGATTGCCACGTCCCGCCAGCGACAACAGCGGATGGGAAAGTGCAAACACTAATGGCGTCGGGAATGTTCCGTTTAAGACGCTGGAAATTCCTGAAAAACAGACTGTAGACGGCAACGCTCGCCCACTCATATACATTGTTGAATCAAACTTAACCAGAAAAGACTTCCAAAGAATATATAGTACAAATGATCCGCTGGATCCTCAAGAATATTTTTGCCAACAGGTCAACCCAACAACGATTAAGATCGATGTACGTGACACTAACGATAATACGGCTGATGTTGTTGCCTTCGTCATTGATACGGCAGATAATCCACCGTCTGTGTCTGATGGCATAATAAACGTAAAAGTATCGACAAATACCAAGTGGATAACAAGGGATCTCTTTCTAATAAGATATCTAAAAAGCTGTTCATGCCATAACGAAGAGCCACCGAAAACCTCGGATCTCCCAAAAACTACAAAAAATTCGGGAATTCCAGGCTTCGACTACTAAAGACGATTGCACATCCTCGAGACGAGAATTAGCCTTTTCCATCAAGAGGTGCTTAGAATCCAAAAGAAAAAGTCTTTCCACGAAAATCCAACTTTTTACGTTGAATATGTGTATAATTCGCGGATCTATTGATTCAGTCTAAAAAATATACGCCATAACGGCGGCGTTAATGGATGAATCTGCAGAACGGTAATATCCTTTTCTCTCGAAAATTTTTTGAAATCCTGCAGATTCATAGAGTTTTATGGCAGAAAAATTATCAACAGCGACTTCCAGGAAGATTTTTTCTATTCCGTTAGCTTGAGCGTATTTTTTGGATTCTTCTAGAAGAGTTTCGCCTATTCCTCTTCTTCGATATTCCGGAAGAACGCAAATTTGAAGAAGATCTGACTCATCAAGAACATACTGACACAAGACGAAACCGCAGTCTTTTTGCTCGTAATTTGCGATAAATCCGAAGCATTGCGTTTTCTCCATAAGTGATTGGAAACATTCGGAACTCCAGTGATCTCGAAAACAAGCAGCATGCATAGCGGCTAAATTTTCGGAGTCTTGTGACCCATTCACAACTGATAACGAAGCCATTAATGGATCCAACGTCACGTTGGCGTCACACTGTAATTACGTGCACAAACACGACTGGTTTCTTCCCGCGGGCATCGATAAAAGCAGTACGGACAATTTTCTCAACAGAAGACTGTATGTCTTTTGCGTTTCCTCTTCCTTTAAAGATGTTTTCCAGAGATAATTTTATTTCCGAAGAAATGTCTTTTTTGATATCGTCTGCTTCCAATTGCTCGGAATTCTCGAAGATGCCAACGCATTGCAGATCCAATAGTTTTATCATTCCTTTGTTGTAGCTAACGCAGGCGCTGACTACGCCACTGGATGACAGTGTTTTTCTCTGCTTATAGACTATGCCGTCGATTGGTATGAGTTTACTTCCGTCCACCGCAAGCACGCCACAGGAAATATCATCGATTATCTTCGGATCATTTTTGGATAATCTCAGAACACATCCATCATGCGGTATAATGACGTCTTTTATGCCGTGCTCATTTCCTATTTCAGCATGTTTGTGCAGCTGGACCGTCTCGCCATGTATCGGCACCAGTATCTGAGGCTTTGTTAGATTATAGAGATGCACCAACTCAGCCTTGCTCGGATGTCCAGACGCGTGTATGTCACTATCCACATCCATTATGATTTTCACGTTTTTGGAGGTCAGCGAATTCTGTATTTCAAGAACAGATTTTTCGTTTCCCGGAATGACACGAGAGGAAAATATCACGATATCGTCTTTGGTAAGCGATACGTTTTTGTGACCGCCATCGGCTATTTTTGCAAGAGCGGAATTTGGTTCTCCCTGACTGCCGGTACACACCAACAATGTTTTCGACGGATCCAGCGAGTCAGCCTTTTTCTCATCCAGAAAAGCCGGTATATTGGAAAGATATCCGGATAATTTCGCGATTTTTTCGATTCTCTTGATAGATCTGCCGGCGACCACCATTTGACGTCCGCTTTCTTTAGCTGCGAAGTAGCAACTTTCCAATCTCGCCAAGTTCGAGGCGAAGCAAGTTATCAGAATGCGATTTTTCTTGTGCTCTTTTACGATTTTAATGAGATTCTCCCGAACTTGCTTTTCGGATCCGAATCTTTCGTTCCTAAATACGTTGGTTGAATCGCAGACGAGGGCGAGAACGCCGGAATCTCCGTATTCCTTTAATCTTTTTTCATCGGTTTTGGAGCCGAGCACCGGATCATCGTCTAATCTCCAATCTCCGGTGTGAATTATCACGCCTTCTGGAGTCCTGATGGCCAACGCAGAAGATTCCGGAGTAGAGTGCGCAACCTGAATGTATTCCACATCGAAATCACCAGCAGATATATTGGCACCGACGGACGCTTTTATGAGTGGAACGTCTTTTTCAATCCCAAACTGCTGCAAGCGATCCTTAATCATTTCAATAGCAAATTGACGCGCATAGATGGGACATCCGACCATCGACCATATGTATGGAATCGCACCTATGTGATCTTCGTGCGAATGAGTTACAAACAGAGCCTTTATTTTGGACTTATTCTTTATGAGCGTCTCCGGTGACGGCACCAGCAGCTCTCTGCCGAGATTGTTATCGAATCCCATTCCCATATCCACTAGTATCCACTGATCGTCTATGACATAGGCGTACAGATTCATTCCGATTTCGGAGCATCCGCCGATGGATATAAAATTTACTCCACTCATTTTTGTTTTTTCAGATTTTTTCTTCATTACTTATTACGATTCCTTCTTGATTTAAGAATAGATCACCACTGGATATAAATAAATACTTGCCGTTTTTTTCCAAAACCAATCGACCAGACTCATCGAGGTCGTAAAACAGTCCAGAAAGAGACTCTACTCCATTCTTTACAACAACATTACACTTTATTCCGTTAATATTTTGTAACCAATAAGACCTTATACTAGAAAAATCCGATTTTTCCAATAGGAGGAGCCACTTATCTACGTTTGTTATCAATATATTAAATACACTCATGGTGGGGATGTCTCTCGAAGAGAGGACATCCGCTATGCTGGTTGGTGCTTGCAGCACATGCTTTTTATTATTGGTGGATCCAACATCATGTTGTGGAGCAGAGTTCACATTTATTCCGACGCTGATTACCATCCATTCTCCGGCGACTGCTATTAGTATGCCGCTTATTTTCCTATCTCTGTGATAGACATCGTTGGGCCAATGAAGCGTAAGGTCACTGGAATCTCCGACAAAATGCGCTATCGTGTCCCTAACTGCACATGCAATGGTAAGCGAGATTTTCCCGACATCTACATTTGGTGGTAGCCACTTTATGATGGAAACGAATAGATTTCCGCTGTCCGATATCCACTCGCGATTGCATCTACCAATGCCTTTGGTTTGGCGGTCCGCTATTATGGCACATTCAACAGATCCATTTATTAGATCTTTCGTAGAACCGACTATATCAGAGGATTTTTTAGGAGACACGGAGCGCAGAACCGGAGTGTACTTGGATGTACATGAGGATTCGAGCACCGGATCGACGACAAAAAGACCGGATAGAGGAAGGTTATGCGAAAGGTTGATCAACTTTAAAGCATAGCTATGAGTACTATCAATTATGTTGAATTTTATTATTCGCATAGGTCCTATCGTACGAAATACAAATCTATTCTCATAAGATATGCTATTTTGAGAGCAAATGGAATGGATGTGACTGCCAGATACGGAAGCAGATTGATCACCTTGATTAGCGTATCGTCGTTTACCCTGAACGAATGATTATCGTCAGGTTCTCCGAACCAAATGGCGCCCAGTAGTTTTGCGGCACAAATCAAACTGATGAGCAAAGAAAACACCAAGGAAATTATGGGATACAGGAACTCCTTTTCCATCAATGATAATAGTGCGTAATATTTTCCCCAGAATCCAATCAGCGGTAGCAGTCCGAACATGGATATGAAAAACACAGACAATGATATTGCCATTTGCGTGTCCCATTTTGATAGGGAGTTCAAATCGCGAATGTGTTCTATGTCTTTGTTGCTGCTTTTTTTTATGGCCAACAAAAACATGAGTATCCCCGAGATGGAAATCAAGTCAGACAACGCCATGCATACTATGCTTCTCATGGCAGTGTATGTTTTGCAGGAACAACACAAAAGCACTATTCCAGAATGACAGACACATAAATACCAGATGATTTTTTTGATTCTCTTGCTGAAAGTCAGTAAAACACTTCCGAAGACTATCGAAATGCAGGATAATATGATGACTATTCCTGATATATCAATATGATACAAAACTGATGTTAGCAATTTATATGCACTTATTATGATGGAAAACCTCAGAACACCAAGTATCATTAGAGTGCTGGATGTCTTGTTCTCCAGTACGTCAATTATCCACGAATGACACATGAATATGCCGATTTTCATGCAGATAGACAGCAGCATAAGCGTAGATGCCACCAGAATCAGATTGTCCTGTTTCGGAAAAAAAGAAAAGGCATAGCGAATGTCACTGAAATTAGAAAATCTTGTGGAAACATACATTAGGCATATGGAAACAACAAATATCAATGTACTTGCTATTCCATAAACAATAGTGCGTGCAGCACGCGCATTTGCTGATAATACAGACGCCGCAAGAACTTGTGCAATCACGAAATATATTGGAACGACGGATAATTCCAGCGAGCACAACATCGAAACAAGATTACAGGAGGAAAATGTCGCTATGCATCCGAGCGTGGAAAGCACAAGCAACACATGCTCTCGAAAATCGCTTTCGTTTGTGAAATGGCATATGAGAAATGCCGTAATTAATACCGTGACCTTCAGCAGTGATTCATAATACCTATACTCTAATAAATACGATTTCTGAGAATCGTCTCCACCTATAAAGCACGCCACCGCCGCCAGAAGTAATATCGGCTGCCATTTTATTTCCATTTGACGGAAACGCTTCAGAAGCATCACAGTTACACAGTAGCAAAATAGCAAAACCTCCGGAAAGAAATCACCGATCATAACACTAAGCTCCTCCAGTAATCCTGGACACGTATTTCCACAGCGCATTCGTACTACAACACGTAACGCTGATGCCAAGCGCCACTATAAAGACCACTGGTGGTATTAAATAGAAGAAATCGTAGCCACTGATTTTTTTCTCGATTCCAATATTACATTGTTCGCAGAAAGTCTTTACAGCAAAAAACATTCCGGGCATTAGAATAGCGCACAATAGTATACCAAACACGAGATTTTCACGTAACATACTGTATATTATGAGAAATTCTCCATAGAAAAGCGGCAGCAATGGCATCGATAAGATTGTGAGCAGAGGAATAATCGATATTTTTGCCAATGATGGCGAGCACAATAGTCCTTTGTCGTTTATTACTAACAGCGACGTTATTGTTACGCTGTTCGTCATCATATTGTAGATGGCGCCGACAATTCCTTCCGCATGACACGAGAATAGGCCCATTAGGGAGACAGAGATATTTGCGGTAGAAATATGCGCTAGAATTCGCTGGTAATCCCTTTGAGCGCTCGCAGACAATGTGAAATAAATGACTGATATCAAAACTATGTGAGAAATATAATCGTGCACCTGCAGATATACGTTTTTTGCTATGGGAATTAGTATGTTTATCATGCCGAATCCGCCGATCAGCGATATTGCTCCCAGTAATAATATGAAAACGGATGTGGGATAACTGTCAGCTGTCCATAGGTGTAGTGGAAATAATCCGGATATGCAATACAATCCCATGAAAAACATCACGAAGAATATCAACTCCTGATTGAATGAGAGACTGTACTTCGATAGGACGTATATTTCCCTTACGCCGGTTACGCTTATTATGTACACCGTTCCGAGTATCACAAAAATCACTCCAGAAAATAATATAATAAGATCTTTTGATGGGTATTTGCGTTTTGTGGAGAAAAATCCCACCAAAAAATATGCAGCTAATACAATGATTTCCAGCAAACAGGAATACAGTAGGATGTTTGTTATGGAAAATAACATCAGCATCGATGATTCGAGAACCATCACCATTATGTTGAATTTTTTTACGTCGTGGTCTATTTCATTTTTCGCGATTATGGTGCACATCAGTGTTATGAACGCCGTGACCTCCATAAAATAGATCGATATTCTGTTTATGTTCAGGGAAAAATACTCGTAGTAGTATATGGCTTCGTGGTCATCGAAAAACAACAATAATCCGGTTGTTAGAGCAAAGACAAATCCCGAAGACCAGATGCTTACCAATTTTATATTTAGCTGCAGATTCTTCTCGTCGATTTTGATTATGCAGAGCGCGCTGATCAACGGTATTAGAATCACAAAAAGTGAAGCACTGTAGGAAAATATGTTATCTATCATAGTAGGTTAGTTATCCGTATCGCCAGATATGAAAACACAATTAAAACGATGCATACGGAACCAATCACTACAGAATGCTTTCCGGTAAAAATATGGACTTTATTCAACTTGATTCCGATGTTGGTGCATGTCGCACTTATAAAACACATATGGTGCAACCACTTACTTATAAAATTCCCCCCGTAGTGCAACCACTTACTTATAAAACGCCCGTGGTGCAACCACTGGATAGCTATTGGTTTTACCGATTTACATACTATGGTCGCAAAAACGATTCCCAATGTAGAAATAAACAACAGGATTCCCGGATGACAGCGACTCTTGGAAAACGCAAAAATATCTCGCCAGACTTCGTCTGCGTAGGCGGCGTAATAAAAAATAACTCCGGAAAAAATCGCAAAAAATAATGCAATGTATGACACACGATTCATGTATGCATTGTCTTCATTCATGTACGCCAAGATAGTTTCGTCCAGATTTTTTTCGCCGTGAAATATTTTGTATATCATGCGGAACAAGTATGTGGCCGTAAGTATTGAAGTCGCAATAATCGGTGGCAGCGCCACCAGATACATCTCGCTGTTCAAAATTTCTCCCAAAAATACTTTGTAGGCGTAGTAGGACGACATCAGTGGCAAACATATTATAGACGCCGTTGCGGAAATAAACAAAGCATATGTTTTGGGAAGCAATTCGAATAACCCGCCCATATTGTGCAGATTTTGCTCGCCGGATAATGCATGAATCACTGATCCAATGACAAACGCCAGAAGCGCTTTGGAAAACGCATGCGTAACAAATAGAATAATCGCCGCTCCATAGGCGGAAAATCCGCAGGCTATAATCATTAAGCCGATTTGAGAGCAGGTGGAATAGACGAGAATCTGATTTACGTTGAAGCAAAGCATCGCTCTCGTCGCGAAAAATACCGCCGAAAACGAGCCGACGATTATCATGATGTTCTGAACAAATTCGCTGCATTCGAATATAGTCTGGAGACGTATTAGCAGCAGTATTCCGCATGGCGCAACCGTTGATGACAGCACAACGGCCGCGAATGGAATTGAAGATGATGCCATGGATTTCGTCAGCCAGCCGGAAAAACCAAACTGAGCGGTTTTCACAAATATCGCCAGCAGCATAAATATCGAAATAAATTCCAATACATCGAGTTGTTCATCGTTTTGCATGGAAAATTTATTGATGTCATCGAAGTCAACCGATTGAAAAGTATACATTATCACAATCATCGATACGATAAATCCAACGTTAGCCCATTTATGTGGAAACGCAATGGCAGATCCGATCGATTCGCTTTTTTTGTCGGAACGTGTCATCAAATAAATGATTATCACCATGGATTCCAACGCCACATAGGATTGCAGAAGACTTTTGGCGGCAACAAAAATAACCATGACAAATGACAATGCATTTATGTAAACCAAAAATGTGTTCGTATTCTTTTTTATGTATCCGATGGAATAGAAATTGGAAAGCGTCGCTATAATTGATACGACGCAACTAATTGTTATACTTAGTGAATCCGACAGCACTCCAAAGGAAAATGTGATGTTTTTCGCGAGACATAAATCGCACAAATTATGATACCCAACGGACGGATTTCTTATTTGCAGAATGAAAAAAACAATGGAAACTACCGCCGTGATAAATGAAGATAGAGGTACGTAGTATTTATATTTTTCAGACTCAATAAAGTTATGTTGCTGTAGAATATTTCCAAGAACAAGTGTGATCAATTGGGATAACACCACATATTCCATGCGTCACCGATTCTTTTTTAAATATAGTAATCCTATGACAACGGCAAGCACTATATCCAACATTATGAACGAACTAATGCACCACATTGATTCAAACACGAAAAATGGCACAAGCATTAGCGAGAAAAAAATAATGAACACCAGCGTTATGGCAAAAACCACGAAACTCATGTACATCAGTCCAAAAAATAACATGAGCGTGAATGCAGCACATAAAATAATCATAGAATTTTCTCCAGTTGCATTATTTCGTCGATTTTCGCAAGCGATTCATTTTTGGTGATTTTTTGGGCCGTCTCAGAAAATTTTTTCAGCAAATTCGCGTCGGACAGCAATCGATAACACACATCATATATTTCATTTGCATCGTGAACTTCAAATGCGACGTCATGGGAATGCAAAAAATCTCGGATTTCCAATGCGTTGTCCATAAATGGTCCGTGCAATACCGGCTTACCAATTGCAACCGGTTCGTAGATATTGTGCCCGCCGATCGGAACCAACGAACCTCCAACAAAACACACATCTGCAATTCTGAAAAACGTTCCCACTTCTCCGAAGGAATCAATACAATATGTGTCTGCGACACGGGCGTTTTCTGCTTCGGTGCTTGCAGCACCTGCGCTAATGGCTTTGCCGTCTGTTTCATCGTGTGCAGACTGTATTTGCGATGTTGAATTTGAATTAGTAAACGCCTGCGGTGCAACCACTGTTCTAAGGGAAAAACTCAATCCATATTTCTGAATTGTTTCGCAGACTCTTTTTACGCGCGTTAGATGTCGCGGGATTATTATTGTGACGATATCAAATTCTTTCTTCAATTTTATGTGCGCTTCGATTATCGCTTCTTCTTCTTTTTCGTGGGTACTAGCGGCCACCAGAACTCTCTTGTTTTTGCAGAGTTTTTGAAAAACTTCCAGTAGTTTATCGTTGCATGGAAGAAGTGCGTTTGCATATTTCAAGTTATCGATTAGCTTTGTGTTTTCCGGAGAAAAATGACGGAATCTTTCTTCATCCAGCGACGACTGCGCCAATATCGCATCGAATTTCCCAACAACTTTTGAAAAAAATTCTCTGACCATACACCATCTCTTGAACGACTTCGGAGATAATCTTGCACTCAATAAGAAAGTCGGTATTTTTCTTTTCTCGAGTTCCTCCATTGTATTCGGCCAAATTTCCGACTCCAAAAAAACCGCGACGTCCACTTTCCAATGATCCATAAAGCGCTTTATCCATCTCGGATTATCGGCCACCGCATATTGATGATGGCAATTGCTTATTTTTTCTATTTTTGGTTTTAAAATATCGAACGACGTGACGGTTATCGTGGTAATTAGCACATTCAGATCCGTGAATTTCTTCTTTATGTGATTGATGAACGTGAGAGCCGCCGTGGATTCCCCGACACTGGCGGCGTGCACCCAAATGAGTTTACCGGCTGGTCTCGGAATTGTCGCTTTCCCAAAATGATTGCACACTGATCCAATTCTATCTTTTCCATAGAAGCATCTCGAGTAGAAATACACCCTCAATAGTGGCGATAGTAATTGAAACAAAGTTCTGTATAACTTATTCACTTAAAATCCTATATGCTTCGTTTGACGCTTCGTTTATGCGAGACTCCACGAGATCGACCGCCTCTTCTTCCGTAAGATCCTTGATGTCATCGTAGCGAACCGGCTTATTCCACACCATAACGCCACGATTAAACGGCCAGACTACAATAAAACGATCCCAGGAACTAAGTCTACGATATCTTTTGACACAAAAACTATATGTAAGAATATCTGCCTTTGCAAGTTTGGCGATGGCGATTACTCCCGGATACAGTTTGTGTCTTGGACCTCGTGGACCGTCCGGAATGATGGCTATGTACTCGCCTTTTCTTATCAGCTGTACCAATTTTTTAGCGGCGGAAAATCCTTTTCCGGTGGAGCCATACAAAGCCGGCATTGAGAAATTTTGCACAACTCTTGCGATAAATCTTCCGTCCCGATGACCGGAGGCAAGCACATGCAGAGGCTTTTTCCATTTCCATACGCAGGGAGCCAACATGAGTCTATCATGCCACAAACACACTATAAACGGCCTTCTGGATTCATGATACTCGTTGGGAAAATTCTCGCCGACCACCGTCCATTTAGTTGTGTAATACGATAACCTTATGGAAATGGAGACAATTTTAGACAAAATCCCCTCGAAACCATGAGACCGTTTCAGCAGCCCACTACACCATTTAACAAAATTAGAAAATTCAACACGCAAAACTTCACCGATCTATATCAACCAGCGTGACGCTGGACCCATTTACTGCTGTCGAAATAGCCTCAGCATTGAAGACAACTCCGGCATACCGTTCAACAGGCAGTGACAGCATTAACGCCTGCGGTGCTCACCTAGCGAAACATACCACATATGCGACACAAAATGCTTTTCTCTTCCGGCTGAGGCAAATTCGGAGGCACCACGCTTTCATGCAGACAGAACACCACTTTTTCGTGCTCAGTCTCAATATCTTCAACTTCTTTCAGAGCAAAAGTAGGTGATTCCACAATCTTATATACGCGATACTTCAGCTCTCGCAGTATTTTTTTGATGTCCGCTTTACTGGTACCGCATGACTTTAGGGCACTATCATTTACTCCGAGCACAACAGCGGGATGATCCCTTTCTATTGTTTTCATCGCTCCCTTTAGGGCGAGATCTTCACTGCCTTCAATGTCCAATTCCAGGACATCGACTTTATCTATCTTCTTTTCAAAAACCAACTCATCAATGGAGATTGTCTCGACATTTTCGCTGGCAAGCTTTTCGACACCCTTCACACTGAATTCAGTTCCAAGCGTGTTGAGTGAGCTTCTTTCTTCATCTGCGACCATCAGATCGGCGTTACCTTTTTTGTCAGAAACCGCATAACGGTAGACGGATATGACATCGTCCAATTTGTTGATTTTAACATTCTCTTGCAAACGATCAAAATCTCTTTTGCTAGGTTCCAAAGCTACGATGCGCCCTTTTTTCTCGATAGCCTTCGATGCCAGCAGCAGAGAATATCCGATATTTGCTCCGGCATCCACTAGAATACCACCTTTCGGCAACAGAGAGTTAACAACAACCAATTGATTTGGATTGTATATCCCTTTTACGAACAGCGCTCTACAAATCTCATTTTTAGGATAGATTTTTAGAACCAGTCCATCGATCCAGGACATCAGAAGAGTCTCATTTTTCTCGAGACACAGATACTTCCACCAGCGCAGCCACTGACTGACAGTAGATGCCGAATCGCAGGAATATCTATCCCACCCACTTACTGGAACTAGCTTGTCATACAGCGGGGCAGAATATTTCTCTTCGGAATCTACCAATCGATCGTCCGCTTGTTGCTCAGATTTTTCCTCTTCAATAGCTTGCTTTTCAAGTTTTTCATCTTCTGACGTTTGTTTAAATTCTCCAGAATCTACAATGTCTTCCTGGGTTTTAGTGGAAGAAGCATCGCTATCACTGATCGACTCATTATCATCTGGTTTTTGCTCTGCGGTGGATCCGCTGCCCTGTTCTGCCTCGCTGATCGCACTAGTCGAGGTATCTTCTCCGGCAGCAGATACACTGCAAAGCGCTTGACTACACACGAACACTAAACACGCACAAAACGCAGTATACTTCTTAATCTGACACATCATAACAAGACTTCCCAACAAAACCATTGTTCGTATGTTAATGGCTGTTGCAAAAAAAACAAGGGCATTTTTGTTATCATCTGTTTTTTCATTCCCTCTCTTTTTCATCATCTGGAGATAAATCTGCTTCCAATGAATCTCCACCTGTTGAAATTATAGAGCTCGATGGCGTCAGGGCAGCCGTAGAAAACTGAGATGTCTGCAAGGACGGCAGCAATGCTGCCGATGATGATGAATTACTAGCATTCGGCGACGGAAGCTGTATAGATGACGGCGACGGTGGCGTATATGTCGATGCAGCAGATGCTACTACTATATTCCCTGAACTTGCTGCGGCACCGTGCGCTGCATCGGCCGCGAGCGTATGGTGCGAAAGCGCTGAGTGGCGATGAGCGGTAGCATCACCTACTAATGAAAATGGATTCGACGAGGAAGGTGATGGCGATGGCGATGGCGCGGGCGCAGCATCTTGGGGCGAAAGCTGTCTGGAATTGTCGCCGTTTCCTGAGCGTCTATTTCTGCCGGCAGCCGCCATCAGTCTTCCCGCAGCAACGTACGCTAATCCTTTTTTGGAAAGAACGCGGCCATCGGCAATCGAAGCCGCCCTCCTGCCGTCGCGTTCAGTGCACCTGAAAAGGTTTTCCATCAACCTTTTATCCACCCGCTGATCGGAATAATCGCACAACATATTGCAGCCTATCTCCGTAACACCCATGGCAAGCGTAATTTTAAGAAAAATGTTGGAAAGATTCGGATCGTGGGCGAACCACTGACCCGCCGCCGCCAGGCCAATTTTACCAGCAAGCAGGACATTTCTGCAAGTTCCAGCCACGAATCTAGCAAACTGCCAAAATTTTATTGACCTATCATATATGACGAGTTCTTGATCAATAATGTTCATGGAAATTCGCATCTTGTCCCTTTCACTCAGGCTGCCTTTATACGTCTGCAACAGCATAGCCATATGTGGATTTCTTTGAAAGAAATCCATTTGCAGCAGTCGGTTTATAAAAACATCATCGGTATCGACCGCTGGAGTTTCGTTGTCATCCGCCCTTGATGTCCGTAGGTCTGACGTGGAACTGCGGGCAGTTCCAGCTTCGGCGTTCCCCTCTTCAACCAATCGCAATTTTTTCGACGATTGCGACAGAGGTCCTGTCACCTCCTTTGTGGAAAAATTCATTGACGACCGCGATTTGAAAGTGTCCGTTAGATGCGTCGAAGAAACCTCCGAAAGGGAGAAGTAAATTAACAGACCTGATATTAGATAATTCATAAAAATCTCCATTTAATAAAAGTCATAAAAAACAATGTTCCTCACAAAGGAGAACGATATTCACGTACCAAAAAGCACCTGCAAACATCGGAATCTTCATGATGTTGCAGACGATTTCTTACTTTGCGAAAATACAAAAACATGTTGGATAATCAACTTGACAAAATCTCGGTGTTTTTGCCAAACTTGTTGGTTAAATTTAATATAACAATGATTCGTTAAAGAAACGTTAACATTTAATTTTTTTCGCATAATGTTGCGAGCATGGAAAGGTTATGTGCTTAGGCCTCGTGCGAAAATAAAATGAACTTTCAGCAGGTGTGTTGCATGGAATTATAGTATTTCCGCAAGACAAAAGTTCAAGTTATTTTCACACAGATCCTTAACACCCTAGGAGTTCCGCAATGCTCTGATTTTGAGTTGATTTATAGGAGAAATGCGCCGCGAGTCCCTCTCCGCCAGATACCATATCAGGAAATGATAAAATTTCCGTTAACGGTTGAAAATTTTAGCGATTTTTTAACGCTTTTGCGGAAAAATGGTACTTGGTGGAAGAGGTCCTGCGTGCATCGAAAAATCCAAAAAACCCGGTAATTTCAGGGTTTTCTGCAAACTGCTGGGGGGACAATGGTTATGTGGGCTTACCACTTCCCTTACTTTTTCGCAAGCAGAAATTTAAACAGAAGGCAGTGTTTTTCTGTTCTTTGTGGTGTTTTGTGTACCTATTTTTCAAAAAACACAAGCGTTGATGGTTCGATTATTGCCCCCCTCAACCGCAGATTGCGCCACAAAAAACAAAGACGGGTGTTAAGTTATGTGAGAGATTTATTTGCCATTTTCACTATGCCGAACCTTAGGTAACGAGCTCCGGTAAAGACGGTCATTATCACAGCAAGCCATAGAGTCACAACCCCAATGCTCTTGATAGAGCTTACATCCGGAAACATTGCTGAACACAGCAAACAAGTTACCGACAGCATCTGCATTACGGTCTTCCATTTTGCGTATTTTGTAACCGGAACCTTCATGCGCATTTCGGACATAAACTCTCTCAGTCCAGATACCATAATTTCTCTTGCCAAAATTATCGAGGCTCCTATCAAATGCAACCCATTTATTACACCCATTCCGGATAGCATCAATAAAATTGTCGATATCAGCAATTTGTCGGCAACTGGATCCATAAATCTTCCGAAAGCAGATACTTGCTTCCACTGTCTTGCCAGATAGCCATCGAAAAAATCAGTTATGCAAGCGATTATAAACAGCAGTGTCGCCGATAAATGTGACCAAAACCCTTCTATGTAAAAACACAGAATTATAAAAGGTATAGAAAACACTCTTGATAGAGTTAAGAGATTCGGAAGCATATAAAAAAAACTCTCATCCAAACTATAATAGAATATTAACACACTGAGTTAATGAATAAAATATATCTGATGGAGCACATTTTTTCAAGATGAAAAATTGGATTTTGTGCACGCTCCTCGTATGGAGCATTAAAAATTAATCACGGATAATTGAAAGATTTCGCGTTATCTCAAAAGAAAGAGAAATTTATTTAAAATAACGCTTGACAAAAACGTTGACTTCATATATTCTATACAAGGATAGTTTTCAAGTATGAGGTATAAAATGAAAATGAAGAGTGTGTTTTTTTGTTGTGTAAAATTCTTTGCGAAGCCAACATATGCAGGTCTTCTTGGTTTTTTGTTGTGCTGCAGTTGCAGAGAAAACGTTCATGTGACAAACTATGAATCTACCTATACATCGGATTATGACTCCGCATATAAATCAGGCTACGAACCATACGAAAGTTCGATGACGAGGGAAGCACGAGAGAGAGCGGAACACCATAGGAGAAAAGAGCGGGAAGCTAGCGAATGGGCGGAAAGGGCAGACCGGGACAGAAGAAACGCACAGGAAGCGAGAAAATGGGCGGAAAGAGCGGAACACGATAGAAAAAAAGCACGCGAAGCTAGAGAATGGGCGGAAAGGGCGGAACGCGATAGGAGAAGAGCGCAGGAAGCGAGAAAATGGGCGGAAAGAGCGGAACACGATAGAAAAAAAGCACGGGAAGCTGGAGAATGGGCGGAAAGGGCGGAACGCGATAGGAGAAGAGCGCAGGAAGCGAGCGAGCGAGCTGAACACGAGCGGTTGTCAAGAGCACGCGCCGCGCAAGAAGAGTTCGATAGAAGAATGGAGCGTGAAGCAAGAAAATATGCAGAAAAAAAGGAGAGCGATAGAAGAATGGCTCAAGAAGCAAAAGAGCGCGCACAGAGGGCGGTAGATGCGCAAGCCGAGGCTGTAAATGCCGCTAAAGATAACCGAAGTACTCATTTTGAGGACGCTCGACAACTTGAAGATGATGCCATGACTATAGCCATAGAAAGATCTAAATCTGATTATTAGAGGAAGCGTAACGCATATATCCATGAGCTACACCCGATCAGGATGGAAGAGTGGATTTCGTCCCATGAGGTAAACGGACACGCCGGTGACAAGCCGTATAGTGGTATTGTCCCGCTCTTAAGCTAATCGCGGTAGACGGGGTACGGCTTTGTCGGCCGCCCCCCCCCCGCACAGGTAGGGTCGAGCAATGGCGCGTTAGCTGAGATAGCCACGTTTCCATCGCCCGCCACGTCAAACGCAGCGTGCGGATTTCCCGCACTACGCTTTCCTGTTATTTTCGCATCAAAGTTTATGTGACCTATCATGCCAGCAACACTTTCTGTTCTTGGTAGTACTTGATCCTGTAGTCTGAAAACAGCCCACATACCGCGTATAACCAGCTTCTACTCCATCTTTCCCAGCCGAAGCCCTTTCGCTTTCTGCTTCTCATTAAGTGGCGTCTTGCCTTCTTTTCCATCCAATCTTTTATGTACCCAAAGCATCGACTGGAGTTCCCGACTCTGAAATAGTTCGTCCAACCCCTTAATATTGGATTTACCT